>NZ_JAZDCT010000012.1:0-144322 GCF_036324045.1 Pseudomonas carassii | reverse complement strand
GCGGCCTTGTGTCGCGAAAGGGTCGCAAAGCGACCCCGGCAAATCCAAGCCGGACGCCAATTCTCAATACGCTGAAAGGGCTGGCCCCGTGAACGCAGCCTTTTCCTCGCAGATCGCCGAACAGGCGGTGCACTGGCTGATCGAGTCGCAGAGCGACGACTTCGACCAGCACCAGGCCCTGGAGCGCTGGCTGCAGGCCGACAGCGAACACCAGCGAGCCTGGGCTCATATCCAGCAGGTCAACCAGCGCCTGCGCGGCGTCGCCGCCCCGGTGGTCCACGCCACGCTGCAGGCGCCGCCTTCGCCGGCCAGGCGTCGCGCCCTCAAGGCGTTGCTGCTGGCAGGAGTGGCGAGTGCCGCCGGGCTGGGCCTGCACCCGCACAATCCACTGCCCGGACTGATGGCCGACTACCGCAGCCCAATCGGTCAGCGCCGCCGCCTGACCCTCGACGACGGCAGCCAGTTGCACCTGAACACCCGCAGCGCCGCCGACGTGCGCTTCGACGGCCGGCAGCGCCTGGTGCGCTTGCAGGAAGGCGAGCTGCTGCTCGAGGTGATTAACGATCCACGGCCACTGCGCCTGGCCACGGCCCAGGGCGAACTGCATCTGGAAAGCGGACGCTTCGACGTCCGTCAGTTCGACGGTTTCAGCTTGGTGTCGGTGTTCAGCGGCAGCGCCAGCGTGGCCGGCACACCGCTGCTGGCCGGGCATCAGGCACGTTTCGCGCAAGGCGGCTGGCAGGCAATCGCACCGCTGGACCCTAACCGGGCGGCCTGGGTGGAGGGCATGCTGGTGGTGTCACAGATGCGCCTGGGTGACTTTCTCGCCGAGCTGTCGCGGTATCGACTCGGGCAGTTGAGATGCAGTGAGCGGGTGGCCGATTTACGGATTTCCGGATCGTATCCGCTGGCAGACAGTGAGCGGATCCTGGAGATGCTGGAAGTGACGCTGCCGGTGAAGGTGCGGCGGTTCACCCGTTACTGGGTGTCGCTCGAGGCCGCGTCAACGGGCTGAGAGTCAAGCCCGCTCCCACGAATCCCGACTCCAACCCGATTTTATTTCATTTCTGTTGAGCCATTTCCCGACCCTCGCGTGACAGAGAAGACAGAACCCCTTGTCACAGGACCTCCGTCACATGCCCCTGCGCCTCAGCCCCCTCGCCTACGCCCTGATCCTCGCCGCCCCGCTCGCCCTGGCCGGCGAGCCTCGCGCCTACCACATCGCGCCAGGAACCCTGGAACAGGCCCTGAACCAGTTCGGGCGCGAAAGCGGCGCGCTGATCTCGTTCAGCCCTGGCCTGACCCAGGGCCTTAGCAGCCCCGGCCTGGAAGGCCAGTACGAGGTCGGCCAGGGGCTCGATGCCCTGCTGCGCGGCAGCGGCCTGCAGGCGCGCCAGGAAACCGACAACGGCTACAGCCTGCAACCGCTGCCGGCCATGGGCAGCAATGCCCCGATCGAGCTGGGCGCCTCGACCGTGGTCGGCGACTGGCTGGCCGAGGCCCGCCAGGACAACGTCTTCGAGCACCCCGGCGCCCGCGATGTGGTGCGCCGCGAGGAATTCGAACGCAGCGGCGCCAGCAGTGCCCGCGAAGTGCTCAACCGCATCCCTGGCGTCAACGCCCCGGAAAACAACGGCACCGGCAGCCACGACCTGGCACTGAACTTCGGCATCCGTGGCCTGAACCCGCGCCTGGCCTCGCGCTCCACCGTGCTGATGGACGGCATCCCGGTGCCCTTCGCCCCCTACGGCCAGCCGCAGCTGTCGCTGGCGCCGATCAGCCTGGGCAACATGGATGCCGTGGACGTGGTGCGCGGCGGCGGCGCGGTGCGCTACGGGCCGCAGAACGTCGGCGGCATCGTCAACTTCGTCACCCGCGCCATCCCCGAAGAAGCCACCTTCAAGGCGGCGATGCAGAACCAGATCAGCCCGTCGTCCAGCCAGGATGGCCTGAAGAACAGCGCCAACCTGCTGATCGGCGGCACCAATGCCAACGGCCTGGGCGGCGCCCTGCTCTACTCCGGCACCCGCGGCAGCGACTGGCGCGAACACAGCGACACGCAGATCGACGACCTGATGCTCAAGGGCAAGCTGCAGTTGGACGAAGCCAACAGCCTGCACGCCATGGCCCAGTACTACGAGGGCGAGGCCGAGATGCCCGGCGGCCTGAGCACCGCCGACTTCGACGCCGACCCGTACCAGTCGACCCGCCTGAAGGACAAGTTCTGGGGCCGTCGCACCCTGTTCAACCTGGGCTACGACTACAAGCAGGACGACCGCCAGTTCAGCGTCAACAGCTTCTTCACCAAGACCCTGCGCAGCGGCTACCTTGACCAGGGCAGCTTCGTCTCGCTGTCGCCACGCGAGTACTGGGTACGCGGCATCGAGACCCGCTTCTCGCAGGGCCTGGCCCTGGGCGACAGCTGGCACGAACTGGGCATCGGCTACCGCTACGTCAACGAGGCCGGGCATGAACTGCGCTACCGCGAGCCGGTCAACGGCGCCCTGCCGACCACCGCCAGCCGCAACGACCGCGACACCCGCGGCAGCACCGAAGCCCATGCCATCTACCTGGATGATCGCATCGACATCGGCCGCTGGACCATCACCCCGGGCATCCGCTACGAGATGATCGACTCCGAGCAGAGCAACAAGCTCAACGGCCAGCAGTACCAGGGCAGCTACAACACCGCCCTGCCCGCGCTGAACGTGATGTACCACCTCACCGACAACTGGAATCTCTACGCCAACACCGAAGGCTCGTTCGGCAGCGTGCAGTACAGCCAGATGCCCAACCGCGTCAGCAGCGGCGAAGTGAAGCCGGAGAAAGCGCGCACCTGGGAAGTCGGCACCCGCTACGACAATGGCGACCTGCAGGCCGAAATCGGCGCCTTCCTGATCAACTTCGACAACCAGTACGAAAGCAACCAGACCAACGACTCGGTGATCGCCCGCGGCGAAACCCGCCACCAGGGCATCGAGACCAGCGTGCGCTACGCCCTCGACGGCCTGAGCCCGGCCCTGGCCGGTTTCGACGTGCACGCCGGCTACGCCTTCGTCGATGCAACCATCCGCGAGGACGGCCCGAACAAGGGCAACCAGGTACCGTTCTCGTCCCGCCACAAGGGCACGCTGGGGATCGGCTACACCGAAGGCCCGTGGCAGTTGAACCTGGACAGCAGCTTCCAGAGCAGCCAGTACGCCGACAACGCCAACACCGCCAGCGAGAGCGCCGACGGCAGCACCGGGCGCATCCCCGGCTACATGCTGGTCAGCACCCGCGCCGGCTATGACTTCGGCCCTGCGCTTTCGAACCTGAAGGTGGCGGTGGGGGTGAAGAACCTGTTCAACCGCGAGTACTACACCCGCTCGTTCGACGACAACAACAAGGGCAAGTACGTGGGTGAACCGCGGACGTTGTATGTGCAGACGTCGGTAGCGTTCTGACGGCCTAGGGCAGAGGTGGATGACGCCGTTCCCTCTGTAGGAGCAGCCTTGTGCCGCGAAAGGGCCGCGAAGCGGCCCCGGCAATATTGGCTGCGTAGCTGAAATCCTGGGGCTGCTACGCAGCCCTTTCCGGCCGGTCCGACGCCTCGGCAAGGCCGCTCCTACAGGGGTGTGGGTACAGATCAGCCCAGCGCCTTCTCGATCGCCTGCACCACGGTCGGATCATCCGGCGCCGTCCGCGGGGCGAAACGCGCCAATACACGGCCATCCTTGCCAACCAGGAACTTCTCGAAGTTCCAGGTGATGTCACCGGGGAACTCGGCCCCTTCACCCGCCAGCAGGCGATACAGCGAATGACGCTGCGGCCCGTTGACCTCGAGCTTGGCGCCCAGCGGGAAGCTCACCCCATAGTTGAGGCTGCAGAATTCCTGGATTTCCTTCTCGCTGCCAGGTTCCTGGCCGGCGAACTGGTTGCACGGCAGGCCCAGCACATTGAAACCCTTGTCCCGGTAATCCTGATACAGGTTCTCCAGGGCCTTGTACTGCGGCGTCAGCCCGCACTTGGAGGCGACATTGACCACCAGCACCACCTGGCCCTTGAACGGGGCCAGCGGCAGGTCCTCGCCGTTCAACGCCTTCAACGTCAGGTCGTGAAATGCACTCATGATGAAATCCCCTCTCAGGTTCCCGATTGCCGCTGGGGCGAATCCCGCCCACTAAAAAGGCGCGCGGCCAAACCGTCCACCCTCCTGAGGAGGGCAAGTCCGGCTTGCCCGAGCGCCTGGCGACTCTCTGAGCTTAGCGCAGAAAATCAGTGGTGATGGCCACCTTCACCGTGGATGTGACGGTGAGCGATTTCTTCTTCGCTGGCGTCACGCACGTCGACGACCTTGACCTTGAAGTTCAGGCGCTGGCCAGCCAGCGGGTGGTTGCCGTCGACGGTCACGTCGTCGCCGTCGATGTCGCGGATGGTGACGATCTGCATCTGGCCGTCCGGCGCCGAAGCGTGGAACTGCATGCCGACTTCCAGTTGGTCGACGCCTTCGAACATGCTGCGGTTCAGGGTGCTGACCAGTTCGGCCGAGTACTCGCCGTAGGCTTCTTCCGGCTCGATGGCAACGGTCAGTTCGTCACCGGCCTGCTTGCCTTCCAGGGCTTTTTCCAGGCCCGGGATGATGTTGGCGGCACCGTGCAGGTAGACCAGCGGCGCACCACCGGCGGAGCTGTCGATGACCTCACCTGCGTCGTTGGTGAGGGTATAGTCGATGGAGACAGCCTTGTTGGCGGCGATCAGCATGGGGCAAGACCTTTTGCAAAAGAATGTAGAACGGACAAGTGTAACCAACGCATCGACCGATTGCGAACGCGACTCGGACCAAGGGCCGCCCATCAGTCGGATCACTGGTTTCCATCTCGACGAGGAGGGGCATTGGGTGGTCGAGCTGTCCTGCGGCCATACCCAGCACCTGCGCCACCAGCCGCCGTGGCAGGCGCGGCCCTGGGTGCTCGATGCCGACGAACGCGCCCGGCGCGTCGGCCAGGTATTCACCTGCGGCTGGTGCGCGCAGGGGGCGGTTAGCGATACCCTTGGCCGCTGACTTCCTTGCACCGCTTATTTCGAGAAGCACGCATGCAGACATTTTTCATCGCGCCAACCGACTTCGGTGTCGGCCTGACCTCCATCAGCCTGGGCCTGGTCCGCACCCTGGAGCGCGCCGGGCTCAAGGTCGGCTTCTTCAAGCCGATCGCCCAGCCGCACCCCGGCGACACCGGCCCGGAGCGTTCCAGCGAACTGGTCGCCCGCACCCACGGCATCAAGCCGCCCACTCCGCTGAGCCTGGGGCATGTCGAGCGCATGCTCGGTGACGGCCAGCTCGACGAGCTGCTCGAGGAAATCATCCGCCTCTACCAACAGGCCTGCGTCGGCAAGGACGTGGTGGTGGTCGAGGGCATGGTGCCGACCCGCCATGCCAGCTATGCCGCCCGGGTCAACCTGCACCTGGCCAAGAGCCTGGACGCCGAGGTGATCCTGGTATCGGCGCCAGAGAACGAGGTACTGAGCGAGCTGTCCGGCCGTGTCGAGCTGCAGGCCCAGTTGTTCGGTGGCCCGCGCGACCCGAAGGTGCTCGGCGTGATCCTCAACAAGGTGCGCACCGACGAAAGCATGGCCGACTTCGCCACGCGCCTGCGCGAGCATTCGCCGCTGCTGCGCGGCAACGACTTCCGCCTGCTCGGCTGCATTCCCTATCAGGCCGAGCTCAACGCCCCGCGAACCCGCGACGTGGCCGAGCTGCTCGGCGCCCAGGTGCTCAACGCCGGCGACTACGACCAGCGGCGCATGAGCAAGATCATCATCTGCGCCCGCACCGTGGCCAACACCGTGCCGCTGCTGACCTCCGGCACCCTGGTGGTGACGCCGGGCGATCGCGACGACATCATCCTCGCCGTGTGCATGGCCGCGATCAACGGCGTGCCCCTGGCCGGCCTGTTGCTGACCAGCGACAGCAAGCCCGACCCGCGCATCCTTGAGCTGTGCCGTGGTGCTCTGCAGGCCGGCCTGCCGATCCTGTCGGTGAGCACCGGCTCCTATGACACCGCCAACCAGCTCAACTCGCTGAACCGCGAGATCCCGGTGGACGACCGCGAGCGCGCCGAGTTCATCACCGACTTCGTCGCCAGCCAGCTGGACGCCGCCTGGCTGCACCAGCGTTGCGGCACGCCACGGGAACTGCGCCTGTCGCCGGCGGTGTTCCGCTACCAGTTGATCCAGCGCGCCCAGCAGGCCAACAAGCGCATCGTCCTGCCCGAGGGCGCCGAGCCCCTGCTGGTGCAGGCCGCCGCCCTGTGCCAGGCCCGTGGCATCGCCCGCTGCGTGCTGCTGGCCAAGCCCGAGGACGTGCAGGCCGTGGCCCGCGCCCAGGGCATCAGCCTGCCGCCGGACCTGGAGGTGCTCGACCCCGAGCTGATCCGTGGCCGTTATGTCGAACCGATGGTCGAGCTGCGCAAGAGCAAGAACCTCAACGCGCCGATGGCCGAGCAGCAACTCGAGGACCCGGTGGTGATCGCCACCATGATGCTCGCCCTGGGCGAAGTCGATGGCCTGGTCTCGGGCCTGGTGCACTCTACCGCCAACACCATTCGCCCGGCCTTGCAACTGATCAAGACCGCGCCGGGCAGCAGCCTGGTGTCGTCGGTGTTCTTCATGCTGTTCCCCGACCAGGTGCTGGTCTACGGCGACTGCGTGATGAACCCGCATCCCAGTGCCGCCGAGCTGGCCGAGATCGCCCGGCAGAGCGCCGAGTCGGCAGAGTCGTTTGGCATCGCGCCACGGGTGGCAATGCTCAGCTACTCCAGCGATTCGGCGGCCAGTGACGAAGAAGTGGAAAAAGTGCGCGAAGCCACGCGCCTGGCGCAGCAGGCCGAACACGACCTGGTGATCGACGGGCCGCTGCAGTACGACGCCGCCGCCAACCCCGAGATCGCCCGCCAGCTTGCGCCGTCGAGCCCGGTAGCGGGGCGCGCCACGGTGTTCGTGTTCCCCGACCTGAACACCGGCAACACCACCCACAAGGCGGTGCAGCGCAGCGCCGACTGCGTCAGCCTGGGGCCGATGCTGCAAGGGCTGCGCAAGCCGGTCAACGACCTGCCCCGTGGGGCGCAGGTAGACGATATCGTGCATACCATCGCGTTGACGGCCATCCAGGCCAGTACCGTGCGCTAGAAAGCATCGCGGGGCAAGTCGCATCGGTGCGCCGATGCGACTTGCCCCGCGATCGGTTTCAGCCCAGCGTGTTAGGGGTACTGTTGAACAGTGCCCTGCTGGTCATACTGCTGACCCGGAATCGGCTTCAGGTTGACCTCGACGCGGCGGTTCTGCGCGCGCCCATTGGCGTCGGCGTTGCTGGCGATCGGTTGGTCCGGGCCCATGCCACGCACGCTGACCCGCGACGAATCCACGCCCTGGGAAGTCAGGTAGGTGCTGACCGCCTGGGCACGGCGCTGCGACAGGTCCATGTTGTGCTGGCGGCTACCAGTGCTATCGGTGAAGCCCACCACCTCGATGGTGTTCTGGTTGAACTGCCTGAACGAGTTGGCCAGGTTATTCAGCGGCGAGTAGAAGCTTGGGGAGATATTCGCCGAATCAGTGGCGAAGGTGATGTTGCCCGGCATGATCAGCTTGATCTGATCGCCCTGGCGCTGCACCTCGACGCCGGTGTTGGCCATCTTGGCCCGCAACTCGGCTTCCTGCTTGTCGGCGTAGTAGCCGTAGCCGGCGGCGGCGGCGCCCACCGCGGCGGCGCCGATCAGCGCGCCCTTGCCGCGGTTGTTGTGATCGATGGCGGCACCGGCGATGGCGCCGGCCAGCGCGCCCAGGCCACCGTACTTGGCGGTCTTGCTCATCCCTGTGGAGCCTTGCGCTTGGCCCTGGTTGTCATACGGGTTGGGGCTGGCACAACCGGACATCAGGGCGGCGGCGGTAGCGACGATAATCAGACGACGCATGGTGAACATGGACAAGCTCCTACTGAAATTCAAAAGTGCAGCGGATCGCCTACGGATCTATGCCAGCCTTGGATTGCAGCGCAGCGGAAAAATTCCATGAAACCTCAGGCGCGCACGAACGGATTCTCGCGCATCTCGTCGCCGAGGCGGGTTTCCGGGCCATGGCCGGTCACCACGATGGCTTCCTCATCCAGGCGGTACAGCCGTTCCTTGATGGAACGAACGATAGCCCGCTGATCGCCACCCCACAAATCGGTGCGCCCGACGCCGCGGCGGAACAGGGTATCGCCAGCGATCAGCAGCTTGTGCTCGGCGAACCAGAAACTCATCGAGCCCGGCGTATGCCCTGGAGTATGCAACGCCACGCCGCAGCCGCAGGCCAGCGCTTCGTCGTCGCTCAGCCAGCGATCCGGCGACGGCACCGGGGTGTAGGGCATGCCGAACATCTGGCACTGCATTTCCAGGTTTTCCCACAGCGGCTGGTCGGCCTTGTGCAAGTGCAGCGTGGCACCGGTCAGTTCCTTGAGCTTGCCCGAGGCGAGGAAATGGTCGAAGTGGGCATGGGTGTGGATGATGCTCACCAGGGTCAGGCCATGGTGCTGCAGGCGGGCGAGGATCTTCTGCTCATCCCCGCCCGGGTCGACGACGATGGCCTTCTTGCTGAGCGGATCGCCGATCAGGGTGCAGTTGCACTGCAGCGGGCCGACGGGGAAGGTTTCGCGGATGAGGGTTGATGGTAGAACGTTCATTATTGGCCTGGCGAAATCACGGATGTCCGACAAGACTATCGCCAGGCTTGCGGTATGCCAACTCGTGATCAAAGCCTCTGAAAGAGCTGACGAACGCGGCAAATCTCAAGGCAGGTACAACCGGAACAACCCGCCCCCCAGCGTCCCGCCGTTGGCGATCTCGATCCGCCCGCGTACCCCGTTGCGCTCGTGCAGCCCGGCAATCCGCGCGGCGAAGTACAGCCCCAGCCCGGTGCTGCCGCTCTGCGAATCGATGCCCTGCACATAGTCGTGCTGGCGTTCGAGCATGCGCTGTGGATAACCGGCGCCGTCGTCGTTGACGCTGATCACCAGTTGCTCGCCCTCTTCCTCGATACTGATCAGCAGGGCATGGCCGGCATAGCGGATGGCGTTGGTGAGCACATTGGCCACCACCGAGGCGACCAGTTCGCGGTCGAAGAAGCCCAGAGGACTCTCGGTCTCGATGCGCCAGGTGGCGAGGATGTCGCGGTGCTTGATCACGTCTTCCTGAGCCGCCAGCTGCGCCTCGATGAAGTCGTCCAGCTCGTGGTAGTCCGGGCAGATGGGCAGCTGGTTGACGCCCAGCTTGTACAGCCCCAGCAACTGCACGAGCATGCCGTTCAGGTGGCTGAGCTCATGCTCCACCACGCCCTGCTCGGTGCCGCCGCGCAGCTCTTCGGGCAGGCGCGCCAGCCATTGGCTGTGGGCATGGGTGAGCGCCGAGAGGGAGTTTTTCAGGTCGTGCACGGTGGAGGCGATCACCGTGGAGAAGTCCAGTCCCTGGTTGTCCTGATTCATGCGCCGAAGACCCGGATGTGCAGTTTGCGGTAGCGATCATAGCGACTGTCGCTGGCGGGAATGCCGGCCACGCTGGTGAGGCAGTCGCGGCACTCCTGCATCAGTGCCGGCGGTGGTGTCTCGCCGCCGATGCGCAGCAGGGCCTGGGCGGTGTTCAGGGCAATGCTGATGTTTTTCGGTTGCAGCGACAGCGCCTTGCGGAACATGCCCAGCGCTTCATTGAGCTGACCACCCTGGTAGCTGCGCACACCCTGGCGGTTGAGGTCCACGGCTTCGGTCACTGCCCCCAGCACCAGCGGATCGTCGGTGAGCTTGGCGACGCTCTGCATGACCTTGGGGTCGTCGCCGTAGGTTTCCACGCAACCTTTGAGAATCGAGGTACCCGCCGCATCCTGGCCGAGTTGCTGAAGTTGCTTGGCCACCGTCAGCGCCGCCTCCACCGAGAAGAACTGGTCCATCTTCTCCAGGCGCAGCATGGCCTGCTCGGTGAGCTTGGCGGCGGTTTCCGCATCGCCGGCCTGCTGCAGGCTGGCAGCCTTCATCAACCGTGCGCGCACCTGCAGGCCCTGGTCCTCGACGTTTTCCTTGGCCACCTCGCTGAGCACGGTGTTGATCTCGACCCGTGTACGGGCATCGAGCCCGTTGCCACTGTTCTTGTTCATCAACGCCTGGACCAGACCCAGATTGCTCTCGGCGTCCTTGTAGCGCGAACTCTGCCCCTGGTTCACCGCATGGCGATAGGCCTTGGAGGCGCTTTCGAAGTCGGCATTGTCCAGCGCCAGCTTGCCCAGCGCGGCCTGACGGCGCACGGCGAGTGGCGACAGGCGTACCGCCTCCTCGAGCATGTGCTGGGCACGCCGGGTCTCGCCTTGGGCCACCAGCACCTCGGCCATGCCATCGTACAGGTTGGGCATGATCGGGAAGGCCTTGAGGGCCTGCTCATAGACCCCCTGGGCCTGGGCGTTCTGCCCGCGCTTGTGCAGCAGGCTGCCGAGCGCCGCGTAGACCCAGGGCTGCGGACGGCTGGCGAGGATGTTCTTGAGAAACTTCTCCAGCTCCTCGAAACGATTGAGGTCACGCAGGGCGTCGGCACGGTAACGCAGGCACAGCGGGGCGAAACGCGGGTCCTTCTTGCACAGCTCGGCGCAGGCGGCGAGTACTTCGGCCGGGCGACTGCGGTCAAGGGCCTGGAGGATCGGCTTGAGCAGCGTCTTGCGCTGGGTCAGTTTCTCCAGGCGCTGGGCCAGGCCGACGCGGTTGAAAGGCTTGGTCAGGTAGGCATCGGGCTCGTGCTCGATGGCGCTGAGCACGATGGACTGGCTGCTTTCGGCGGTGACCATGATGAACACACATTCATGGCTGATCAGCTTGTCGAGGATCAGGTCCTCGAGCACCTGCTGGCCGTTCTTCTTGCCGTCACCCAGGTGGAAGTCCTGGAGGATGAAGTCATAGCGCTTCTGCCCGCACATGCGCAGCGCCTGTTCGCCACTGTCGGCGGTGTCGACGTCGCGCACGCCCAGCTCGCGAAGCATCGAACGGGTCGAGGTGCGGAAGTCGGTGAAGTCGTCGACGATCAGAAAGCTTTTTTGCCCATACTGCAGCATCAACACGACCTGTATTGAAAGAAGTGGAAAGTGGCGCGTGGCGATGCATACCGCCGAAATCTGTATCGGCAGCGGGTCGGGAAAGATGAGCCCGGAAAGATGATGCTGCAAGGCGGCCTTATGCCATTATCTTAACGGCCAAGCCCGCTCCAGGCCACTAGACCAGCAAACCGAGAGACTTGGCCCTTGCCACCGCCTGGGTGCGACGCTCCACCCCAAGCTTGCTGTTGATATGGCTGGCGTGGGTCTTGACCGTGTGCAGGGAGATGAACAGGCGCTCGCTGATCTGCTGGTTGGAACAGCCCTGGGCGATCAGCTCCAGTACGGCGAACTCGCGGCTGCTCAAGGTCTCGGTAGCGCCGACCCCAGCAATCTGGGCTTGTGGCAGATGGGTCAGCAAATCGCTCTGGACCGGACAGACCGCACGCCCTGCCAACTGCTCCCGCAGCCAGTGAGGATGTTCTTCGATCAAGCGCTGGAAGGCCTGCAGGGCGCCACCCTGTGCCGCCTCCAGTGCCTGCGTCAACAGCCTGCTCGCTTCGGCTTCGCGCCCTTCGACCAGCAGCAAGGCGATCAATTGGCACTGCGCGCTCACCACCAGCGTCATGCCACCGCTGGCCAACCCCCGCTCGACCAGCGTGCGCAGTCGCGCTTCGGCTTCAATGGGGCGGGCCAGGACCCGCTCCAGCAAGGCTTGCTGCAACTCGATATGCAAAGGCAACAGCGGGTGGAACTCCGGCGCCGCCGCGGGCTGTTCGCCACCGTAGGTCTGCCCCAGGCGCAACAGCCAGGACTCTGCCAGGTCCGTGCGCCCCTGGGCCAGCCAGAGCTCGCACTTCACCAGGGTGATCATGGCCAGGTAGAAGATTGGCGGTACGTCCCAGATATGCATCAGCCGCTCCGCCTCGGCCAATTCAGAGAATGCCTCGGCAAAACGCCCTTCGCGACCGTCCAGCGAGGCGATCACGCAATGCCCGATCAGCACACTGATATCGCGGCAGCTGCGCGCCTCGCTGAGCCCTGCACGCAAGCGCGCACGGCCTGGGCCGCAGTGCAGGCGGGCCGCCAGCAAGTAACCCTCGTACAAGGTCAGGCGCGCGCGCACGGCATACAGGCGCTGCCCCGAAAGGCCCTGCAACCGCTGCAATCCCTGGCGCACTTCATCCAGGGCACGCAGCACCTCGCCACGGGCGTGCAGCACCCGCGCCCGATCGTAATGGGCCAGGGCCTCGAACAGCGGGTTGCCGACCCGTTGCGCCAGCTCGAGGGCCTCGCGGTTCCAACCTCGCGCCCGCCAGAAATCGCCATCGGCGATGGCCAGGTTCGACAGGGTCGACAGGCACACCAGCCGTTGGCCGTAGCGCTTGTTTGGCAGGCTCTGCAGCGCCTCGCCACAGTAGGCGAGTGTTCGCTCACGATCGCCGCGACCACGGGCGATGACCCCGCTCAGGGCCAGCCACTGGGCCAGCATCGACTTCTGCGCCGTGGCCGACGGCGCGGGCAGGAAGCGGCTGAGGTAGGCCGCCAGCTCCTCGGCGGCATCCAGCTGGCAGGCAAGGCCCAAGGCCCAGCTGTAAAGGACAATCAGCCTGGGCGTGCTGATCAACAGGCTGTCGGGCAGGTCCATCTTCCAGCGCAGCAGCATGCCGACATTCTGCTCCGCCAGCAGTTGCTCCTCGGACAGGCTCTGCACCAGGTCCGCCGCCACGTCCAGATGGCCCGCGCGCAGGGCCTGCTCCACCGCCTCGTCCAGCAGGCCCTGCCCTTCAAACCAACGGCAGGCGCGCAGGTGCAGCCCCGCCAGCGGCTCGCTGGCCTGCCGACTGCGCAGCAGATCGGAGAACAGGTGGTGATAGCGGAACCACAGCCCATGCTCGTCGAGCGGCACCAGGAACACCTGGTGGGCCTGCAGGTAACGCAGGATCTCGGCGCTGTCATGACGCTCGCGCAGGGCGTCGCAGAGTTCGGCGCAGAAACGCTCCTGACAGGCGGTATCGTAGAGAAACGCCTGCACGGGGGCCGGCAGGATGTCGATCACCTCCTCCAGCAGGTAATCGCGGATCAACCCTTCGCCGCCATGCAGCGCCTGGGGCAAGGCGTGGTCCTCGCCGGACTCGCTGGCCGCCAGTTGCCAGAAACGCAGCCCCGCCACCCAACCGTCGCTGCGCTGGATCAGGTTGTCCAGGGCCTGGCCACGCAAGCCGGTGGGCTGGCGGCCGATCACGGCAAGCGCTTCATCGGGAGTCAGGCGCAGGTCCTGCTCGTTGAGCTCGACCAGCTGACGCGACAGGCGCAGGCGTGCCAGGTGCCAGTCGGGCCGCTGGCGGCTGGTAACCAGCAGGACCAACCCGGCTGGCAGGTGGTTGAGGAAAAATTGCAGGCAACGGTCGAGAACCGGCCCCTGGGCCAGATGGTAATCGTCCAGCACCAGCAGCAGGGGCGTGTCCGGCTGCAGGTAGAGTGCGAGCTCATCAAGCAGGCCGTCGAGCCACTCTTCGAAGGCGAAGGGCTGATGCCGCTGGCGCATCTTCAGAAGCCCCAGGGCCTGGCCGCCGAGCGCCGGACAGAACTGTTGCAAACCTTCGAGCAAGCGCTCGAGGAAGCGCCCCGGATCAGCATCGCGCTGGCTCAAGCTGAGCCAGAGGCTGCGCCAGTGGCTGGGCAGCGCCTGGCAGAACTCGATGGCCAGCGAACTCTTGCCGAACCCCGCCGGTGCGTTCACCAGCAACAGACGCCCCCCAAGGCCGCTTTGCAGGCGCTGGCACAGGCGTGCTCTGGGGACGTGTGCTTCCGGCAGCGGCGGCCGGAAGAAACGCCCATCCAGCAGGCCCAGGGCCTGGCTGGCGACTCCGTGGGTACGGGACAGGTCTGTCATGGCCGGCTCGTTCTGATTGGAATAGGGCGGCGTTAGATTCAGTCCTTTCAAGGTGTTGGTAATAGGCGTCCGGCTTGGAGTTGCCGGGGCTGCTTTGCAGCCCTTTCGCGACACAAGGCCGCTCCTACAGAGGTGCGCGGTCGCCTGTAGGAGCGGCCTTGTGTCGCGAAAGGGTCGCAAAGCGACCCCGGCAATCTTGAACTGGAGCGGCCATATCCCAACAATCGCAAAAACCTTGAAAGGGATGCGCGTTACGACTTGTTGCGAGACTAGCGGCAAACGCTGCGCATTTGAAGATGATGCAGGCGCTTTGCCCTAAAAAGACTACGACAAAAAGAAACAGCGCCGACAGGTAGCCCGATCTCGCAGCCACATGAACAGAAACGCCCCGGCAAGCCGGGGCGTTCTGGGAGATCAAACGGAGTTGCGACGACCGTCAGCTCAACGCACACCTGCCTGACGCAGGGCTGCCGGCTGGAAGTCGGCCTTGCTGGCGCTGAAGCCGAAGTTGTAGGCACTCTTCTCTTCGTTCTTCATGCCCAGAGCCAGGTAACGGCCCGACTGCAGGTCGTAGATGGCCTCCAGGGTGTACCACGGCACCTGCACGTTGTAGTACGGCTGGGCGTGGGCCTCGGAAACGCGCCACAGCTGGTTGCGACCGTCGTACTGGTCGATCACCGCGGCCTGCCAGGTGTCCTCGTCGATGTAGAAGTCACGCTTGGCATAAATGTGGCGCTGGCCCGGCTTGAGGGTCGCGACCACGTGCCAGACGCGACGCAGCTCGTAGCGCGACAGGTCCTGGTTGATGTGCCCGGCCTTGATGATGTCGCTGTACTTGAGCTTCGGATCGTCCAGCTTGTAGGCGTTGGAGGCGATGTACATCTCCTTCTTGCCTTCGAGCTTCCAGTCGTAACGGTCCGGCGCGCCGTTGTACATGTCCAGGTTGTCGGAGGTGCGCAGGCCGTCGGCGGCGGTACCCGGGCCGTCGTACGACACTTGCGGCGCCTGGCGCACGCGGCGCTGGCCGGCGTTGTAGATCCACGCCTTGCGCGGTTCCTTGACCTGGTCGAGGGTCTCGTGGACCAGCAGCACGGTCCCGGCCAGACGCGCCGGGGCGGTCACTTCCTGCTTGAAGTAGAACAGGATGTTGCCCGGGTTGGCCGGATCGTAGTCCTTCATCTTGTCACGGAACACGAACTGGTCCTGGAAGTACACCAGGCTGTACGAGCCATTCTGCTGCGGGGTGGCCTGGGTGACCAGGCGGGTCACGCTGCCGCCACGGTAGCGGGTGATGTGGTTCCAGATCACCTCCAGGCCGTCCTTGGGAATCGGGAACGGGATGGCGGTGCGGAAGTTCTCCAGGCCGTTGCCGCCCGCGACCAGGGTGGTCTTGGTGGCGTTTTCCTTGATCGCCGCGAACACATCGTCCGGTACCGTGGAACCGCGGTGGGTCTTGTACACCGGGATCTTGTAGCTATCCGGGTAACGCTTGAGCATCGCCAGCTGGCCAGGCGAGAGCTTGTCCTTGTACTGGTCGGCGTTCTGCGCGGTGATGGTGAACAGCGGTTTCTCGCTGGCGTAGGGGTCGGACAGGAAGCCCTTGGCGTCGGCACTGCCGGCGCTCTTGGACAGCGGCTCCCACGGGCCGATCGAGCCATCGGCGTTACCGGCCTTCTCCGCGCCCATCGGGGTCAGAGTGGAGCCCAGCTTGGCCGCTTCGGTGGCGGAAACCGCAGCCATGACGCTGGTTGCCAGCAGGGACATGCCCAGTACACCGGCTTGCAGCAGACGTGTGGTCATTTTCATTCTGTGTCGTCCTGGATCAGATTTCTTAGAAGTTCACGCCGAAGCTGAGGGCGACGAAGTCGCGATCATCCACGGTGGTGTACTTGCCATCGAAGAAGTTGGTGTACGACAGGCTCGCCGTGTAGGTGTTCTGGTACTCGGCGTCCAGGCCAAGGCTGACCGCCTTGCGGCCTTCCTCGAAGTTGCCGCCAGGGCCCGGGGAGTAACCCGAAACGTCGTGGGACCAGGCCACGCTGGGCTTGAGGTTGACCCCTGCGAAGACGTCGTTGTAGTCCCAGATGGCGCGCGCGCGGTAGCCCCACGAGGTGCTGGTGGTGAAACCGTCACCCTCGCAATTGCGCGTCAGGTTGGCGGACGAACTGCCCAAACCGGAGCCACTGATGGTGCTGCTGTTGAGCAGGCGGCAGGCGTTGCCGGGCAGATCGCCCGGGCCGTAGACCGGATCGCGGCCATAGCGGGCCTTGTCACGGCTCTCCAGGCCACCGACATGGGTGACGCCGACTTCACCGACAAGTGTCATGCGGCTGGCGCCCATCACCTGGTCGAAGAAGTGGGTGAAGGTGGTCTGGAACTGGGTGATTTCCTTGCGTTTGTAACCGTGCAGGTCTTCCCCTGGCTGGCCGTTGAGTACCGAAGCATTGCCGAACAACGGGCCGCCCAGCGGTTTGACGCCGGCGAACAGGATGTCCGTACTGTTCAACTGCACAGGCGCGTTGGGGCGGTAGCTGATCTCGCCGCTCCAGGCGGTGCCGGTGGGCAAGGTGGTGGAGAAGCTGAGCCCGTAGAGACGGATGTCTTCCGGATACTCGACGAAGTACTGCGAGTTGCCGGCCACGATCAGCGGCGCGAGCCCCTGCAATGCCGGTGGCAGGGCAGCTGCGCGGGCAAAGGTCGCACGCGAGGCACCGGTGGCACTGAAGATCGGTGCGCGGCTGTGGTAGTTCATGAAGTACGCGCCGAACTCGGTATCCAGCGGCTCGAACATGTAGCGGAACGCGACGCCCCACTGACCACTGTCACGGGCATCTCGGTCAGCGCCACGGCGAACCAGCACGCCTTCCTCGTTGTAGTTGACACCGTTGGCGGCCAGCACGCCCCGCGCGATTGCCGGCAAGGCATTGAGGGTACGGCTGCTGTTCAGCACGCGCAGGTTGTCGGTGCAACCATCGGCAATGATGTCGGGCTGGGAGAAGAAGGTGCCGCAGTTGTCGACGACCGTCTGGTCCCATTCGATCTGGTAGAAGGCCTCGGCCGACAGGTTGTCGGTCAGGCTCTGGGAGACATAGAACATGTTGACCGGGATCAGGCCTTCCTTGATCTCGGAACCTGGACGGCGGAACGCGGACACGTCGATAGGGTTGATCGAGTTGATGCCGCCGCCGATGAAGGTGCTCTCGCCCCAGCTCACCACCTGCTTGCCCAGGCGCACCGAGCCCGGCAGGTCGGCGATGGAGTAGTTGTGATAGACGAAGGCGTCGAGCAGCTCCGCGCCCGAGGACTTGGCGCCTTCCTTGCGGCCCGAATCACTGATGTCCTTGAACTGGCGGTTTTCATCCTTGAGTTCGAAGTCGTACCAGTACTTGCCACGGACGAACACGCCGGTATCGCCGTACTTGAGCTCCAGGTCGTGGATACCCTTGAAGATCTTCGAGAAGGTCTCGCCCTTCTTGAAGTTCAGGTGACCATCGTCGGAGGTCTGCGACAGGCCGTTGCCGCCGTTGTTGACCCCGATCAGGTTCTTGTTGGGGTTGGCAGTCGACCAGCTGGCGCCAACGGAGAGCGAGGAGTCGAACTGGCCTTCGATTTCACCGATGTTGAAGCTGACAGCGAAAGCAGGACTTGCGAGCGTGGAAGCGAGGCTGACGGCCAGAGGCAGTTTCGCCCGGCGCCAGAACGGGTTTGCAGATGTCATCGACGCTACTCCATGTACTTTATTGTTATGGCAGTGAGTCCTTTCAGAAACGGCTCGAGCGCCCGGTGAAGCAGGCTCCTGCCCGTGGCGCCGCGCGTTGCCGCGTGGTGCCCTCCCCCATTCCTGAAAATCCCCTGACCCGACTATAGCCAGCGGTCACAGGTGCTTGATCCCTCTAAAGTGTGATTTGCGCGTCCTGCTTGCGGCCCACCCCGATCGGCCGGCCTGCGCGCTGGCAGAGCTCAAGCATGGCTCAATTTTTCCGTTTGACAAGGCGGCATGCTGTCTAGTCTGCGGGGTCGCGCTGAACGAAGCGCGACCCGCGCCCAGGTTACAAGGTAGAAAGGAAGGCGCTGTTACTGGCCTGCCACTGGCTGATGTCCACGCGGATGCGCTTCTTGTCGAGCTTGCCGACGCTGGTCTTGGGAATTTCAGTAACAAGGGCGATCTGGCTGGGAATCGCCCACTTGTTGATGTGTCCCTGCTCGACGAAAGGCTTGAGATGTTCCTTGAGTGCGCGCGCATCGATGCTCTGCCCCTCGCGCACCACCAGCAGCGCGAACGGGCGCTCGCCCCACTGCGGATCGGGCACTCCGACCACCGCGACCTCGCGGACCGCCGGGTGGCGGCTGACCAGGTCTTCCAGATCGAGCGAGGAAATCCATTCGCCACCGGTCTTGATCACGTCCTTGATGCGGTCGCGGATGTCGATGAACCCCATGCCGTCCAGCGTGGCGACATCGCCGGTGTGCAGCCAGCCGCCCTGCCAGAGCTCCTCGCCCTTCTCCGGCTCGCGGAAGTAGCCCATGGTCAGCCAGGGCGCGCGCAGTACCAGCTCGCCCTGGGTTTCGCCATCGGCGGGCAGGAAGTTGCCATTGCCATCGACGATGGCGGCCTCGACCAAGGGCACCGGCACGCCGGCCTTGATCCGGTAGCTGGTGCGCTCATCCTCGCTACCGGCCTGCAGCTCGTCGTTCAGGTGCGCGGCACTGATCAGCGGGCAGGTTTCCGACATGCCGTAGGCGGCGGTGAGCTGGATGCCCCGGGCCAGCGCCGCCTGGTACAGGGCACGGTTGAGCGCGCTGCCGCCAATGATGATCTTCCAGCCGCCGAAATCCTGCCCGGCCGCCGAAGGGCAGTTGAGCAGCATCTGCAGGATGGTCGGCACGCAGTGGGAAAAGGTGACCTTTTCCTCGCGCCACAGCCTGATCAGCATGTCCGGCTCATAGCGCCCCGGGTAGACCTGCTTGATCCCCATCATGGTCGCCGCGTAGGGGATGCCCCAGGCGTGCACGTGGAACATCGGCGTGATTGGCATGTAGACGTCGTTGCTGCTCAGCAGCCTGACGCTGTCCAGACTGCCCAGCACCGAGGTCTCGGCCAGGGTGTGCAGCACCAGCTGGCGATGGGTGAAGTACACCCCCTTGGGGTTGCCGGTGGTGCCGGTGGTGTAGAACGTCGTGGCCACCGAGTTCTCGTCGAAATCGGGGAAATCGTACTGCGGGCTGGCCGCGGCCAGCAGTTGCTCGTACTCGCCCACCAGGCTCGGCAGGTCGGCGGTCTTGTCCGGGCCGTCGGTCAGCAGCACGGTCTTGTCGACCGTGGTCAGCTGCCCGGCAATGGCCTGGTAGAGACCGATGAAATCTCTGTTGACCAGCACGAAGCGGTCTTCGGCGTGGTTCATGGTGTAGAGGATCTGCTCGGGCGACAGGCGCACGTTGATGGTGTGTACCACCGCGCCGATCATCGGGATGGCGAACATGCACTCCAGGTAACGGTGACTGTCCCAGTCCATTACCGCCACGGTGTCACCGGCCTTCACACCGGCCGCGGTCAACACGTTGGCCAGGCGGGCGATGCGTTCGTTGAGCTGCGGGTAGGTGAGGCGGATCTGGTCGCGGTAGACGATCTCGCGGGTCTTCTCGTAGCGGCTGCCGGACATCAGCAGGCGCTTGATCAGCAACGGGTATTCGTAGGCGCCCTCGGCGGGCTTGATGATGCGAGTCTGCAACATGGGTATCCCTTTTCTTCAATACGGGCAGAACGGTTCAAGAATTCACTGTAGTTCGGTGACGCACCGGTCAAATCAGCCGAAGGAATGATTTGCGCCCTCAAGGTATGAGTGCGGATGGCACCGTTGACGAATGGCGCCGGCGGACCAGACACTGCGTCGATGCCCTGCCGCCCCACCACCGGAGCCCCTGATGCCCAGCCCACGCCGCGCCGTGTTTCTCGATCACCAGTCACTGGATCTAGGTGACCTCGACCTTTCGCCGCTGCAGTCGCAGTTCGAAGAACTGCAGCTGTACGCCGCCACCACTGCCGATCAGGTCGCGGAACGCCTGCAAGGCACCACGGCGGTGATCAGCAACAAGGTGATGCTCGACGCCGCCACGCTGGCCGCCGCCCCTGACCTCAAGCTGATCCTGGTGGCCGCCACCGGCACCAACAATGTCGACCTGGCCGCCGCCCGCGCCCTGGGCATCACCGTGTGCAACTGCCAGGGCTACGGCACGCCGTCGGTGGCCCAGCACACCCTGGCCCTGCTGCTGGCCCTGGCCACGCGCCTGTGCGACTACAACCAGGCGGTGAAGGCCGGGCAATGGGCCAAGGCCAGCCAGTTCTGCCTGCTGGACTTCCCCATCGTCGAACTGGAAGGCAAGACCCTCGGCCTGCTCGGCCATGGCGAGCTGGGTGGTGCGGTGGCGCACCTGGCCGAGGCGTTCGGCATGCGCGTGCTGAGCGGGCAGATTCCCGGTCGACCACCCCGGGCCGATCGCCTGCCACTGGACGAACTGCTGCCGCAGGTCGATGCCCTGACCCTGCACTGCCCGCTCAACGAGCAGACCCGGCACATGATCGGCGCCAACGAACTGGCCCTGCTCAAGCCGGGCGCGCTGGTGGTCAACACCGCCCGCGGCGGGCTGATCGACGAACAGGCCCTGGCCGATGCCCTGCGTAGCGGCCACCTGGGCGGCGCCGCCACCGATGTGCTGAGCGTCGAGCCGCCGGCCAAGGGCAACCCGCTGCTGGCGGCGGACATCCCGCGCCTGATCATCACCCCGCACAGCGCCTGGGGCGCGGTGCAGGCGCGCCAGCGCATCGTCGGCCAACTGGCCGAAAACGCCCAGGCCTACTTCGCCGGCCAGCCGCGGCGAGTGGTCGGCTGATCCGCCGACGCCTCTGCTACACTGCGCCACTTTTTTCAGGAGGCGTCGTCCATGGACCCGCGCAGTGAAGTGTTGCTCCGCCAGGCGGAACTGTTCCAAGGCCCGCTGCTGATCGCCGGCACCCAGGCCGACGGCCTGCTCGGCCAGCTGCCCGGCGCCCATGGCTGGACCTGGCATGCCGGCGACCAGGCGCTGCTCGAGGCTCGTTTTGCCGGACGCAGCCACTATGGTGTCGAGGTACCCGATGTGGCGTTCGACGCCGCCGTGCTGTTCCTGCCCAAGTCCCGCGAGCTGGCAGCCTACCTGCTCAACGCCCTGGCCTCGCGCCTGGGCGGTCGCGCGCTGTACCTGGTGGGGGAAAAGCGCGGCGGCATCGAAGGCGCGGCCAAGCTGCTGCAGGCGTTCGGCAAACCGCGCAAGCTCGACAGCGCCAGGCACTGCCAGCTGTGGCAGGTGACCGTGGACAACGCTCCCGAAGCCACACCGCTGGAAAGCCTGGCCGAACGCTTCGAACTGCCGCTGGAAGATGGTCCGCTGCAGGTCATCAGCCTGCCCGGGGTGTTCAGCCATGGGCGCCTGGACAAGGGCACCGCGCTGCTGCTGGAACACCTCGACGGCCTGCCCGGCGGCCATGTCCTGGACTTCGGCTGCGGCGCCGGCGTGCTTGGCGCCACGATCAAGCGCCGTTATCCGCAGAGCCGGGTCACCTTGCTCGATGTCGATGCCTTCGCGGTCGCGGCCAGCCGCCTGACCCTGGCGGCCAACGGCCTGGAAGGCGAGGTGATCAGCGGCGACGGCATCGATGCCGCACCGTCCGATCTTGACCTGATCCTGAGCAATCCGCCGTTCCACACCGGTGTGCACACCGACTACCAGGCATCGGAAAACCTGCTGAAAAAATCAGGCGAACATCTGCGAAAAGGTGGCGAAATACGCCTGGTAGCCAACAGCTTCCTGCGCTACCAGCCGCTGATCGAAGGCGCCCTGGGCAATTGTGAAATCCGCGCCGAGGCACAAGGTTTTCGCATCTACCGGGCGACCCGCGGCTAAAAACAGGGCTTGCCGAAAGCGTTTCGCCTAGGCAGAATCCGCTCCGTCCTAGGGGAGTAGTCTCCCGCGAGCGCCCTGCTCGCCCGGTACGCGTCAACACACTTGGCCCACAGGCCATGGCGCGTGCGACCCACGATCTGCGCAGACAGGTCCAGGGTTTGACAAGACCTATGACACGCACACCTTACCCGGGGCGGGAAGGCTGTACGTGTCATAGCCGTGTCGACCCGCCCCCGTAGGAATCCTGATGCTGGAATCGTTACTCGTCCCCACCGCCATCGTTGCCCTCGCCGAAATCGGCGACAAGACGCAATTGCTTGCGCTCATCCTCGCTGCACGCTTTCGCAAGCCTTGGCCGATCATTGCCGGGATCGTCGCCGCGACCCTGGCCAACCATGCCGCCGCCGGTGCCGTGGGCGCCTGGGTCAGCGGTTTCTTCAGCGAGTCGGTGCTGCACTGGATTCTTGCCGCGAGCTTTACCGCCACCGCGCTGTGGACGCTGGTACCGGACAAGATGGACGATGATGAAACCAGCAATGCGCGCCGCTTCGGGCCGTTCGTCACCACGCTGATCGCGTTCTTCCTCGCCGAGATCGGCGACAAGACCCAGGTGGCCACGGTGATGCTGGCCGCCCAGTATCCGCACCTGATCATGGTGATCATCGGCACCACCCTGGGCATGCTGATCGCCAACGTGCCGGTGGTCCTGGCGGGCAACTTCGCGGCGGAGAAACTGCCGCTGACGCTGATCCGTCGCCTGGCGGCGACCGCGTTCATCGTGCTGGCCATCGTCGCGGTGTATTCGGCGATGAAGACCAGTGGCTGGATTGGCTGATCGCACAGGGAACATTACCCCTGTGGGAGCGGCGGCGCGCCACTCCCACGTTTTGCATGAAACCCCGGCGGCTTACTTCTTGGCCGCTTGATACAACGGCATCACCTTCGGAATCGCCGCCTGCAACGAGGCGATCCGGCTGCTCGACGCCGGGTGGGTGCTCATGAACTCCGGCGGCGCGCCCTCGGACGCCTGGCTCATCTTGTTCCACAGGGTGATCGCGGCGTTCGGGTCGTAGCCGGCGCGGGCCGACAGCTCGAGGCCGATCAGGTCGGCTTCGTTCTCGTTGGCCCGGCTGTTGGGCAGGGTCATGGCGTAGTTCACCACGGTGTCGGCCATGGCCATGCTGTCCTGGCCCAGACCGAAGATCGCGCCGGCACCCTGGCGGGCCATTTCCACGCCATAGGCCTTGGACATGGCTTCACGGCTGTGCTCGCGCAGGGCGTGGGCGATCTCGTGCCCCACCACCGCGGCGATCTCGGCGTCGGTCAGCTTGAGCTGATCGATCAGGCCGGTATAGACGATGATCTTGCCGCCCGGACCGCAGTTGGCGTTGAGCTCGTCGCTCTTGATCACGTTGACTTCCCAGTTCCACTGCGCGGCATCCGGCCGGAACTGTGGCGCCTGGGCAATCAGGCGCTTGGCGATGGCCTGCACGCGCTTGGCATCATTGCTGCTCTTGTCCAGCACGCCCTTGCTCGACGCCTCGCCGAGGGTCTGCTGGTAGGACTGGGCGTACATCTGGTTGACCTCATCGGTCGAGAGCATGCTGAACATGTACTGCTGGCGCTGGACGCCCACGGCACCGCCACTGGTGGTATTGACCGCCTGGCAGCCGCCGAGCAGGACGCTGGCCGTCAGCATGCTGACAACGAATGACTTACGCATGAAAACACTCCCTATTTACGTGCCGCGTATCCTAGGCCCAGACGCCCGCCCCTGCCAGAGCCACAGGTAAGATTTCTGACAAGCCCCTCATGCTTTGGTATTAGCCCGCCGATAACATTCGGTAACGACCTCCTTGCGCGCGGAGCTTTGCCATGAAGTTCAAGTCGATCCAGTTTTCCGTGGCCGCCCTGGCCGGTGCCATCGTGCTGAGCATTGTCGCGGCCCTGGTGCTGTACGCCGTGTATTCCGGGCAGCGGACCCAGACGCTGGTGCAACAGCGCACGCAACAGCAGTTCGAGACCGTCATCGAACAGCGTCTCTCGGCCCTGGCCCGCACCCAGGTCAGCGAGATCCAGCGCGGCCTGGAAGCGCCCCTGGCAATCGCCCGCGGCCTGGCCACCGGCAACGCCATGCTCGGCATGCAGGGCGCCGACGGCCAGCCACTGATGCGCGTCGATCGCGAACACCTGATCAACCAGCTCAAGCGCACCGTGGAGGTCAATCCGAGCGTACTGGGTGCCTACCTGGGCTGGGAGCCGAACGCCCTCGACCATGCCGATGGCCGCTACGTCGGCAGCCACCTGGTGGGCATCGACAGCGCCAGCGGGCGCTTCCTGCCCTGGTGGTTCCGCAATGGTGACGGCAGCCTCGGCCAGGACAAGCTGGCCGACGTCGACGACCGCACGGTGCTCGCCACCGGCGTGCGCGCCAGTGAGTACTACCTGTGCCCCAAGGAGTCGAAGAAGGCCTGCGTGATCGATCCCGCGCCTTACAAAGTGGGCGACAAGATGGTCATGCTCGCCTCGTTCGTCGAACCGATCATGATCGACGGCCAGTTCCAGGGCATGGCCGGTGCCGACCTGTCGGTGAACTTCATCCAGGACCTGCTCAATGCCGCCGACCGCCAGCTCTACGACGGCGCCGGCGAGCTGGCGCTGGTCTCCAGCAACGGCCGCCTGGTGGCCTACACCCGCGATCCATCGAAGTTCGGCGAGAAAGCCGCCGATGTGCTGGACAGCGACGAAGCCAACACCCTCAAGAACCTGAGTGGCGAGGCGCTGCACTATGAAGTGGATGCCGCCAAGGACCGCATCGAGCTGTACCTGCCGTTCAAGATCGCCGGCACCGATGCACGCTGGACCCTGCTGCTGGAACTGCCGCTGAGCACGGTCATGGCCGACGTCAACCGCCTGCAGCAGGACCTGGCCGAACAGCGCCGCACCGATATCGCCGGCATGACCGTGGTCGGCCTGGGCATCGCCGCCCTCGGCTTGCTGGTGATCTGGCTGCTGGCCCTGGGCATCGCCCGCCCGCTCAAGCAGATGGTGAGCATGCTCGACGACATCGCCCAGGGCGAAGGCGACCTGACCCGACGCCTGCAGAGCGACCGGGCCGACGAGCTGGGCGCCATCGCCAAGGGCTTCAACACCTTCCTGGCCAAGTTGCAGGCGATGATCAGCCAAGTGGTCAGTTCGGTGCAGAAAGTCAGCGACTCGTCGGAACACACCGCCGACATCGCCATCCGCACCAACCAGGGCGTGCACAAGCAGATGGCCGAGATCGACCAGGTGGCCACCGCCGTGCATGAAATGACCGCCACTGCCCAAGATGTGGCGCGCAATGCCACGCAAGCGGCTCAGGCCGCCAGTGAAGCCGACCGTGCCGCCAACCAGGGCCTGGACATTGTCCGCGACACGTCGCACTCGATCAGCGAGCTGGCCGCCGAGATCGGTCGCGCCGTGACCGTGGTCCAGGACCTGGCCCGCGACAGCGAGAACATCAACGCCATCCTGGTGACCATCCGCGCCATCGCCGAGCAGACCAACCTGCTGGCGCTCAACGCCGCCATCGAAGCCGCTCGTGCCGGCGAGCAGGGCCGCGGTTTCGCAGTGGTCGCCGATGAGGTGCGCAACCTGGCGCAGAAGACCCAGCAGGCCACCCAGGAAATCCAGCAGATGATCCAGCAGCTGCAGTTGGGCACCCGCGAAGTGGTCAAGGTGATGGAAGACAGCCAGGGCAAGACCGACATCAGCGTGCAACAGGCCAGCCGCGCGGCCGAGTCGCTGGCGAGCATCACCCAGGCGGTATCGGTGATCAACGACATGAACACGCAGATCGCCAGCGCCGCCGAGGAGCAGAGCGCGGTGGCCGAGGACATCAACCGCAACGTGATCAACATCGGCCAGGTGGCCGGCGAGGTGGCCGGCGGCGCCGACGAGTCGAGTCAGGCCAGCGCCGAGCTGACCAAGCTGGCCGAGCAGCAGCGGCGGTTGATCAATCAGTTCAGGGTGTAGGCCTGCACGCGCACCCCTGTAGGAGCGGCCTTGTGCCGCGAAAGGGCCGCAAAGCGGCCCCGGCGATCTTTGCGTCAACGCTGAAACCCTGGGGCCGCTTCGCGGCACAAGGCCGCTCCTACAGGGAGTAGCGCACGCCACCTAGGCGGGCGTCAGGCACTCCGGCCCATTGAGCTTCGGATCGTTGACGAAGTTCGCCAGCGCCCGCTCACGCAGTGCCGTCGGCGGCTTGGCCAGCAACTCGTGCAATCTGGCCATCGGTGTTTCAGGATCCAGCCACAGCGCCTGCTCGGCCTCGTCGAGGATCAGCGGTCGACGCTGGTTCATCGCCGCTTGCGTCACCACCGCGCAACTCAGCCATTGCTGCTCCTGCACCGGGTAGACCTCCCACAGCGCGGCGAAGAACAGCGACGCGCCCTCCCCCGGCGTTACCCAGTACGGGCGCTTGCGCGCCGTGCCGCGCCACTCGTAGAAGCCGTTGGCCGGCATCAGGCAGCGCCGCTGGCGCAAGGGCTCGCGGAACATCGGCTGCTCCGCGAGGGTCTCGGCACGGGCCTGGGCCGGGGTGCGGGACAGGTCGGTGAGCCAGGCCGGGGTCAGCCCCCAGCGCGCACCGGCCAGCTGCAGCTGGCCGTCGAGCTGGCGCTGGATCAGCACCGTGGCACCGGGCGAGATGTTCCATTGGGCCTGCTGGCCCGGAGGGAAGCCCGGCAGGCCGGCGAAGCTCTGGGACCAGCGAAACAGGGCGTAGCGTCCACACATGGGCGAAATCAAAACCTAGCAGATCAGGGTTCCGGGATAACTCTCCGGTTCGTCGCCGGCAAGCGGCTGGGCGGCATTGTACGCATCGATCAGGCACCGTGCGTACCCGGCCTGTTCATCCGGCACCGCCAGGCCCAGCAACCCGTGCATCGGCAACTCGCCCACGGCGCCCATCAGGTCGCGCCCGACCAGATGCACCTCGATGCCCTCGCTGGCCAGCATGCCCACCAGCATCTGCGCCTCCAGCAGGCTTTCCGGTTCATAGATCCGTTGCATCAATCGTTCTCGCCGTAGACATCGAGCATCCACTCCTCGCCATGCACCTGCAGCACGAAGCGGATAGGTTTGCAGCACACCTGGCAGTCCTCGATGTACTCCTGATCGCCGCCGGACAGGTCCACCGTGGTTTCGACTTCTTCGCCACAATAGGGGCAATCGTAGATCGCAGTTTCCAGCATCGCGGCCTCCGGAGTGACTTGTGCGTATAATTGCCGGTCTGTTTACAGGGCCAGTGTGCGTCCGAGCCGTTTTTCGGAGCCCGCCCCTACCTAATTACCCTAGCCGTTTCCAACAAGAGAGCATGATGGGCGAATTCGATGCCATCCGACCGTACGACGACGCTGAGGTCCCTGCCGTTCTGGCACGCCTGCTCAGCGACCCGGCATTCCTCGATATCCTCACCCACTTCCGCTTCCCGCGCGCGGCGGGCGCCTTCGGCTGGCTGCTCAAACCGCTGATCGCCCGGCGCCTGCGCAAGGAATTCGCCGGCGTGAGCTGCGTGTCCACGCTGCAGGACAAGGTCGAGTACTACGTCGACCGCACCATCGACCGCGCCACCGACGGCGTTACCTATACCGGCGTCGAACAGCTCAAGTCGGGTACCGCCTACCTGTTCCTGGCCAACCACCGCGACATCGTCATGGACCCGGCCTTCGTCAACTACGCGGTGTACCACGCCGGCCTGCCGACGCCGCGCATCGCCATCGGCGACAACCTGCTGCAAAAGCCGTTCGTCAGCGACATGATGCGCCTGAACAAGAGCTTCATCGTCCATCGCTCGATCAGCGGCCGCCGCGAGAAGCTGGCCGCCTACCAATTGCTCTCGGCCTACATCAATCACTCGATCCGCAACGATTGCGTGTCGATCTGGATCGCCCAGGCCGAAGGCCGCGCCAAGGACGGTGACGACCGTACCGATTCGGCGATCCTCAAGATGTTCCACATGAGCCGCAAGGACGAGCCGTTCGGCGCGGTGGTCCAGAGCCTGAACCTGACCCCGGTGTCGATCAGCTACGAGTACGACCCCTGCGACCAGGCCAAGGCCCGCGAGCTGTATATCCGCGCCACCACCGGCAGCTACACCAAGGCGCCGGGCGAGGACGACAACAGCATCGCCCAGGGCATCACCGGCTACAAAGGGCGTGTGCACATCAACTTCGCGCCACCGGTGACCGACTACCACGAGGACACCAAGCAATTGGCCCTGGCCATCGATCGGCAGATCCTCGGCGGCTACCGGCTGTTCCCGGTGCACTACCTGGCCTATGCGATGTGGGCGGAGAAGGACGCGGCGCTCGAGGTGCCCAGCGCGGAGAAACTGTTCCCGGCCGACGAGCTGGCCAAGGCGAAGGAAGAGTGGCAGCGCCGCCTGGACGCCTGCCCCGCCGAGCATCAGCCGTACCTGGTGCAGCAGTATGCGACGCCGGTGCGTAACCAGTATCAGGTCAAGCGTCAACCGGCATCGGCCTGACAACGCACCTGTAGGAGCGGGCTTGTCCCGCGAAGGCGGCAGATCAAGCAATGATGTGATCTGATATGACGCCTTCGCGGGACAAGCCCGCTCCTACACAGAGCAAGTATCAGCTGTTCAGATCCAGGTACTGAACCAGGACAGCAGCAAGGCCATCGCCAGGCAGCACAAGCCCAGGATGTAGTAATAGCGCGGCACCCGCTGTTCGAGCCCGTCCACCACGCCTTCATCCATCGCCAAGCGTTCCCGGCTCAGCGCCTCGCGACGCCGGGCGCTGTGCAGCAGCAGCCCGCCAGGGCAGGTAATGAGCAGGGCCAGCAGGTTGATCAGCTTGGCCGGATGGGCGGCCAGGAAGCCCCAGAGCACTTGCAACGACATTGCGCGACCTCGGTATCACGTGCGGCAAAGCCCGGCATTCTACCCAAGCCCGGGGGCGGCGCCGCCACTTTGCGACCAGCTGTCATTTAATTTCATCTGTCACACGCTCGTCATCAAGGCAGGCCACCCTGTCGGCCTCTACCGAACCGGAGCTTGTCATGCTGCACGCCGAAAACCAGGACCGCCTCTACCTTGTCGCCCAGAGCGACGAGCAGCAGGCGCTGATCGATGGCTTCGCGATCAATGTCCAGGACCGCCAGTGGCTGGTGTATTGCGCGCTGGGCGGGCACGCCCACCAGGACCTGCCGGAAGTCGACCCGCACACCGGGATCAGCCTGCTGGACTTCAATGTGCAGGCCGCCTGAGCCGCGAATACGTCCGCGCAGACAATAAAAAACCCGCCGCCTGGCTGACCAGGCGGCGGGTTTTCTTCATCGCAAAAGCCTTACTCGCCCAGCACCTGACCGACGGTCGGGTCCTTGAACAGGCGGGTCAGGGCATCGCTGAGCACATCGCTCACCAGCTTGGTGTTGGTTTCCTGGTTCGGCGCCATGCCGAAGCGCTGGTCCAGCGAGGCACCGTAGCGGCCGCTGTAGCGGCGGTTGGCGTTGGACACGTCGGCACGGAAGGTGGCGCCGATGGTCGCCTCGGTCACGTACATCTTGTCCTTGGGCGACTGGTACTTGAGCTCGGCCAGGGTCACGGTCAGCTGCGGCGCGTTGTAGGCGTTGGGCGTCGGGGTGAAGCCGAGCAGGCGCACCGCCGCCTCGGCCTGGGCCTGCAGCTTGGGCACGACATCGTTGCCATTGACGGTGATGGTGCTGGTCTCGGGGTACATGCCACCGCGGGTGCCGAGCGATTGCGAGGCGCGCCCGTCGACGACCTTGACCACTACCGGCTGACCGTGGCCGACCGGGGCCAGTTGCTGGGTAAGCTTGGGTTGCGGGCTGAGTTGCTGCGGGCTGTGGGCACAACCGGCCAGGCTCAGGCTGGCCACCGCGAACAAACCGACCAACAGACGTTGCAACATGCGCGTTTCTCCAGAAAAAGCGGCAAAGGCCCACAGTATACCTAGCGGCAAGCTTCCAGCGGCAAGCTGCAAGCAAAAGCACCTACCCTTTTCCTTGTAGCTTGCCGCTTACAGCTAGCAACTGCCCTTCTGTCACAATCGTTTCATGCCCCCCGGCTATTCTGGCGCCAGCCCTCACACACAGGACTGACCACCATGGCCTCGCTCTGGACCCTGCTCTTCCACCGCCCGCGCCACGCCACCTACGCCCGCCTCGACAGCGACGGCATCTGCCTCGGTTTCAAGCACTGCACCACGCCACCGGGCAACGGCGGCTGGGTGCAGGTGAACGAAGCGCAACTGGCCTGGCTCGGCCGCCCGCTGCCGGCCAGCGCCCGGATTTGCGCCCGTGCAACGCAGCGTTGGCAGCAACGCACCCTATCCGCCTGACAAACGCTGCAATAAAAACCCAACAAGTACGCCCTTTCCGCCCGCGACATCGTTATAATCTCCCCCCGATTATAAGGACGTCTCCTGATCGGGCCCCGCATTCGCCGCTTGACCCCGGCACCCTCGACGCTTCGCCCACAGAGAGCCTTCCACTCAGGTCTTGCATTGGCTGTCGTGCCTGCTGTTCCCGGCCTTCTGCTTCGCATGAACCTGCGGGTTGCCATCGCGCAGTCCACTTTTGAGGTTCACGACTCCAAAAGAGCGTGAAAAAACGGTTTTTCACAACTTCACGAGAGTGTGGCGAGCAAATGAACAGTCTGGCATGTGCAAGAGCGGCAGATGTGTCCCGAACAGCCCTGAACAGACGGCATGAGCGCTCATCCCCGATGAGCCTCTGAGGCCGGTCCATAACGCACGACGGAGCACTTGACCATAAGTCGAATTGCCGCACCCGTGGCAAAGGGCGTTCAATAGCCGAACACCCAAGACTGATTGGCGGTGTCCGCGGAAGTTGCAAGAACTGCGAAGAGTCGGACATGGCGATCCTGGCCACCCCAGGGATCCTATGCTGTCAATTAGGTGCTGTAGATTGTGGAGACGCGTTAATGGCGCAGAACGAATCGGTTGATGTGGTACTGGTAGGCGCGGGCATCATGAGTGCCACCCTGGCCGTACTGCTCAAGGAGCTCGACCCGACCCTGAAGCTTGAGGTCGTCGAGGCGATGGACTCCGGGGCCGCGGAGAGTTCCAACCCCTGGAACAACGCCGGTACCGGCCATGCCGGCCTGTGCGAGCTGAATTACACCCCGCAGGCTGCCGATGGCAGCATCGACATCAAGAAGGCCGTGCACATCAACACCCAGTTCGAGGTTTCGCGCCAGTTCTGGGCCTACCTGAGCAAAAAGGGCAACTTCGGCTCGCCACGTGCTTTCATCAACCCGGTTCCGCACCTGAGCTACGTCGAGGGTGACAAGGGTATCGACTTCCTCAAGAAGCGTTTCGAGCTGCTCAAGCAGCACCACGCCTTCTCGGAGATGGAATACACCGAAGACAAGGCCGTGATGAATGACTGGATGCCGCTGATGATGCCGGGCCGCCCGGCGGACCAACGCATCGCCGCGACCCGCGTGGCCAAAGGCACCGACGTCAACTTCGGCGCCCTGACCAACAAGCTGCTCAAGCTGCTGGGCAACAGCCCGGACACCCAGGTCAAGTACAGCAAGAAGGTCGTCGGCCTGCGCCGCAACGGCAGCGGCTGGACAGTGAGCATCAAGGACGTCAACAGCGGCGGCAGCCGTGAAGTCGACGCCCGCTTCGTCTTCCTCGGCGCCGGCGGTGCCGCACTGCCCCTGCTGCAGGCCTCCGGTATCCCGGAAAGCAAAGGCTTCGGCGGCTTCCCGGTCAGCGGTCAGTGGCTGCGTTGCGACAACCCGGAAATCGTCAAGCAGCACCAGGCCAAGGTCTACAGCCAGGCCGCGGTTGGCGCCCCGCCCATGTCGGTACCGCACCTGGATACCCGCGTAGTCGATGGCAGCACCTCGCTGCTGTTCGGCCCGTACGCCGGCTTCACCACCAAGTTCCTCAAGCACGGCTCGCTCATGGACCTGCCGCTGTCGGTGCGCATGGGCAACATTGGCCCGATGCTGGCGGTGGCCCGCGACAACATGGACCTGACCAAGTACCTGGTCAGCGAAGTGATGCAGTCGATGGAACAGCGCCTGGAATCGCTGCGCCGCTTCTACCCCGAGGCCAAAGCCGAGGACTGGCGCCTGGAAGTGGCCGGCCAGCGCGTGCAGATCATCAAGAAGGACCCGAAGAAAGGCGGCATCCTGCAGTTCGGCACCGAGCTGGTCTCGGCCCAGGACGGCAGCCTGGCCGCGCTGCTCGGCGCCTCCCCAGGCGCCTCGGTGACCGTGTCGATCATGCTCGAGCTGATCGAGCGCTGCTTCCCCGAGCAGGCCAAGGGTGCCTGGGCCGCCAAGCTCAAGGAGATCTTCCCGGCCCGCGAGAAGGTCCTGGCCAGCGATGCCGCCCTGTACCACAAGATCAGCGCCGACAACGACAAGGCGCTGGAACTGGTGGAAAGCAGCCCGGCCAAGCATTACGCCTGATCCGGCTGAAACCAAAAAACGCCCCTCGGGGCGTTTTTTTGTGCCTGCCTCACCAGACTGACCTCCCTCTTGTAGGAGCGGCCTTGTGTCGCGAAAGGGCCGCAAAGCGGCCCCGGCAATGTTACAGGAATGCTGAAATCTGGGGCCGCTTCGCGCCCCTTTCCGGCCGGTCCGACGCCTCGGCAAGGCCGCTCCTACAGGAGAAGCCGAACGCGCGAAATCAACCCCGGGCGTTATCGATGATCTCGATGTACTCCGGCGCATTGCGCTGGTCGGCGATCGCCTCGACGAAGGTCTTGCCGTGTTCGTCCTTGCCATCGAGGTCATAGCCGGCCGCGACGAAGAAGCCCACATAGCGCTCGAAATCATCGACCCGCAGGCCGCGGTAGCCCTTGATCAGCTTGTGATGGGACGGCGAGGTCAGGCCATCGGCCGGCTCGAACTGCAGGAACGTCTTGATGTACTCGTCGCTGATCTCGTCACCAATCACTTGTTTCTTGTCTTTACGCATCGCCGACTCCAACTGGACCATCACGGACATTTTCGAAGGCCGGCAGTTTACCCCCCGAAACCTGCGGCCCTCAACGCGTACGTACGGTACCGGTGTGCAGGTCGGCCCAGACGTGACCGTTGGCGTAGGTGAGGAACTGCACGTACAGGGTTTCGTTGCGCAAAAGGTCCATGATCACCCGATAATCGGCCATCGGATAGTTGAGGGTCAGGGTGCGGGTCTTTTCGTCGTAGACCGGTTTCTTCAGGCTCTTGCCACCTTCGCCGTCGAAGTTGAGCAGCACCTGGGCAATAGTCGACCCCTTGCTCAACGGCTTGCCCTTCAGGCGCATCTGCAAGGAGGAGGTGATCGGAATCGGTTGCTGGTCGGACTGGCGCTGGGTGCCCACCACCACGGTGTAATCGGTGACCTGCAGCAATTGCTGGCTGGCCGGTGCTTCCTGGCGCAGGGAGAGGTCGTCGGGCGGGAGGAACTGGCTGTGCAGCGGGGCGGCCGAGAGTGGCAGGCTCACCGCCAGCAGGAGGGGGACGATCGCACGCATGTGGGGCTCCTTGGCATGAGCAGGCACTCTACGCACAGGCCCTGTCGCGGGGCAAGCCGCAGCGGCGAACCGCCGCTCCCTCGATGAGGGGGCGCAGGCTCAATCGAACTGCGCGCGCATCCAGGCATGATACTCGGCAACCCCCGCCTCACCTTCACGCGGCGCCCAGTGAGCATGTTCTCCCTCGCCCACCGGCCGGTATGGGCCGGCCTTGCACTCGAACATCACGCTGTCCGCCTCGAGCACCACCAGGCCGTGGTAAGTGCCAGGCGCCAGGTCGACACCCAGGCACTCGCCGCCCGCCAACAGGACACGCTTGTCGATCACCTCACCCTGATCGTCGAAAATCAACAACCCCAGGCGCCCCTTGAGCACGATCAAAACCTCGGCCTTGTCATCACTCAGGTGCCGGTGCGGCGGAATGTAGGTGTGCGGCTGCAACCCCACCGCCATGCGGTGGCAGGGCTCTTCCATCTGGTGGAAGTTGTGGTGCTGGCGCCCACGCGGGCTTTCGCTGGCCTTCTGCGCCAGCCCGTCGAACAACGACTGATCGAGGAACGCGGGCTGGCGCATGATCACAGCCCCTTGACCGCGAAGATGCCGTTGGCGTTGCGCCAGTAGCCCTTGTAGTCCATGCCGTAGCCGAAGATGTAGCGGTCGACGCACGGCAGGCCGGTGTAGGTGGCCTTCAGGTCCGGGCTGGCCTTGCGGTCGTGGTCCTTGTCGATCAGCACGGCGGTGTGCACCGCGCGGGCACCGGCGTGCTTGCAGAACTCGATGATGGCGCTGAGGGTGTGGCCCTCGTCGAGGATGTCATCGACGATCAGCACATCGCGGTCGATGAACGACACTTCCGGCTTGGCCTTCCAGAACAGCTCGCCGCCACTGGTGGTGTTGCGGTAGCGGGTAGCGTGCAGGTACGAGGCTTCCAGCGGGAACTGCAGGTGGGTCAGCAGCTTGCCGGAGAAGATCAGGCCACCGTTCATCACGCAGAAGACCACCGGGTTCTTGTCGTGCAGGTCCTGGCAGATCTGTTTGCCGACCTCGGCGATGGCGGCCTCGACCTCGGCTTCGTTGTACAGGCAATCAGCCTCGTGCATCACTTGACGGATATGCTCGAGATCGGCGGACATGGCGCTCTCCAGGGGGTGCGTTTTGGAAAAGCGGGCAAAGGTACGCATCCGCTCGTCCCAGATCAAGCCTTTATGGACTAACGTGCACAATGACTGCACGACATCAAGGACTGAATAGATTAATCTAGCGCGGTTTTTTTGCCCGCCTCCCGGAGCCCTCCCCCTATGCCTACTCGTGAGATCCGCCATCCGCTGATCCGCCACAAGCTCGGCCTGATGCGCCGTGCCGATATCAGCACCAAGAATTTTCGCGAACTCGCCCAGGAAGTCGGTGCACTGCTGACCTATGAAGCCACCCAGGACCTGCCGCTCGAAACCTACGAGATCGACGGCTGGTGCGGCAAGGTGCAAGTCGAGAAAATCGCCGGCAAGAAGATCACCGTCGTGCCGATCCTGCGCGCCGGCATCGGCATGCTCGACGGCGTGCTCAGCCTGGTCCCCGGGGCCAAGGTGAGTGCCGTGGGCGTTGCCCGCAACGAGGAAACCCTCGAGGCCCACACCTACCTCGAGAAACTCGCGCCGGACATCAACCAGCGCCTGGCCCTGATCATCGACCCGATGCTGGCCACCGGCGGCTCGATGGTCGCCACCATCGACCTGCTGAAAAAGGCCGGCTGCAAGGAAATCCGCGCGATGGTCCTGGTCGCGGCGCCCGAAGGCATCGCCGTGGTGGAGAAAGCCCACCCGGACGTGCAGATCTACACCGCCTCGATCGACCAGCGCCTGAACGAACACGGCTACATCGTCCCAGGCCTGGGTGATGCCGGCGACAAGATCTTCGGCACCAAGCAGAAGGACGCCTGATCATGCAGGACGGCTTCAACGACCCGCTCTGGCGCCAGGTCGTCTCGGGCGCGCAGATGCTCTTCGTGGCATTCGGCGCGCTGGTGCTGATGCCGCTGATCACCGGCCTCGATCCGAACGTGGCGCTGTTCACCGCCGGCATCGGCACCCTGCTGTTCCAGCTGGTCACGGGCCGTCAGGTCCCGGTATTCCTGGCCTCGAGCTTCGCCTTCATCACCCCGATCATCCTCGCCAAGGGCCAGTTCGGCCTGGCCGAGACCATGGGCGGCGTGATGGCCGCAGGCTTCGTGTACACCTTCATGGGCCTGATGGTGAAGATCAAGGGCACCGGTTTCATCGACCGCATGCTGCCGCCGGTGGTGATCGGCCCGGTGATCATCTCCATCGGCCTGGCCATGGCGCCGATCGCCGCCAACATGGCGATGGGCAAGGGCGGTGACGGTGCTGCGCTGATGCCGTACAAGACCGCCATGCTGATCTCCATGCCGGCACTGCTGACCACGCTGATCGTCGCCGTGTTCGGCAAGGGCATCTTCCGCCTGGTGCCGATCATTGCCGGCGTGCTGGTGGGCTTCGCCCTGTCGTTCGCCTTTGGCGTGGTCGACACCGCCAAGATCGCCGCGGCCCCTTGGCTGGAACTGCCGAACTTCACCGCGCCGGCCTTCAACTGGCAGGCCATCCTGTTCATCGTGCCGGTGGCCCTGGCCCCGGCGATCGAACACATCGGCGGGGTGATCGCGGTGGGCAGCGTGACCGGCCGCGACTACCTGAAAAAGCCCGGCCTGCACCGCACGCTGCTGGGTGACGGCCTGGCCACCACCGCCGCCGGCCTGTTCGGCGGCCCGCCCAACACCACCTATGCCGAAGTGACCGGCGCGGTGATGCTGACCAAGAACTACAACCCGAAGATCATGACCTGGGCGGCGATATTCGCCATCACCCTGGCCTTCATCGGCAAGTTCGGCGCGCTGCTGCAGAGCATTCCGGTACCGGTGATGGGCGGTATTCTCTGCCTGCTGTTCGGCTCGATCGCGGCGGTGGGCATGAACACCATGATCCGCCACAAGATCGACCTGGCCGAGGCGCGCAACCTGGTGATCGTTTCGGTAACCCTGGTGTTCGGCATCGGCGGCGTGCTGATCGGCAGCGGCGACGGCCCGGACGACTGGGGCCTGAAGGGCATCGCCCTGTGCGCCGTGGTGGCCATTGCCCTGAACCTGATCCTGCCGGGCAACGATGGCTGGAAGAACAAGAAGCTGGATGATCAGTTGCCTTGAGTCTTTCTTGAAATCCTGGGGCCGCCTTGCGGCCCCTCGATTCAAAGCCAGGCGAGTCTCTCAAGCCTTCTCGCACATCCCCGCCAACACCCTCACCCACTCCGGGTGATCATTCAGGCACGGCACCAGCACCAGCTCCTTCCCGCCCGCCTCGATGAACTGCTCCTTGCCCCGATCGCCGATCTCCTCCAGCGTCTCGATGCAATCGGCGACAAACGCCGGGCACATCACCAGCAGCTTCTTCACCCCCGCCTTGCCCAGCTCATCCAGGCGCGTCTCGGTGTAGGGCTCGATCCATTTGGCCCGGCCCAGGCGCGACTGGAACGACACCGACCACTTGCCGTCCGGGATGCCCATCTTCTCGGCGAATGCCCTGGCCGTTGCCAGGCACTGGCCGCGATAGCACACCGCACGCATCTCGGCGCTGGCGTCCTTGCAACAGTCGGCGGCCTGGAAGTCATGCCGGCCGGTGGGGTCGAGCTTCTTCAGGTGTCGCTCGGGCAAACCATGGAAGCTCAGCAGCAGATGATCGTAATCCTGCTCCAGATACGGGCGGGCGCTGGCCACCAATGCATCGATGTACTCAGGGTGATCGTAGAACGGCTGCAGAATGCGGGTCTGCAAGGGCAGCTTGCGCTCGGCGATGGTCTGCTTCGCCAACTCCACCACGGTGGTCACGGTGCTGTCGGCGAACTGTGGATAAAGCGGTGCCAGCGTCACCTTGCGCACCCCTTGCGCGGCCAGGCGCTCCAGAACCTCCGGCAGCGCCGGTTGTCCGTAGCGCATGGCGATCTCCACCGGCCCATGGGGCCAATGGGCCGTCATCGCCTGCTGCAGACGACGGGTCAGCACCACCAGCGGCGAGCCCTCGTCCCACCAGATCGAGGCGTAGGCATGGGCCGACTGCTCGGGGCGCTTGATCAGGATCAGCGACACCAGCAACCGCCGCACCGGCCAGGGCAGATCGATCACGTACGGGTCCATGAGGAACTGGTTGAGATAACGGCGCACGTCGGCCACCGAGGTGGAGGCCGGCGAACCCAGGTTGACCAGCAGCAGGGCGTGATCGGTCATGCAGCGTCCTATGTCAGAGGCGGCTGGACAGGTTGTCCAGGGCCGATTGCAGATCGTTGAAACGGAACGTGAAGCCCGCCGCCAGCAAGCGCACCGGACGGGCGCGCTGGCCACCGAGCAGCAGCGTCGAAAGCTCGCCGAGCCCGGCCTTGAGCAACAGCGCTGGCATCGGCATGAACGCCGGGCGATGCAGGGTGTGGCCCAGGCGCTTGGCGAACTCGCGGTTGCGCACCGGCTCCGGCGCGCAGGCATTATAGGGACCGCTGGCTTCGTTGTGCCGCAAGAGAAAATCAATCAGGGCGATTTGGTCTTCGATATGCACCCAGGGCATCCACTGCCGACCATCGCCCAACGGCCCGCCCAGGCCCAGCTTGTATGGCAGGCGCAGGCGCGACAAAAAACCGCCATCGGCGGCCAGCACCAGGCCGGTGCGCACCAGCACCACGCGAATTCCCAGGGCCTCGGCACGCTGGGCGGTTTCTTCCCAGGCGATGCACAGCTGGCTGGCGAAGTCCTCCTTCACCGGCTGCGAAGCCTCGGTGAGCTCACGCTCGCCACCGTCGCCGTACCAGCCCACCGCAGAGCCGGAAATCAGCACTTGCGGGCGGCGCTCGCGGCGCTCCAGCCAGGCCAGCAACTGCTCGGTGAGGGTCACCCGACTGGCCCAGAGCAGATTGCGCCGCGCCGCGGTCCAGGGCCGGTCGGCGATCGGCGCACCGGCCAGGTTGACCACCGCGTCGACCTCGTCGTCATCAGCAATGTCCTCCAGTCGGGCCACGCCCCGCACGCCGGTACCGCAGATTTTCGCCACCTGTTCGGGGCGGCGGCTCCAGACTGTCAGGCGATGCCCTTGCTGGCGCCACACCTGGCAGAGGTGTTGGCCGATCAGGCCGGTACCGCCGGTCAGCAATATATGCATGGCTGTGTCCTCACACTGGGCGGCCGTGGTCTATTTTTAAGATCAAGGCACTTTTTTGACCGAACGCTCTCGGATAAACATAGGCCAACCTGCCTATCGAGCGGAATAACCTTATACAAACATTGTGCATTGTACAGGTTTGCCTGGCAGCGTAGGCTGCGTATAGCTAGGTTCGAAGAGGCCATCATGACAGTACCTATTGCCATCATCGGTGCCGGAATCGCCGGCCTGTCCGCCGCCCAGGCCCTGCAGAAGGCCGGGCAGACCGTCCACCTGTTCGACAAGGGCCACGGCAGCGGCGGACGCATGGCCAGCAAGCGCAGCGATGCCGGCGCCCTGGACCTCGGCGCCCAGTACTTCACCGCCCGCGACCGGCGCTTCGTCGAGCAGGTTCAGCACTGGGTGGCCAACGGCTGGGCCGCGCAGTGGAAGCCACAGCTGTACAACTACCGCGATGGCGAACTGACCCCCTCCCCCGACGAACAGACCCGCTGGGTCGGCGTACCGCGCATGAGCGCCATCACCCGCGGCCTGCTCAAGGATGTCACGGTGAACTTCGGCTGTCGCATCACCGAGGTATTCCGCGGCAAGCAGTACTGGCACCTGCAGGATACCGAAGGCTGCAGCCATGGGCCGTTCAGCCAGGTGGTGATCGCCGTGCCGGCGCCCCAGGCCACTCCGTTGCTGGCCGCCGCGCCCAAGCTCGCGGCGGTTGCCGCCGGGGTGCAAATGGAGCCGACCTGGGCCATTGCCCTGGGCTTCCAGGCACCGCTGGAAACCCCCATGCAGGGCTGCTTCGTGCAGGACAACCCGCTCGACTGGCTGGCCCGCAACCGCAGCAAGCCGGGCCGCGACGAACACCTCGACACCTGGGTGCTGCATGCCACCTCCAGCTGGAGCAAACAGCACATCGACCTGCCCAAGGAAGAAGTGATCGAACAGCTGTGGGGAGAATTCGCCGAACTGGTCGGCTGCGTCGTCCCCGCACCGACCTTTGCCCTCGCCCACCGTTGGCTGTACGCCCGCCCTGCCGTCAATCACGAGTGGGGCACGCTGGCCGATGCCGACCTGGGCCTGTACGCCTGCGGCGACTGGTGCCTGTCTGGCCGGGTCGAAGGGGCCTGGCTCAGCGGCCAGGAAGCTGCCCGACGCCTGCTGGAGCATCTGGAATAATCGACGGCAAACTTATACAAAAAAATATTCTTGTATAAGTTTTCATCTGTGCTGGAATAGACTTGTACAAACCGTGCAGCCTGTACAAGTCATTCCGGAGACCGCGATGAACGCTTCCCCGCCCAGTGGCAAGCCACGCCTGGCCATCAGCGCCTGCCTGACCGGCCGCAATGTGCGCTACAACGCCGGCCACAAAGCCTCCAGCCTGTGCCTCGAGCTGCTCGGCAAGCATTTCGACTGGGTCCCCCTGTGCCCCGAGGTCGCCATCGGCCTGGGCACGCCCCGCGAACCCATCCGCCTGGTGGGCGACCCCGAGCATCCGGCCGTCACCGGCACACGCAACAGCGCCACCGATTTCGCCGGCCCGCTGCGAGCCTATGGTGCCCAGATGGCCGACGAACTCGACGATATCTGCGGCTACATCTTCATGCAGAAGTCACCGTCCTGCGGCCTCGAACGGGTCAAGGTCTACCAGGAGGACGGCCATCCGGCCCACCAAGGTGGCCGAGGCGCCTACGCCGCGGCATTCTGCGAGCGGCGCCCGGACCTGCCGGTCGAGGAGGAAGGCCGCCTGCACGATCCGGTGCTGCGGGAAAATTTCATCGCCCGCGTCTACGCCTACGCCGACTGGCGGCAACTGCTGCGCCAGGGCCTGAGCCGCGGCGCGCTGATCCGCTTCCATGCCCGCTACAAGTACCTGTTGATGGCGCACAATCCCCAGGCATACCGCAGCCTTGGCCGCCTGCTCGGCAGCATGAGCCGCGACGACGACCCGACGCAACTCGGCCCGCGCTACTTCAGCCAGCTGATGCAGGCCCTGCGCCGCTGCGCCAGCCGCGGCACCCACGGCAACGTGCTGCAGCACCTGAGCGGCTACCTGCGCAACGACCTGGGCCAGGCGGACAAAGCCGAGTTGCAGCAGGTCATCGGCCAGTACCAGAAAGGCGTGGTGCCTCTGGTGGTGCCCCTGACCCTGCTCAAGCACCACCTGCGCCGCCATCCCGATCCCTACCTGCTGCAACAGGCCTACCTGCAACCCCATCCGGAAGACCTCGGACTGCGCAATGCCATCTGACCCATTGCTGCCCATCGGTGAAGTGGCCCGCCTGACCGGCGTCAACCCGGTCACCCTGCGCGCCTGGGAACGCCGCTACGGCCTGATCAAGCCGCAGCGCACGCCCAAGGGCCATCGCCTTTATCCACAGGACCAGGTACAGCGGGTCCAGGCCGTTCTGCGTTGGCTGGAGCGTGGCGCCGCGGTGAGCCAGGTGCGCGAACTGCTGGACAATGCCGCGCACGCCACGGCGCCGATCCAGGGCGAATGGGGCGAACGCATCGAACAGCTGATCGCGGCCATCGCCCGCCTTGCCCAACGCCCGCTGGACCAGTTGATCAACCAGGTCATGGCTCTCTACCCCGCCGTGACCGTCTGCGAACGCCTGCTGCTGCCGCTGCTCGAAGCCCTCGTCCAACGCTGGCAAACGCATTTCGACGCTCGCCTGGAACAGGTGTTCTTTCAGGGCTGGCTGCGCAGCAAGCTGGGGGCGCGGGTCTACCACGACAGCCATTCGCTCGGCGGCCCCTGTGTGCTGCTCGCCCGCTCCGACGATTCCCCCTTCGATGCCGAGTTCTGGCTCTGTGCCTGGCTGCTGAGCAGCAACGGCTACCCACTGGAAATCCTCGAGTGGTCGGTCGAGCCCCGCCAACTGCGCCTGGCCGTGGAACAGCTGCAGCCACGAGCACTGCTGCTGCACCTCGGCCGTCGCCCCGACCTGGCCGCGCTCGGCCGCGCACTGCAGGACGTCAACACACTGAAACTCCTGGGTGGTAGCACAGTCACTCTCCATGAGACGGAGTTGCACGCACTGGCGCTGCCTGACCTGCACCTGTTCGACAGCCCGCAAACCGCCTTGCGCTGCCTTCAGCAAACCCGACCTTGAGCCTGCCCCCATGCAACTGATCTGGCTGCGCAGTGACCTGCGCATCGACGACAACACCGCCCTCACAGCCGCCTGCCAACGCGGCCCGGCCGTGGCCCTCTGGATCGCCAGCCCCGGCCAGTGGCAAGCCCACGACGATGCGCCATGCAAGGTCGACTTCTGGCTGCGCAACCTGCGACTGTTGCAACAGTCGCTGGTGGCATTGAACATTCCGCTGCTGATTCGCACCACCGACACCTGGGCCGACGTCCCTGAATGCATGCTCGAGGTCTGCCGCCAACACCGCATCGAGGCCGTGCACTGGAACGACGAATACGGCATCAACGAGGCCCGGCGGGACCAAGCAACTCGCGAATCACTGCAACAAGCCGGGATCACCGCCACCAGCCATCTCGACCAGCTGCTATTCAGGCCCGGTAGCGTACTGACCCGCACCGGCCAGTACTTTCAAGTATTCAGCCAGTTCAAGCGGGTCTGCCTGGAGCATCTGCACCGCAGCCTCCCGCCGCTGGCTCAACAGGTACAGGCCCAGCAGGCCCTCGGGATCCGCAGCGACGCCGTCCCCCAGCAGGTCGAAGGCTTCGCGCTCCCTTGCGAAACCCTGCGCCAACACTGGCCGGCAGGCGAGGATGAAGGTAAGCGGCGGCTGCAGCGCTTCGTCGACGAAACCATCGACGACTACGCACAACTGCGCGACCTGCCTGCCATGGCCGGTACCAGCCAGCTCTCTCCCTACCTCGCCGCCGGCGTGGTCTCGCCGCGCCAGTGCCTGCATGCGGCACTGGCCAGCAACCGCGGCGAGTTCGACAGTGGCAGCGTCGGCGTGCAGACCTGGGTCAACGAGCTGCTGTGGCGCGAGTTCTACAAGCACACGCTGGTGGGCTATCCCCGGGTCTCCCGGCACCGCGCCTTCCGCCTGCATACAGAAGCATTGCCCTGGCGCGACGCGCCCGCCGACCTGCAGGCCTGGAAGGAGGGCCGCACCGGATTCCCTCTCATCGATGCCGCCATGCGCCAACTGCTGCACACCGGCTGGATGCATAACCGCCTGCGCATGATCGTCGCCATGTTCCTCAGCAAGAACCTGCTGATCGACTGGCGGCACGGCGAACGGCATTTCATGCGTCACCTGATAGACGGTGACCTGGCCGCCAACAACGGTGGCTGGCAATGGAGCGCTTCGACCGGTACCGATGCGGTGCCCTATTTTCGGATCTTCAATCCCATCACTCAGTCGCAGCGCTTCGATCCGAATGGGGTGTTCATCCGCCAGTGGTTGCCGGAACTGGAGGGAAAAGACGATAAATCGATTCACTACCCGGTGAAATCCGCCGACCTATTTGCTACTAATAATTACTCGGGCCCGATAGTCGATCTCGATAGTAGTCGCCAACGCGCATTGGAAGCCTTCAAAAGCTTGACCAGCTGGCAGGATCAGGGGGCATAGAGCATGACACGTCGTTTCTGGGTTACAGGAGCCGGCCACGGACTCGGCCTGGCCTTGGTGGAACAGTTGCTCGCACAAGGGCACACGGTGGCCGCCAGTGGCAAGGATAGCCAGGAACTCGACAGCCTGGGGGAGCTTCACGGAGCACGCTTGCTGCGGCTTTTCGGCCCCTTGCAGGATGCCGGCCAGCGGCTTCAGGCCGCCTGGGGGGCGCTGGATTGTCTGCTGGTAAATGCCGGGAGCTGCGACTATCTGCCGGACAATTTGGCAAATGCAGACCTGTTCGAACAGATCGTCAGCAGCAACCTTCAAGCCACGCACCAGAGTCTGAACGCCGCGCTGCCGTTGTTGGCCAAAGACCAGAGGCCGCAGGTCATGGTCATTCTCAGCCGCTATTCGGCATTGCAGCTGTTCGAACCGAACCAGCCGCTCAATGGCGGCAACAGCCTGCCGACATGGCTGAGCGAACAACGTAACACCCTGAGCACACTGGGCATCGACCTGACCCTAGTAGCGCCTCAGTCGCTGAAGACCCCGGTGACCTCGGTGCAGGCCATTCCGGAGCCCTGGACGGCGCAAAGCGCGGCGCAGGAGTTGCTGGCGCGCCTGGATCAGCGCCAACCCGAGCTGGTGCTGGAGGTGCTCAACCCAGGTGAACTGTGGCCACTGCCGAAGAACAGCTGACCGAGGGTTTCAAGGCAGGAAGCGCTGCACGCTGCCGGACTGGTTCCATAACAACGGCAGGACTTTCTGCAGGTTTTCCGGCTCGCCGCTGCTCCAGAACGCCGTCGGCTGCGCCGGCCCGTCGCCGAGCAACCCGCGAGCCTGCAGCAGACGTTGCAGTTGGCGCGCCACGGCAGCGCCGGTGTCGATGATCGCCACATCCACCGGCACCATCTCGGCCAGCATAGGCCGCAGGAACGGATAGTGGGTGCAGCCCAGGATCAGGGTGTCGCAGCCGGCCGCCAGCAAAGGTTTCACATAGCCCGACAGCAACTGACGCAGTTGCTCGCTGACCAGGTCCCCCGCTTCGATACGCTCGACCAGCCCAGGGCACGGCTGGGTGATCACCCGCACATCGCTGGCGAAGCGGTCGAGCAAGGCGGCGAACTTGGCGCTCTGCAGGGTACCGGTGGTGGCCAGTACGCCAACCACGCCGGAACGGGTCGCCGCAGCCGCCGGCTTGACTGCCGGCTCCATCCCCACCAGCGGCCAGTCCGGGTAGAGCTCGCGCAGGTCGGCCACCGCCGCCACCGTGGCCGTGTTGCAGGCCATGACCAATGCCTTGGCGCCCAGATCATGGTAGAACCTGGCGATCAGCCGCAGACGCTGGCGAATGTAGTCCGGGGACTTCTCGCCATAGGGCACATGGCCGCTGTCGGCCAGGTAAAGCAGCGACTCGTTGGGTAGCAGGCGCTGGATCTCGGCCAGCACCGACAAACCGCCGACGCCGGAATCCATCACGCCCACCGGCGCCGAACGCTCAGCCATGGCGATTGGCACACACGACACAGGCAGGGTCGCGCTTGACCCGCAGCTCGCGCATGCGGGTGCTCAGGGCGTCGATCAGCAACAGACGGCCGATCAGTGGCTCGCCGAAACCGGCCAGCAACTTCAGCGCTTCCAGCGCCTGCAGGCTGCCGACCAGCCCCACCAGTGGGCCGATCACCCCGGCCTCGCTGCAGGTCAGCTCGGCCTCGCTGCCATGGCCATACAGGCAGTGGTAGCAGGGGCTGGTGTCGTGGCGGGTGTCGAACACCGACAACTGACCTTCGAGGCGGATCGCCGCGCCGCTGACCAACGGTTTGCCCGCAACCACGCAGGCGGCATTGACCGCCTCGCGGGTGCCGAAGTTGTCGGAGCAGTCGAGCACCACATCGACCGCAGCCACCGCGGCGGCCAGCGAATCCTCATCCAGCGCCCGGCGATGGGCGACCAGGCTGATTTCCGGGTTGATCGCCTGCAAACGCTTGATGGCCGAATCGACCTTGCTCATGCCGACGCTGTCGCTGTCGTGGATCACCTGGCGTTGCAGGTTGGTCAGGTCGACGGTGTCGAAATCGGCCAGGTGCAGCTCACCGACACCCGCCGCGGCGAGGTACAGCGCCACCGGCGAGCCCAGCCCGCCGAGGCCGATGACCAGGGCCTTGCCGTGTTTCAAGCGCAACTGGCCGTCGATATCCACCTGCGACAGCAGAATCTGCCGGCTGTAGCGCAACAGCTCCTGATCGCTCAGCATGGCAGCCGCCCCAGGCTGATACGTTCGTGGCCGCCCAGGTCGACGCGGCTGGCGACGTCGACGAAGCCGGCCGCCATCAGCAGGTCGCGTACGGCGGGCGCCTGGTCATAGCCATGCTCGAGTAGCAGCCAACCTCCGGGCAGCAGGTGTGCCGGGGCCTGGGCGACGATCACCCGCAGGTCGTCCAGCCCGTCCTCGCCGGCCACCAGGGCGCTGCTGGGTTCGAAGCGCACGTCACCGGCCACCAGGTGCGGATCGGCGACGCGGATATAGGGCGGGTTGCTGAGAATCAGGTCGAAACGCTCACCTGCGAGGGCACCGAACCAGTGGCTGGCGCGCACCTGGACATTGCCCAGGCCCAGGCGCTGGCGGTTGCGCTCGGCCAGGGCCACGGCCTCGTCAATGCGGTCCACCGCGGTAACCTGCCACCCCGGGCACTCACTGGCCAGGGCCAGGGCGATGGCCCCGGTGCCGGTGCCCAGGTCGAGTACCCGGGCAGGCGTGGGCGGCACGAGCTCAAGCGCGGTCTCAACCAGCAACTCGGTGTCCGGACGCGGAATCAGCGTGTGTGGCGCGACTTCCAGGTCCAGTTTCCAGAACCCCTGCTGGCCGAGGATATAGGCCACCGGCTCACCGGCGCGACGCCGTTCGAGGTAGTCGGCGAACACCTGCGCTGCCTCGCTGCTGACGATACGCTCGGGCCAGGTGTGCAGGAAGCTGCGCGACTTGCCCAGGGCCGCGGCCAGGAGCAGTTCGGCGTCCAGCCGTTCGGTCGGCGAGTCTGGCAACTGCGCGTTGCGCAGCAGGCTGGCGATGATGGTCATTCAATCCCCCAGGGCGGCCAGCTGATCGGCCTGGTATTCGGCCAGCAACGGCTCGATCACGGCCTCCACGCCACCGGCGAGGATATCGTCCAGGGAGTAGAGGGTGAGGTTGATACGGTGGTCGGTGACCCGGCCCTGTGGATAGTTGTAGGTGCGGATGCGCTCGGAGCGGTCGCCCGAGCCCACCAGCAGCTTGCGCTCGCTGGCGATGGCGTTCTGCGCGGCGCTGGTCTGCATGTCGTTGAGCTTGGCCGACAGCCAGGACATGGCGCGGGCACGGTTCTTGTGCTGCGAACGCTCTTCCTGGCACTCGACCACGATGCCGGTGGGCAAGTGGGTGATGCGGATCGCCGAGTCGGTCTTGTTGACGTGCTGGCCGCCGGCCCCGGAGGCGCGGTAGGTGTCCACGCGCAGGTCGGCCGGGTTGATCTCGATGGCCACCTGCTCGTCGGGTTCGGGCAGCACCGCCACGGTGCAGGCCGAGGTGTGGATGCGGCCCTGGGATTCGGTTTCCGGCACCCGCTGCACACGGTGCGCGCCGGACTCGAACTTAAGCTTGCCGTAGACGCTATCGCCTTCGACCCGGGCGATGATTTCCTTGTAGCCGCCGTGCTCGCCTTCGTTCTCGGAGAGGATCTCCAGGCGCCAGCCGCGTTTCTCGGCGTAGCGCGAGTACATGCGGAACAGGTCGCCGGAGAAGATCGCCGCCTCGTCGCCGCCAGTGCCGGCGCGGATTTCGAGGAACACGTTGCGCCCGTCATTGGGGTCCTTGGGCAGCAGCATGCGCTGCAGTTGCGACTCCAGGCCCACCAGTTGCTCTTTCGCTTCCCGCACTTCTTCGACCGCCATCTCGCGCAGGTCGGGGTCGGCGTCCTTGAGCAGCGCCTGGGCGCCCTCGAGGTCGTCCTGGACCTTGCGCCAGCCTTGATAGCAGGCAATCACCGGCTCGACTTCGGCGTACTCGCGGGAGTAGGCGCGAAAGCGCGTCTGGTCGGAAATGACTTCGGCGTCACCGAGCAGCGCGGTGAGTTCCTCGAAGCGATCCTGGAGCGTGTCCAGTTTGTTCAGCAGCGACGCTTTCATTGCGGGGATTTGTCCGTCGAGCCCTCATGGAGGGCGAAGAGTTCCTGGGCCATGGCCAGCGCATCGAGGCGGCCTTCGGCGGAGAGCTTTTTCAGTTGCACGCTGGGGGCGTGCAGGAGCTTGTTGGTCAGGCCCCGGGCCAGTTGCATCAGCACGTCCTCGGGGTTGCCGCCGTTGCCGAGCAGGCGCAGGGCCTTTTGCAGTTCTTCGTCGCGCAGGCGCTCACTTTGCTGGCGGTAGGCCTTGAGCACATCCACCGCCGCCAGCTCGCGCAGGCGCGCCATGAAATCATCGGCGCCGGCCGACACCAGTTCTTCGGCGGCCTGGGCCGCGCCCTGGCGGCTCTTGAGGTTTTCCGCGACCACTTCGTGCAGGTCGTCGACGGTATAGAGGTAGACGTCGTCCAGCTCGCCCACCTGCGGCTCGATATCCCGCGGCACGGCGATGTCGACCATGAAGATCGGCTTGTGTCGGCGCTGCTTCAGCGCGCTTTCCACCGCGCCCTTGCCGAGGATCGGCAGCTGGCTGGCGGTGGAGCTGATGACGATGTCGCTGTTGGCCAGTTCCTGCGGGATGTCCGAGAGCAGCACGGCATGGGCGCCGAACTGCTCGGCGAGAATGCTGGCGCGCTCGAGGGTGCGGTTGGCCACGACGATGCGGCGCACGCCCTGCTCGTGCAGGTGGCGGGCGACCAGGGTGATGGTCTCGCCGGCGCCGATCAGCAGCGCCTGGCTGCGGCCCAGGTCGGAGAAGATCTGCCGGGCCAGGCTGACCGCGGCGAACGCCACCGAGACCGGGTTTTCGCCGATGGCGGTGTCGGTGCGCACTTGCTTGGCGGCGCTGAAGGTAGCCTGGAACAGGCGCCCGAGCAGCGGCCCGACGGTGCCGGCCTCGCGGGCCACGGCGTAGGCCGACTTCATCTGGCCGAGGATCTGCGGCTCGCCGAGCACCAGCGAATCGAGGCCGGAGGCCACGCGCATCATGTGCCGGACCGCGTCGTGCTCCTCGTGGACGTAGGCGCTGGCGCGCAGTTCGTCGAGGCTCAACTGGTGATAGTCGGCCAGCCATTGCAGCACGGCGTCGGCGGCGAGGTGGTCCTGCTCTATATACAGTTCGCTGCGGTTGCAGGTGGACAGGATCGCCGCCTCACGGCTGGCGGTCAGTCGGCAGAGCTGCTGCAGGGCATCGACCAGCTGCTCGGGCGTAAACGCCACGCGCTCGCGTACGTCTACCGAGGCAGTCTTATGGTTGATACCAAGTGCAAGAAAGGCCATGCAAGGTCGCTGGTTGGGACGTGAAGCCGATAATTGTCCTACTTCGCAGGTTTTAGAACAACCACCGTTCGCTATTGTGGTGATGCGGCGTGCCTATCGCCCCGCTCCGCCCCCATCCCTGCCGTTGCCGTTGCCGTTGCCGTTGCCGTTGCCGTTGCCGTTGCCGTTGCCGTTGCCGTTGCCGTTCAAGAGTCTAGCGCCATACCCAGCTAGCGACAGCTGCGCCAGTCCAGGCGCCGCCCGTACCTTCGCGACTTCAGGAGGCCTGCGTTCGGCCTCCTGAAGTCGCAATTGGTGTTGCCTGGACTACCGCGCGCTTAGAAGCAAAAGCAAAAACAAGGGCAAGGGCAAGGGCAAGGGCAAGGGCAAGGGCAAGGGCAGGATGCCGTGAGTGGTTGCGAACCACCGCTCCGGCTCATTGTCCCTATACTCCGAAGCAGCGCTTCACACCACGACCTTCGCAGGTGGGTTTGCCCTCGCGCTTGTGTCATCATGCTCCGACCGCCGGTTTAGCCTCTTTATAAGCCTCTATGAACAAATCCTACGCATTGCTGCTTGCCCTCGCCCTGCTTCAAGGCTGCCAAAGCCTGGCCCCGAAGACGGACGTTCAGTCGCCCGCCGTCGAAGCCGGCAAGAGCGCGGAAAAGCCCGTGGTGTACGGATCGTTCAAGCAGGACACCCTGTACAGCCTGCTGGTGGCGGAGCTGGCCGGCCAGCGCAACCGCTTCGACATCGCCCTGGCCAACTACGTCGACCAGGCCGAAAAGACCCAGGATCCGGCCGTTTCCGAGCGCGCCTATCGCATCGCCGAGTACCTGGGCGCCGACGAACCGGCCCTGGACACCGCGCTGATCTGGGCCCGCAACGACCCGCAAAACCTCGACGCCCAGCGCGCCGCGGCCATCCAGCTGGCCCGTGCCGGACGCTACGACGATTCCATGACCTACATGGAAAAGGTGCTGCAGGGCCAGGGCGACACCCACTTCGACTTCCTTGCCCTGGCGGCCGCCGAGACCGACCAGAGCACCCGTGACGGCTTGATGCAGAGCTTCGACCGCCTGCTGGTGAAATACCCCGACAACGGCCAGCTGGTATTCGGCAAGGCCCTGCTGCTGAACCAGGACGACAAGCCGCAACAGGCCCTCGACCTGCTCGAGGCCCATCCGCCGAAGAACGGCGAAATCGCCCCGGTACTGCTGCGCGCCCGCCTGCTGCAAGCCATGGACCGTGGCCCCGAGGCCCTGCCACTGCTGCGTGGGGCGATCCGCGACAACCCCGAGGACAAGCGCCTGCGCCTGACCTACGCCCGCACCCTGGTCGAGCAGGACCGTATCGATGACGCCAAGGCCGAATTCGAAAGCCTGCTGCAGCAGTACCCCGAAGACGACGAGATCCGCTACTCGCTGGCCCTGGTGTGCCTCGAAACCAAGCACTGGGACGAAGCCGAGGGCTACCTGCAGGAACTGGTCGAACGTGACGCCAACGTCGACGCCGCCCACCTCAACCTGGGCCGCATCCGCGAAGAGCGCAGCCAGCCGGCCGCCGCCCTGCGCGAATACGCCCTGGTCGGCCCCGGCCCGGACTACCTGCCGGCACAACTGCGCCAGGCCGATATCCTCATCGCCAACGGCCGCAGCGTCGAAGCCTCGCGGATACTCGCCGAAGCCCGCGAGGCCCAGCCGGACTACGCCATCCAGCTGTACCTGATCGAAGCCGAAAGCCTGGGCAACAACGGCAAGGAGGCCCAGGCCGGTCAAGTGCTGGAGCAAGCGATCAAGCGCTACCCGGACGACCTCAACCTGCTCTACACCCGCGCCATGCTCGCCGAAAAACGCAACGACCTGGCGCAGATGGAGAAAGACCTGCGCGCCATCCTTGCCCGCGAGCCGGAAAACGCCATGGCCCTCAACGCCCTGGGCTATACCCTGGCCGATCGCACCACCCGCTACAGCGAGGCCAAGGCGCTGATCGACAAGGCCCACCAGCTCACCCCGGACGACCCGGCGGTGCTCGACAGCCTGGGCTGGGTGGCCTATCGCATGGGCAACCTCGAGGAAGCCGAACGCCAGCTGCGCCTGGCCTTCGAGCGCTTCCCCGACCATGAAGTCGCCGCCCACCTGGGCGAAGTCCTCTGGGCCAACGGCAAACGCCGCGAAGCCCGCCAAGTCTGGGCCAAGGGCTTCGAAGCCCAGGCCGACAGCCCTATCCTGCGCAAGACCCTGCTGCGCCTGACCGGATCCGAGAGCCTGTAAACCATGTTCCTGCGTCATTGCATCACCTTCACCCTCATCGCCCTGCTCGCCGGCTGCGCCGGCTTCGGCAGCAAGGAAGCCGTGCAAGGCCAGGGCAACCCGCAGCTGTGGCGCGAGCACAAGCAGCAGCTCGGCAACCTCGACGGCTGGCAGATCAACGGCAAGGTCGGCATCCGCGCCCCACGCGACTCCGGCAGCGGCACCTTGTTCTGGCTGCAACGCCAGGACTACTACGACATCCGCCTGGCCGGCCCGCTGGGCCGCGGCGCGGCGCGCCTGACCGGGCGCCCCGGCGGCGTGGTGCTGGAAGTGGCCAACCAGGGCCGCTACGAGGCCGCCAACCCCGAGGCGCTGCTGGAAGAACAACTGGGCTGGCGCCTGCCGGTGTCGCACCTGGTCTGGTGGGTGCGCGGCCTGCCCGCTCCGGACAGCAAGAGCCAGCTGACCCTCGACGGCGACAGCCGCCTGGCCAGCCTTCACCAGGATGGCTGGCAGGTCGAGTACCTGAGCTATGTGGAGCAGAACGGCTACTGGCTGCCCGAGCGCCTCAAGCTGCACGGCGAGAACATCGACGTGACCCTGGTGGTCAAGGACTGGCAGCCACGCCAGCTGGGGCACTGAGCCGATGCACAAGCTGACCCTGCCCGCCCCGGCCAAGCTCAACCTGTGGCTGCACATCACCGGCCGCCGCGCCGACGGCTACCACGAGCTGGAAACCGTGTTCCAGTTCCTCGAGCACGGCGACGAACTGAGCTTCGTCCTGCGCGACGACGGTCAGATCCGCCTGCAGACTGAAATTGAAGGCGTGCCCCACGACAGCAACCTGATCGTCCGCGCCGCGCGCCTGCTGCAGGCTCAGTCCGGCACCCCGCTCGGCGCCGACATCTGCCTGCACAAGGTACTGCCCATGGGCGGCGGCATCGGTGGCGGCAGCTCGGACGCTGCCACCACCCTGCTGGCGCTCGCCCACCTGTGGCAACTGGACTGGGACGAAGACCGCCTGGCCAGCCTGGGCCTGTCGCTCGGCGCCGATGTGCCGGTGTTCGTCCGTGGCCACGCGGCCTTCGCCCAGGGTGTCGGCGAGCAGCTGACCCCGGTCGACCCCGAGGAACCCTGGTATGTCGTACTGGTGCCGCAAGTGTCTGTCAGCACAGCGGAAATTTTTTCGCATCCGGAGTTGACACGTGATTCCCTCCCCCTTAAGATGCGCCCCGTTCCCGAGGGAAACAGTCGAAATGACTGCCAACCGGTAGTAGAGCAACGGTACCCTGAAGTTCGCAATGCGCTGATTTCACTGGGTAAATTCACCGAAGCACGAATGACCGGCACTGGAAGTTGTGTGTTTGGGGCCTTCCCAAGCAAAGCCGAAGCTGATAGAGTTCTGGCCCTTCTTTCAGAGACCCAAACAGGGTTTGTGGCGAAAGGAAGCAATGTTTCGATGTTGCATCGCAAGCTGCAAGTTCTGATCAAGAAGTCGAGTTCATAAGAATTCGCAGCAACAGATACAGGGGCGTCGCCAAGCGGTAAGGCAGCAGGTTTTGATCCTGCCATGCGTTGGTTCGAATCCAGCCGCCCCTGCCATTTCTTATACTCATCCAGGTTACCCTCAGCCTTCAGGTACTGCGCGTGTCCAAGATGATGGTCTTCACGGGGAATGCCAACCCCGATCTGGCTCGGCGTGTCGTACGTCAGCTGCATATTCCACTGGGTGATGTTTCTGTCGGTAAATTCTCCGACGGCGAAATCAGTGCTGAAATCAATGAAAATGTCCGCGGTAAGGACGTCTTCATCATTCAGCCCACCTGTGCTCCAACCAACGACAATCTGATGGAACTGGTCGTGATGGCAGATGCCTTCCGCCGCTCCTCAGCGTCGCGAATCACCGCCGTGATTCCCTACTTCGGATACGCCCGCCAGGACCGCCGTCCGCGTTCGGCACGTGTAGCCATCAGCGCCAAAGTCGTCGCTGACATGCTCACTGTCGTGGGTATCGACCGTGTTCTCACCGTCGACCTGCACGCTGACCAGATCCAGGGTTTCTTCGATATCCCCGTCGACAACATCTACGGCTCGCCCGTACTGGTCGACGACATCGAGGACCAGCGTTTCGAGAACCTGATGATCGTTTCCCCGGACATCGGTGGCGTGGTGCGTGCTCGCGCCGTCGCCAAGTCCCTGGGCGTCGATCTCGGGATCATCGACAAGCGCCGCGAGAAGGCTAACCACTCCGAGGTTATGCACATCATCGGCGACGTCGAAGGACGCACCTGCATCCTGGTAGACGACATGGTCGACACCGCCGGCACCCTGTGCCACGCGGCCAAGGCCCTGAAAGAACACGGTGCCGCCAAGGTCTACGCCTACTGCACGCACCCTGTCCTGTCGGGCCGCGCGATCGAGAACATCGAGAAGTCGGTACTGGACGAGCTGGTGGTGACCAACACCGTGCCGCTGTCCGCCGCTGCTCAAGCCTGTGACCGTATCCGCCAGCTGGATATCGCACCGGTTGTCGCTGAAGCGGTCCGCCGCATCAGCAACGAAGAATCGATCAGCGCGATGTTCCGCTAAGCGGAACACTCGCTGACGAAAAGCGCCCCGCCCCAACACTGGTTGTTGGGGCGGGGCTTTTTTGCCATCCCCGTCTGGCGCTGGTCGCAAACGCCTTTCGGGAGGCTAATTTGGAGAAACAAAATGACTGACTTCATCCTGAACGCCCAAGCGCGTACTGACCTGGGGAAAGGTGCGAGCCGCCGCCTGCGTCACTCCGCCAACATCCCTGCCGTTGTCTACGGTGGCGATAAAGAAGCCCAATCCCTGACCATCGTGGCCAAGGAAATCGCCAAGCTGTTCGAAAACGAAGCTGCCTTCAGCCACGTGATCGAACTGAACGTCGACGGCGCCAAGCAGAACGTCGTGGTCAAGGCCATGCAGCGTCACCCAGCCAAAGGCTTCATCATGCACGCCGACTTCGTTCGCGTCGTTGCTGGCCAGAAGCTGACCGCCAAGGTTCCAGTTCACTTCGTCGGCGAAGAAGCCCCGATCAAGAAAGGCGGCGAGATCTCGCACGTCGTTTCCGAGATCGAAGTGTCCTGCGAAGCCAAGGACCTGCCTGAGTTCATCGAAGTCGACCTGTCCAAGGCCGAAGTCGGCACCATCATCCACCTGTCGGACCTGAAAGCTCCGAAAGGCGTAGAGTTCGTCGCTCTGGCCCACGGTGATGACAAAGCTGTTGCCAACGTCCACGCCCCGCGCGTTGCCGCTGAAGCTGCTGAAGGCGCTGCCGAGTAATCCACTCGCACGCCGGCGTTGATCGGGTTACAGTGCCGCGCGCACCGTAACCCACCAACTCCAAGGAAGAGCCCCTGACGTGACCGCCATCCAGTTGATCGTCGGCCTGGGTAACCCCGGCCCCGAATACGAACAGACCCGGCATAACGCAGGGGCTCTTTTCGTTGAACGCCTCGCCAGCGCCCAGCGCGTTTCGCTGTCCGCTGACAAAAAGTATTTCGGCCTGACGGCTAAATTCAGCCATCAGGGCAACGATGTTCGCCTGTTGATCCCCACCACCTACATGAACCGTAGCGGCCAGTCCGTGGCGGCTCTGGCCAATTTCTTCCGCATCAAGCCGGAAGCGATCCTGGTGGCCCACGACGAACTCGACCTGCCTCCCGGCGTCGCCAAGCTCAAGAGAGGCGGCGGCCACGGTGGGCACAACGGCCTGCGCGACATCATCGCGCAGCTCGGCAACCAGAACGACTTCCACCGCCTGCGGCTTGGCATCGGCCACCCGGGCGACGCCAAACTGGTCTCCAACTTCGTCCTGGGCCGGGCGCCACGCGCCGAGCAGGAGAAGCTCGACGCCAGCATCGATTTTGCCCTCGGCGTGATGCCCGACGTGCTGGCCGGCGACTTCGCCAAGGCCATGCGCGAACTGCACAGCCAGAAGGCCTGACACTTTACGAAAGGGGAATACCCATGGGTTTCAATTGCGGCATCGTCGGCCTGCCCAACGTCGGCAAGTCCACCCTGTTCAACGCCCTGACCAAGTCTGGCATCGCGGCGGAGAACTTCCCCTTCTGCACCATCGAGCCGAACAGCGGCATCGTGCCGATGCCCGACGCGCGCCTCAACGCGCTGGCCGAGATCGTCAAGCCGAACCGCATCCTGCCGACCACCATGGAGTTCGTCGACATCGCCGGTCTGGTCGCCGGTGCCTCCAAGGGTGAAGGCCTGGGCAACAAGTTCCTCGCCAACATCCGCGAGACCGACGCCATCGCCCACGTGGTGCGCTGCTTCGAAGACGAGAACGTGATCCACGTCTCCAACAGCGTCGACCCCAAGCGCGACATCGAGATCATCGACCTCGAGCTGATCTTCGCCGACCTCGACAGCTGCGAGAAGCAACTGCAGAAGGTCGCCCGCAACGCCAAGGGCGGCGACAAGGAAGCCCTGGCACAGAAGGCCATCCTCGAGCAGCTCATCCCCCACTTCACCGAAGGCAAGCCTGCGCGCAGCCTGATGAAGAACATGAGCGCCGAAGACAAGGCGGTGATTCGCGGCTTCCACCTGCTGACCAGCAAGCCGGTCATGTACATCGCCAACGTTGCCGAAGACGGCTTCGACAACAACCCGCACCTGGACGTGGTCAAGGCCATTGCCGAGGAAGAAGGCGCGGTGGTGGTGCCGGTGTGCAACAAGATCGAAGCCGAGATCGCCGAGCTGGACGACGGTGAAGAGAAGGACATGTTCCTCGAGGCCCTAGGCCTGGAAGAGCCTGGCCTGAACCGCGTGATCCGCGCCGGTTACGAGCTGCTCAACCTGCAGACCTACTTCACTGCCGGCGTGCAGGAAGTACGTGCCTGGACCGTGCGCGTGGGCGCCACCGCCCCACAAGCGGCCGGCGTGATCCACACCGACTTCGAGAAAGGCTTCATCCGCGCCGAAGTGGTGGCCTACGACGACTTCATCCAGTTCAAGGGTGAGGGCGGCGCCAAGGAAGCCGGCAAATGGCGCCTGGAAGGCAAGGACTACATCGTCAAGGACGGTGACGTGATGCACTTCCGCTTCAACGTCTGATACCCCGCTCCTGAAAAAACCCGCTGCGGCGGGTTTTTTTTCGCCTACAGAAAAGCCCTACAACCCGCGCCCGTAAAGACCGACATGCATATCGGCAAATTTGCATGCCCAAATATTTCCATAAATGCATTGACTGCATATGCATGCATGCATAATCTGTATCTCGAGCCGGACAGCAACCGGTTGTTACACAGGCAGCGATGAACAGGCCTCGACTGTTCAGAGGGTTGGCAACTGGCCCGGGTGTGCAGCGTAAAGCACCACGATCAGTTTTCCGGCGGGCAGACGGCCGCGGTCGGAGTCACCAATTCGAAGCGCAACCGCATGGCGTCACCAGTCGTGGCCAGCGGTTCGACAACGCATTACTGAAAAGCCTGCATGGCGGGCTTTTTGGAATGCCGAGCATGACTTCGGCGGTTCTCCGAACCCTGTGGAAGCGGGCAATCCCCCCACGTACTCAACGATGAATTTCTCAGCCACCTCGCCCTGTACGGAGGCCTCCCCATGAACCAGTTGAAAGCACTCACCACCTACCTGCTCGAACGCAAGCTGGTGCCTGCCGGGCAACTGCACGCCTGGGCCCAGCAGCTGGACCTGCAACTGGCCTGGACGCAAACCGAACTGGGCCTGCACATGGGCAACCTGCGCTACCGCGCCCTGTTCGACTTCGACGACTTCAGCGGTCATCCCGGGCGCCTGATGGCGCTCGCCGGCAGCTGGCTGGAAACCAACGACCCCGGGCGTCACCTGTTCGCCCTGCCGGCGCCGACCCTCGCCGTCAAGCAGAAGGTCCCGGGCAGCGACCTGCTCGATGTGTCGCTGGTCCTGGAGTTCGTCGAGCCCCTTTACCTGACCGAGGACGCGGCCGGCGAGATCGAGGTCTTCGGCAAGACCTGGTCATTCCAACCCTATGACCTGTGGGTCGCCGAGCAAGGCGAAATCGCCCTGCAGGCCAGTCCCCTCCCCTGACCCATTACCCGGGCTGCATTGCCCGACCCGCCCGCGACCTGATCGACAGGTCCTGGCACACCCCTTCAATCACCCCGCTAACGAGGCAACCTATGGCACTCGGTAAAATCAGCGTGAACAATCTCAACCTCGGCCAGGGTGCCGTGACCGAGATCGAACGCTACTTCCTCTTCATCGGCCCCGCCGCCAAGAACGTCGGCAAGCTGTTGACCCTGAACACGGACAGCGATCTGGACAACGAGCTGGGCGTGGCCGCCAGCGACCTGAAGACCCAACTGATCGCCGCCCGGGCCAACGGTGGCGACCGCTGGGCCTGCCTGGCCGCGCCGATCGGCGCCGAAGGCGACTGGGCAAGCGCCCTGGAGTACGCCCAGCAACACGGCTACTCGGTGGAAGGCATCGTCATCACCAAGCCGGCGACCGCCGGTGCGGAACTGCTGGCCATGCACACCGCCGCCGAACAGCTGAACGCCCGCTACGGCCGGCGCTCGTTCGTCCTGGCCGCGTCCGCCGGCATCCTGCCGACCGTGACCTGGTCGGATTACCTGCTCGAGCAGAAGGCACTCACCGGCGATGTCGCCGCGCCGCGTGTCGTGGTGGTGCCGCAGCTGCACGGCAACGACCTGGGCGTGCTCGCCGGGCGCCTGGCCAATGCCGCCTGGAGCATCGCCGATACCCCGATGCGCGTCGCCAGCGGCCCTGTCCTGGGCCTGGGCGTGGTGCCCGCGGACAAGGACGGCGTGCCACTGCCATCGGCGGTGCGCAGCGAGCTGGACAAGGCACGTTTCTCCGTCTCGCAGACCTACCCGGACTACGAGGGCGTGTACTGGGGCGATGCCAACATGCTCGACACCGCCGCCAGCGACTTCCAGGTCCTGGAATACCTGCGCCTGGCCGACAAGGCCGCCCGCCAGGTCCGCCCGCTGCTGATCCGCCGCATCGGCGACCGCCGCCTGAACAACAGCCCCGCCAGCATGGCCGCCAACACCAGCGCGCTGATGGCGCCGCTGCGGCGGATGGCCAAGGCGGTGAAGTTCGCCGGCGAAGTGTTCCCCGGCGAAATCCAGCCGCCGCGCGACGGCGACCTGGTCATCGTCTGGAAAAGCCACACCCAGGTGGAAGTGTTCATCCGCATCCGCCCGCACAACTGCCCCAAGGACATCACCGCGAACATCGCGCTGGACCTTTCCCAGGACAACCAGGAGTAACCCATGGCCAAGATCAGTGGCTTGAATTTCGACATCAACGTGGGCGACCTGAAGATCCACGTTGAGAGCGCAACCCTCGACATCGCCGACAACAGCGCCGTGGCGCAAACCAAGGGCGTGCCTGACGGCTGGGTCGCCGGCAACGTGACCGCCAACGGCGAGCTGGAGGTGGACACCAGCAACTTCAACCTGATCATCGAAGCCGCCGCCAAGGCGGGCAGCTTCCGTCAGCTGGGGACCTTCGACCAGTTGTTCTACGCCAAGACCCCCACCGACGAGATCCGCGTCGAGGCCTTCGGCTGCCGCCTCAAGATCTCCAACCTGCTCAACATCGACGCCAAGGGCGGCGAGAAGACCAAGCACAAGCTGCCGTACGACGTCACCAGCCCGGACTTCGTCCACATCAACGGCGTACCGTACCTGTCCTTCGCCGAGGTCGAGGGCCTGAGCTGATGGTGTGCCCATTCGACCGCGCCCAGGCCCTGGAACAGCTCAGGCGTGATCTGGCGATCGCCGCCGTCCGTGGCCGACGCGTGGCGACTGGGCCCAGCCTCACCCACTGCGCGGACTGTGGCGGCGATATCCCCGAGGCGCGCCGCGCCCTGGGCGGCATGCGCCGCTGCGTTCCCTGCCAGCACCTTCATGAGCGCGGCCGCTGAACACAGCGCCCGCCACGTTCTCTTCGATTCCCATATTCCAATGGAGTAGTACCCCATGACCCAACGCACCGAAATCACCCTGGAAGTCGGCGACCTGTCCCTGGACTTCGCCATCGATCCGGCGCTGATGACCAAGTACATCAACGCCCTGACCCCCTCCAACAAGGTCGCTCCGGCCAACAACCTGCTGGTCACCGCCGTGAAGCCCGAGCACAAGGACCAGCTCAAGCCGCTGCTGGCCAACCCGATGACCGTTATCCAGCTGGCCGGCGCCCTGGTCGAGGAGTACGCCCCGACCGTGGAAGTCACCGTAAAAAAGCGCTCGGCCACGCAGAGCGACTGACCGAGGACGGCCTGGGCCAGCTGCTGGCCCTGGCCGAACGCTGGCTGCCCGGTGCGCCGACCACGCCCGAGACCCTGGGCACGGCCAAATGGCTGGAGGACGAGCACTGGCGGCGAATGGAAATCGCCATCGCCAACGGCATCGCCCGTGCATTCAATGGAGGCTGATATCCCATGAGCGCGAACAACGCAATCAGCCGGCTGGATTTCATCCTGTCGCTGACCGATAAAGTCACCGCGCCGCTGGCGAGGATGACCCAAGGGTTCAACAATCTGAGCGAAAAAAGCCAGGCCGCCATCAAGCAGATCAGCGATGGCACGCAGAAGCTGCAAAGCTCTGCCGGCAGCTTTGGCACCTTCCTTGAGCCCGCCCTGGAAATGAACCGTGCCCTTGGGGATGTGCGCTCGCTCGGCGTGGCCGAGGACGCCATGGAGGCCTTGAACAAGAAAGCCCTGATGTTCTCCATCGCCTATGGCGAGAACGCCCGGGACTTCGTTGCCTCGGCGTACAAGATCGAGGGCGCGATCAAGGGGCTGTCCGGTTCCCAGCTGGCCACATTCACCTACGCCAGCAGCGTGCTGGCCAAGGCCACCAAGTCCGACCAGGGCGTGATGGCCGAGTATGTCGGCACGATGTACAACCTGCAGAAGCAGCAGGCCGACGCCATGGGCAAGGGCCAGTGGGTCAAGATCCTCGGCGGGCAGACCGCCCTGGCGGTCCAGCTGTTCCGCACCAGCGGCGAACAGATGAAGGATGGCTTCAAGGAGGCCGGCGCCCAGGCCTCCGCCGCCGGCATCGGCCTGGCCGAACAAATGGCCGTGATCGGCAGCCTGTCCGGCAGCATGGACGGCAGCGCGGCCGGCGGGCTTTACAAGGCCTTCTTCGAGAACATCGAGGACGCCTCGGACAAGCTCGGCATGAAGTTCACCGACACCAATGGCAAGGTCCTGCCGATGCTGGACATCCTGGCCAAGCTGCAGGGCAAGTTCGGCGACCTGCGCGGTGCGGCGGCCAACGCCAAGATCACCGAGGCCTTCGGCGGTGAGGCGGCCCAGCTCATCGGCGCCCTGGCCCAGGACACCGACCGCCTGAAGAACGGCATCGACAAACTCGGCCAGGTACGCGGCCTGGAACAGGCCGAACAGATGGCCAAGGCCATGGTCGCCCCCTGGCAGCAGTTCGGGGCCGCGGTAAAAGGACTGCGCATCGCCTTCGGCCAGGCGCTGATTCCCATTCTGCAACCGCTGATGACACGCCTGGTCGAGATCGCCCAGACCCTGGTCCGCTGGATCAAGCTGTTTCCCAACATTACCCGGGTGATCGCCATCGCCACCCTGGCGATCCTTGGCACCAGCGCCGCGCTGACCGCGCTTGCAGTCCTGAGTGGACTGGCCCGGATCGCCCTGCTGGGGGCACAGGCCGCCTGGGCCCTGCTCAACATGACCGGTTTGAAGAGCATCTTCATGTTCCTCCGGCACGCCTTGGTGCTGTCGATCTTCCTGACAAGCCTGATCGCCATGTACGCCTGGATGGGGATCGTGAGGCTCGCCACCCTTGCCTGGCAAGGCGCACTCTGGCTGGTGAACGCCGCACTCCTGGCCAACCCGATCATCCTCATCATCGCGGGCATCATCGCGTTGGTCGCTGCCGTGGTCCTGGTCATTGCCTACTGGGACGAGCTCAAGGCCGCGTTCCTGGACAGTGCCGCCTTCCAGTGGGTCAGCGCACAGCTGGACGCACTGAGCAAGTGGTTCACCGACATGGGGGGCTGGACCGGCATGGCCAAGGCCGCCTGGGACGGCATCGTCAAGATCTTCCGGAGTTCGCTCGACCTGGTGATCGAGTGGTTGAACAAGATCCCGGGCGTCAACATCGAGACCTCGTTCGCCGATCTGCCGGAAGCACCCAAGGTGCCAGGGCTTGCCAGCCAGGTCGCGCCGATCGGCGTACTGCCCATGAGCAGCACGCAGCCACTGCTCAAGACCCTGATGCAGGTGCCATCAGCGGCCCCGCACTCGGCTTCGATGGCACCCGCCGCCGTCGCCCCCAGCATGGCCAGCGCGCCGGTCGAGCAACTCGAGCAGCAGCGCCAGCGCATGACCCAGACCGCACTCAACCTCTCGCCGGCCAACCCGACGAGCGTTCCCCAGGGAGGCCTAATGACCCAGATCCAGAACACCACCCAGACGCAGGACCGGCGCATGCATGTCGAGAAGGTGGAGATCAACACCAGCAAGGCCATGAACCCGCTGGAGCTGGAACAGATGATGGCAATGGCGGTGGGCTGATGAGTGACTACATCGACCTGCTGATCCACGACAACGACCTGGTCCTGGACCCCTCCCACCAACCGCTGCTGATCGAGGACCGGGCCAGCATCGCCCAGGACATCGCCCACATGATCCGCGACAGCGGCCTGCTGGTGACCCTGGTGGCCGAGCGCAGCCGCCAGCGCCAGGCCGACTGCATCCTGCAACTGGAGCTGCTGGTGGAGGACGACGAGCGCCTGCTGCCGGGTACCGCGCGCGTCCTGGAAGAGCATCCGGGCCGCTACCTGGTCACGGCGAAAACCCTGAAATTCGGTGATATCGAGGTATACCTGTGAGCGACTTGGACTTTCGCAAGGTGCTGGCCGACGCCGGCATTCCCACCACTGAGGCGGCCCTGCACCAGGCCTGGGAGGCCGAAGTGGCCGCCCAGGGCAGCAAGCTCAGCAACACCAGCGCCTACTCGCCATTCTGGCGCGTGGTGACGGCGCTGGTGACCAAGCCGGTGCTGTGGCTGGTCGGTTTCATCAGCGACACCGTGCTGCCCAACTTCTTCGTCAAGACGGCCAGCGGCGCCTGGCTGGACAGCCTGGCCTGGGCGGTGAACGTCGAGCGCAAGGGCGCGACCAAGGCCCAGGGCCAGCTGTTGTTCACCCGTGAAAACAGCGCCGGCGAGCTGCTGATGCGTGCCGGCGTCGTGGTGCAATCCGCCGCGATCAACGGCCACGTCTACCAGCTGGTGACGGTCGAGGATGCTGTGTTCCCCGACGGCCGCCTGCAACAGTCGGTCAAGGTCCAGGCGCAGCAGGTCGGCAGCGGCTACAACCTGGCGCCCGGCTACTACGCCATCCTGCCCGAGCCGGTGCAGGGGATCGTCCAGGTGGTCAACGACGACGGCTGGATGACCTCGCCCGGAGCCGACCCCGAACCCGACGACCAACTGCGCCTGCGCACCCGCAACCAGTTCAGCGCGGTCAACCAGTGGCACACCGACGCGGTCTACCGCGCCATGATCGCCGCCTTCCCGGGGGTGCGCCCCGATGGCGTGTACTTCCTCCACGATGCGCCACGTGGTCCGGGCAGCGCCAACGCCTATGTGCTGTTCGACGCCGACGTGCCGGCGCAGGCGTATCTGGAGCAGATCAACGCCCATGTGCGCGACCAAGGCAACCACGGCCACGGCGACGACCTGCTGGTGATGGTCATGCCCGAGACCCGCCACGACATCGCGCTGACGGTCTGGCCGCGGACGAACCTGACGGCGAAGCGGCGCGAAGAGTTGCAGCAGGGCATCACCCAGTTCATCCGTGCGGCGTTTCGCGAAAGCACGGCCAGCGACTATCGGCCGACGCTGACTTACCCACAGTCGCGGTTCTCCTTCAGCCGCTTGGCCGAGGAGCTGCACCAGGCCTTCGCCGACATCGAGTCGCTGCATTTCGCCAGCGAGGACATCGTCTCGCAGCTGAGCATCGCGCGCATCGCCAACCTGCGGGTGGACCTGGTATGAGCCCGCTGAAACTGCCGTTCTGGCTCGCCGGCCCCGAACTGACCAAGCTCAAGGACGCCGCCCAGGCCTGGTGGGCCAGGGTGACCGAGTGGCTGCGCTGGCCGCTGCTACAGATGGACGCCGAAACCTGCCACCTCACCGTGCTGGACCTGCTCGCCTGGCAGCGGGACATCACCCGCTTCAAGGACGAACCGGAACGCCTGTACCGGCTGCGGGTGAAGTTCGCCTTCATCAACGCGGTCGATGCCGGCAGCACAGCAGGGCTCAAGCGCATCCTGCGCCGGCTCGGCGTGGGCTATGTCGAGATCGACGAACGCCTGGCCGGCCGCGACTGGGACGTGGTCCTGCTGCGCCTTTCCGACTCGCAGCTGTCGGAGAACCCCGAGCTGCTGCGGGTACTGATCCAGCAGTACGGCCGGACCTGCCGCCGCTACGACTTCGTCAGCATCACCCCCGTGACCCTGCGCATCGGCGCAGCTCAATTCAACGACGACCAGCAGACGCTGGTCGCCACGCTTTAGGAGTCCGCCGTGGCCAGAATCACTTTCGCGGGCGAAAGCCTGATCGCCCAGAAGCAGGGGGCCAAAGAAGTCCTGCAGATCACCCGTTTCATCTACGCCAATGTGCCCGGGCTCGACCCGAACACGCCGGTCGACCGCGCCGCGACCAGGCCGCCGGCCAGCCAGATCGTGCACAGCTACGACATTCCGGCGGGCAACAGCGGCTATGTGAACCCCAACCAGGTCGTCTACAGCTCGATGCTGGGCAGCGACATCGGCGACTTCGACTGGAACTGGATGGGCCTGGAAAGCGCCGAGGGCGTGCTGTTCGCCGTGGCCTACCTGCCGCTGCAGCAGAAACGGCGCAACATCCCGCCGCTGCAGATCGGCAACAACGTCACCCGCAACATCCTGGTGGAGTACAGCGGCGCCCAGGAGCTTACCGGCATCACCATCGATGCCAGCACCTGGCAGCACGACTTCACCGTGCGCCTGAAAGGCATCGACGAACGCGAGCGCCTGAGCAACCGCGACGTGTATGGGCGAGCGTGCTTCTTCGGCGACGGTTTGCAGTTCCAGAAGGTGGGTAACAACTACCAACTGGCCGCCGGCATCGCCTACCTGGAAGGCATGCGCCTGGAACTGCCCAAGGCCGTGCCGCTGAGCCCGCCGCAAGGCGCGACCCAGGTGTGGATGCATATCACCTGGCGCCGCGAGCTGAACGATGTGATCCCCAGCTGGAAGGTGGTGTATATGCCCGACCAGCAGGATTACGTCACGCCAGACGGCTGGGTCTACTGCATCCAGCTGGCGGACATCGCCAGCTCCGGGGGCATCGCCGACAAACGCAAGTCCGCCCCCATCGCCGGCCCGCTGGTGGAACACTTCGCCAGCCGCAAGTCGGTTGCGGACCTCGAGGAGGGTGTGACCTCCGCCGGCAAGGCGCGCCAGCTGGCCGAAGCGCGTCAGATCGCCTTGCAGGGCGATGTCGTCGGGCGCGTGGACTTCGACGGTTCCAGGAACGTGGCGATCCAGTCCACGCTTGCGGACATCGGCGTGGTGCCCGGGACTTACTCCAAAGTCACGATCAATGGCAAAGGCCAGGTCATCGGCAGCGAGGCACTGCTGCAGATCGACATCCCCAACCTTGACTGGAGCAAGATCACCAGCGGCAAACCGACCACCCTGCAAGGGTACGGCATCACTGATGCTGTCAAACGCGGCGACTATGGATTAGCGACCAACTTCGCCTCCCTGAGCCCGGTTGACACGATCGGATTGGCCGGCGGCTTTCACACAATAGCCGACGGCGCGACCTCGCTGGCGAACTATTGCAGCGTGCTCAACATGCCGTACTACTCCGAGAAGTTCTCGGCTCAGATCGCGATGGGCCAGGGAGGCCCTGGAGTGCGCATGTTTGCCCGCGCCACGACCAACCAGGGGCAATGGACCCCTACCGTCGAGGTGTTCCATACCGGAAACCTGACGCCCGGTGCCATCGTTCCGCCAGGGACGCTCGTCCAGACTTTCAGCCATGCGGCACCGACGGGCACGCTTCGCTGCAATGGCGCGGCCGTCAGCCGGGCGACCTTCGCAGCGTTGTTCGCGGCAATCGGCACCTCTTTCGGAGCAGGCGACGGGGCGACTACGTTCAACCTGCCAGATACCCGTGGCCTGTTCATCCGTGATGTCGATGACGGCAAAGGCCTGGATCTTGGACGAACACCGGGCACGGTCCAGCAAAACCAGAACCAGTACCACGCCCACTCAGCATCCTCGGGCAATGCCGGCTGGCACGCCCATGGCGGGAGCACCACCTCGGTCGCGGGTAGCCATACCCACGCCTTCAACTACGTGAATACGCCGACCACCCAGGATATCCCCGGGATCGGCGCGGCCATGCACCAGGCAGGCGTGAATTGGGCCGCCACCAACCGTATCCAAGCCGCCGGCGATCACAGCCATGCCCTGAACATCGTTGGCGACGGCGTTCACGCTCACCCGGTCACGGTAGATCCCTCCGGCGGTAGCGAAGCACGCCCCGTGAACATGGCCCTGTACTACTACATCAAATACTGAGGTGCCCGATGGCAAAGACGAAAACGGTCTACCAGACATCCCCACTGGGCTTGTTCACTGGCACCGCCGAAGCGGACGAGTCGCCGCTGGAGCCCGGCGTGTTCCTGATCCCCGGCGGTTGCGTGGAGACGGCGCCGCCGTCGATCCCCGAGCACAAGGCCGCCCACTGGAATGGCCAGGCCTGGTCCCTGGTGGACTACTACGACGGCCTGGTGGTCTACAGCATCACCACCGCCGAGGCTCTGACCATCACCGGCATGGGGCCGGTCCCCTCGGGTTACACGGTGAAAAAGCCCGGCCCGGACCAGGTATGGAAGAACGGCGAATGGGTGGACGACACCGCCGCCGTGCTGGCCAAGCTCCACCAGCAGAAGCTGGGCGAGATCAACACCGGCTGCGCGCAGTACATTGAGGCCGGCTTCGATTCGTCGGCCCTGGGCGAGGCGCACCGCTACAGCAGCTCGCTGGAAGACCAGGTCAACCTGACCGGCCTGGTATTCAGCGGCCTGGACAGCGCCTACCCCTGCACCGGCAGCGATGGCGTGCGCCAGTTCCTGGCCCATACCCGCGACCAGTTGCTGCAGGTGAACAAAGACCTGGTCCTGTTCAAGCAGGCGGCCCTGCAACACGCCGACCAGCTCAAGCGTGACGCGGCGAAGGCGCTGCAGGATAAGCAACTCGGCACACTGCGCACCATCCAGTGGACGGTGCCGGCATGAGCTGGTCGCCCGTCACCTTGCGCTGGCCCACCGAGGCGACCCGCTGGATGGGCCAGCTCGACGCCGCCAAGGCCCTGGCCGGCAGCGAGCTGGCCAGTACCGCCCAGCGCCTGAGCGGCCTGCAGGGACTGGCCAGCACCAACCCCGGCCCGGTCGGCGCCGCGGCCAAGGGCGCGATCGAGGCCGGGCGCCAGGCCCTGGCCGAACAGCTGGGCGAAGTGCCCAGGTGCCTGGTGGTGACGCCGTTCCAGAGCGGTATCGGCCAGGGTCGTGGCTACCAGCGTTTCCTGTCCGCGCCGAACCTGTTGCAGCAACTGGCCAACAAGCTGACCGACGCCACCGACGACGGTAGCCCCCAGGGTGAGCAGCACGCGCTGTGCCTGCTGTTCCTGGGCACCCGCCACGATCAGCTGGCCACCGGCCTGGGCCGCTTCAACGCCCTGATGCCGATCCCCGAGCTGGTGCGCGCGCAACGCCGCGCGGAGCACCTGGCCCGGCTCGAAACCGAGAAATGGCAGATTCCCCAGGCCACCGCCCTGCCGCGCTGGGAGGCCTTGCCGCTGGAGCGCTGCACGGTGCTGAAGGCGGCCCAGCAATCGCTGGCCGGGCAGATCGCGGTGCTGGAAAGCTACGCCGCCGACAGCTCGCCCATGAGCGACCTGTCCGGGCTGGCGGCGCGCAAGGCCAACCAGCAGCAGGTCCGCGACCAGCGCCTGGCCGACCTGCGCCAGCTGCTGGAAGGCGGCCAGGCCGACAGCTCGGTACGCACCCGCCTGCTGGGCCCGGGCAACAACACGCAACTGCGCCGCATGCTGCTCGAAGGCGATGCCCCGGGGCATGAATGGGTGATGAGCGCCGGCGTGATCCTGGTCGGCTCGGCCAAGGGCCTGAGCTTCGTTCGTGAAATGGTGGGTTTATGACACTGCTACTGTTGGACGGTCAGCCCGTCGAAGGCAAGACCCTGAAAGTCACCGGCAACCTGCGCATCGAAGCCGAGGACCTGTCCGGCCAGACCAGCAACACCGACACCGCGCACAAGGGCTTCAAGCCCAAGACCCTCACGGTCACCCTGACCATCCCCTACGTCAACGGCGCCTGGTTGCGCAGCCTGATGCGCCTGGCCGAAGCCACCGAGGGCGGCGGCCAGCTCAAGACCTACCGCATCGTCAACGACACCGCCGAGGCCTTCGGCATCCGCCAGGTGCGCTTCGCCGACAGCGTCAGCGCCCGGGAGGACGACTCGCTGGCCTGCTGGCGGGTGCAGTTCGGCCTGGCCGAAAAGACCTCCAACCCGGAAAAGGTCGAGAAGCGCCGCGCCAAAAAACGCGTCAAGGCCCAGGCCGCTCCGGGGGCGGCGGTGGGCGCGAAAGAGGAGGAAGAGGAGAAGGACCCGGAGCTGACCAGCTTCGAGCGCCTGCTGAAAAAAGTGGATGACTGGCTGGGAGAGAAGTCATGAAGCTGCATCAGGTACTCAATGTCGGCGGCGAGCGATACGAGCTGGTCAGGGCGGACGTGCGCCTGGAACTGCGCAACCCGGGGCGGGCGACCTTCATCGTCCAGGCCGAGGCGCCCCTCAAGGGCTTGGTCACCCTCGACATCGGCTACAACGACAGCCCGCTGCAGCGGCATTTCATCGGCTACGTCGAGCGCTGCACCAGCGCCAATGCCAGGCAGCAATTGCTGTTCTGCCGGGAACTGGCGGCGATCTTGGCCAGACCGTTGCCGATGAACCTGCGCCACGTCGACTTGCGCGGCGTGCTCGATCAGGTCGGCCAGCAGACCGGCCTGCGCTTTCGCGTGCCCGAGCGGCCCTACGCGTCGGTGCGCGCGCCGTTCTTCTACAGCCTGGCCGCCGGCTTCCAGGCCATGGAAAGCCTGGCCCAAGTCTTCGACATTCCCGACTTCATCTGGCAGCAGCAGGGCAACGGCGAGGTGTACGTGGGCAGTTGGGCCGACAGCTACTTCGGCGCGCGCCCCGCGCTGCAACTGCCCATGGAGCTGTTCGACAACTACCAGGGCAACCAGAGCGCCAGCATTGCGGCCCTGCCGGGGCTGCGTCCGGGCGCACCGATCAACCACGGCGAGCGCGTGACCCATGTCGCGCTGGCCGACAGCCAGATGGCCATACGATGGAAGACGCAATCCGCCGCGCCGTAGCGCGCCAGTTCCCCGAAATCACCGGCGGCTATCACCTGCCGCGCTTCGGCCGCGTGGTCGCGGTGCCCGATGCGCCGGAGGCGCCTGGGCTGTGCGACGATTTCCGCCCGCGCTTCGGCGTCGATGTCCAGGTACTGCTGCCGGACGGCGAGCCCGACCCGGCGTTGCCTGTGTTCACCAGCCTGCCGCTGCCGGCACCCATGGGCGGCCAGGAGCGCGGCATGTTCGGCTTCCCCGAGGAGGGCACCACCGTGGTGCTGTCGTTCGCCTACGGGCTGCCGCACAAGCCGTTCATCCAGCAGATCCTGCCCCACGGGCTGAGCCTGCCCAAGGTGCCGAAGGGCGACCTGGTGTGGCAGCACAGCGAGGCCTGCCAGCAGCGCGCCGACGCCGACGGCAACTGGCTGCGCCAGACCGATGGCCGGATCCGCGACAAGGCGATCGAACGTGAAGTCGAGGCGCTGGCCAACACCGAGCAGTTCCAGAGCCATGCCCGGACGGTGGACGACCACTCCACCGAGACCGTCGGCGGGGTCAAGAAGATCGAGGCACTCGGCGCGCTCAAGCTGCTGTCCGGCGGCTCCGCCAGCCTGGCCGCCCTCGACGACCTGCACCAGGCCACCGGACGCGACCTGAACCTGGCGGTGGGGCAGAAGCTCAACGCGGCGATTGGCGGCGACGTCCAGGAGCGGATCGAGGGCCTGCGCCACAGCGTGGTGAAGATCAGCCAGCGCCTGCAGGCGCCGAAGACCTGGCTGGGCTCCGAAGCGGTGAACGTGCTGCAGGTGCTCTGCGACTTGCTCGATCTGGTCCAGGAGATGAACACCGAACTGGCCGGGCACGTGCACGGGCCCACGCCACCACCAGGCAATGCGGCGGCCTTCAGCGGCGCGGCGGTGCGGGCCCAGGCCATGGGGCTCAAGTTGAAGCCGATCACGCTGTGATCTTCAGGGCATTTCGTATTCGCGGGGCCAGCCCGCTCCCACAGGTTCAGCCTTGAGCCTGTGGGAGCGGGCTGGCCCCGCGTTGCGTTTGGGGCGGAAAAAGTTGAGTGTGCGCACGACTGACTGCCAGCAGACTTGGATTTAACCCACCGCGCAAGCAGCCCAGGCTGGACGCTTTTCCGTGAACAGGCCTACCCCATGACGCAGCAGACTCAACGCCCCAAGGCAGTCCCCACCGTGCAGGTGAATACCGACGAAGTGATCGTCACCGAATGGCGCTTCGCCCCCGGCGCCGAGACCGGCCAGCATCGCCACGGCCTCGATTACGTGGTGGTGCCAATGACCGACGGCACCTTGTTGCTGGAAACCCCGGAGGGTGACAAACACGCGCCCCTGGTGGCAGGCCAGAGCTACTTCCGCAAGGCCGGCGTGGAACACAACGTGGTCAATGCCAGCGATCACGAGATTGTATTCATCGAGACCGAGTTGAAATAACATGGCCTCACGCAGGCCCTGTAGAAGCGGCCTTGTGCCGCGAAAGGGCCGCAAGGCGGCCCCAGGGTTGCAGCATCGTCGCTGCATCTGCCGGGGCTGCTACGCAGCCCTTTCGCGGCACAAGGCCGCTCCTACAAATCTGCGTGAACCGGGATAACCGAAGCACTGCCTCGAAACCCGATGGACCTGACCACTGCCGGTCAACCGTCGGGACAAATGGGTCCAGACCTTGGCCGGCCCGTTTATCGGAGGCAACACATGAGCCCGCGTATCTGGCTGCTGGCCCTGGCGACATTCGCCACGGGCATGGCGGAAAACATCACGGTCGGCATCCTGCCGGCCCTGGCCGATGGCCTGCAGGTCCCGCTCGGGATCGCCGGGCAACTGACCACGGTCTTCTCCCTGAGCTTCGCCCTCGCCGCCCCCTTCTCTCCCCTGCTGACCACCCGTTTCCCGTTGCGCCGACTGCTCTGCATCACCCTGGCCCTGTTCGCCTTGTGCAACCTCGCCGCGGCCCTCGCGCCGGGCTATACCGCGCTGCTGCTCGCCCGCATCGGCATGGCCACGACCAGCGCCCTCACCTGCCTGACCTGCACCCTGATGGCCACGCGCCTGGTGCCCGAGGCCCTGCGTGGCCGTGCCATCGGCGTGATCTTCATGGGCATCTGCAGTTCACTCGTGCTGGGCGTGCCCGCCGGAATGCTGCTATGCGACGTGCTGGGCTGGCGCGGGGTGTTCACTGGCCTGAGCCTGCTGGCGATCGCGGTGCTGCTGATGGCCTGGCGCGGACTGCCGCAACTGCAGAGCAGCGAACGCATTGCCCTGGGCAGCTACCTGCGCCATCTGCGCGACAGCCGCCTGGTGGCCGCCCAGGGCGTGTCGCTGTTGATGATCGCCGGACACTTCACGGTGTTCGCCTACCTGGCGCCTTATGCCCGGCAGGTCGCCGACATCCCCGTGCAATGGCTGGCCGCCCTGTTCGCCGCCTTCGGAATCGCCGGCGTCTCGGGCGGCTATGTCGGCGGCTGGATGGCGGACCGGCTCGGCGCAGGTCGCTCCATCGCGCTGGCGCCACTGCTCTATCTCGCCAGTTTGCTGGTACTGCCCCTGAGCGTCGGCACGCCCTGGCTGTTCCTGCCGGCGATGATGCTCTGGGGCGGGCTCAGCTGGACTACCTCGCCCGTGGTACAGAGCTACCTGGCGACCCGTGGCCCGGACACCTTCCCGGCCGGCATGAGCCTGAACATGTCGGCCATGCACCTCGGTGTCGGGCTGGGTTCGGCCATCGGCGGCGTGGTGATCACCGGGGCGACGCTGGCGGCCACCCCCTGGGCCGGCGCCGCGCTGACCGCGTTGGCGGCAGGCCTGGCGTTCTGGTCGGCCCGCCCACCCGCAGAGCCTGGTTTCAGCGAGCGCGAACCGGCGTAGCGGCCTGCTGCTCCTGCTCGAAGGCATCGGCCAGGTAGTCGATCAGCTTGCGCACTGCGGGCATCAACCCGCGTCGGGAAGGGAACAACGCCACCACCTCCCCTTCCCGTGGCGCCCAGTCGTCGAGGACATGCACCAATCGCCCGGCGGCCAGGTCCTCGCGCACCGCCTCCTCGGGCAACAGCACCGCGCCCACCCCGGCCAGGGCGGCCTCGCGCAGCACGGCGAGGTCGTCCGACACCACACGGGGGCGATGGCGCACGGCAGCCTCGGCGCCCGCGGGCCCGACCAGCATCCAGGAGGCGTCCTGCACATTGGCGCCCCAGTTCAAGCTCGGCAGAACCTGGAGCCCTTCCGGCGACAGCGGGCGCCCGTGTTCGGCCAACAGGCCCGGCGCGGCCACCAGGCACTGCCGGCTCGGGGCCAGGCGACGCATCACCAGCTCGCTGCTTTCCAGTGGCTGGTGCTGCACGCTGAGCACCAGGTCAAAGCCCTCGCCGATCACATCCACCCGGCGGTTGTAGCTCTTGACCAGCAGCTCGACCACCGGGCATTGCGCCATGAAGCGCGCCAGCATCGGCGCCAGGCGCGAATCGAGCAACGCGGTGCTGCTGGCCAGGCGCACGATGCCGCGGGGCTCGGCGCGGTTGCGTTCGACCGCATCCTCGGCGGCGACAGCCTGCTCGAGCATGCCCAGGCAATGGCGGTAATACTCCAGCCCCACCTCGGTGACCTGGAACTGCCGTGTGGAGCGCTGGATCAGGCGCACACCCAGGCGCTCCTCGAGCTTGGCCACGCGCCGGCTGAGGCGTGACTTGGGCAGGCCAAGGATGCGCCCGGCGGGCGCGAAGCCGCCGTGCTCCACCACCTTGGCATAGAGATAAAGGTCGTTCAGGTCGAACATCGGCAACACTCGTCCACGGCTCACTGCTGCATCATCCGTCATTCTTCGAGGATCGTCACAGTGGCGGTGGTCCCGGCCCGCAAAGCAGGCGCCTCGGCATCCTGCGGTTCCAGGCGCAAGCGTACCGGCACGCGCTGGGCCAGCTTGACCCAGGTGTAGTTCGGGTTGACGTTGGCCAGCAGGCGGTTGCCCGGCTGGTTCTCACGGTCGGTGATGGCGTAGGCGATGCTCTCCACCGTGCCCTGCAATGCCTGGCCATTCATCAGCACGATGCGCGCCCGGCTGCCGACGGCGATGCGCGGCAGCTTGGTCTCCTCGAAGTAGCCACTGACATGGAACGAATCGCTGTCCACCAACGCCAGCAACGCGGCGCCCGGTTGCGCGAAGTCGCCCTGACGGGTCAGCAGGTTGGTGACATGACCATTGACCGGCGCCAGCACCTCAGTGCGCTGCAGGTCAAGTTGCGCCTGTTCCAGCGTGGCTTCGGCCAGTTGCACATTGGCTTGCGCCAGGCCGAGGCTGGACTGCTCGCGCAGCAGGTCGGCCTGGGCCACAGCCACATCAGTCTTGGACTTTTCCCACTCCTCGGCGGAAATGGCCGACAGTGACTGCAACTTGCCACGGCGCTGTTCCTCGCTGCGCCGCTGCTTGAGCAACGCCTGGTTGGCGACGATGTTCGCCTGCGACTGCCCCAGGGCTGCCCGTGCCACCTCGACCGCGCGCCGCGCATGCAGCACGGCCAGCTCATAGCGCGCCGGGTCGATGCGCAACAGCAGGTCGCCCTTGTGCACGAACTGATTGTCCCGCACCGGCAGGGCGACGATTCGGCCGCTGACCTCCGCCGCCAGGGTGACCACATCGGCCCGCACCCGCGCGTCGCGGGTCCAGGGCGCCTGGGTATAGTGCGTCCAGGCCAGCCAGCCCAGCACGATGGCAACGGCCAGCATGACCAGGGTCAGGCTGCGCGACAACAGCGGCTTGATCGACGACATCTACCTGCTCACTCCCATCCACAACAACAGGGCCGCGCAAATCGCGGTGTACAAGGCACCCTGGAACAGCGCCGGATGCCAGACGAATGCCAGCACGCCCACCCGGCGCAACAAGGCATCGATCAGCAGAAACAACGGCAGCGCCAGCAGCAGCGCCTGGGCGATGGGCGGCAGGTAGACCCCGCCCACCTCGAAATCAATGGGCATTGGCCACCTCCGGCAACAGCCGCGATCGTTCAGCTTCCAGCACCTGGCGATAACGCGCCAGCAACTGCCCGGCCACCGCCAGCGCCACCCGCAGGATGAACAGTCGGCGCAAGGCGTCACGCCCCATCTGCCCTGGCGCGCCATGCAGGGCATCGAGCAACTGCGCCTGATCGTCCAGTTCCCGCAACAGCGGATCGAGCGCCACCCCGCCCTGGCCACCGACGAAGTCGGCGACACCCTGCAGGCTTTCCCGCAAGCGTGTCCGGGTCGCCGACGGCAACGCCAGGTCACTGTTGCACAAGGCGCGCGCCTGGCCCAGGGCGATGGCCAGCGCCGGGCATACCAGCGCACACTCGACACGCTCGCGCGAGGTCATGTCCGTAGCGGCCGGCAGCAGACCAATCAGCGCCGACAGGCGATCAAGCAGCAGGCTCTCGAAGGCGAACTGCCCAGCCAGCGAACCGTTCCCGAGCACCTGGCGGCGCACATCCTCACGGGTCTGGCGAAACAATCGAGCGATGCGTTTCTGCGCATTGAACGGAAAGACCAGCGCGAACACGGCCATCGCCAGCACCCCGGCCACCAGGTAGCCACCAGCGAACTCGAACCACTGGATATCGCTGTTGTGATAGGCCCCGATATTCTGCGGCCCGATCATCAGCAGGCTGATCAGACCGATGCCCATGCCGATCCCCGCGGTCATCGGGTTGGCCAGGCCGACCGCCGCCAGGTACAGCAGCGGTGCCAGGCACAGGGCAAGCATCTCGAAGTCGGTGAACAGCGGCAGCAGGGCGAACTGATAGAGCGCGGACAAGCCCATGCCCACCAACAGCCCGCGGTTGTAGTTCTGGCTGGCCAGCAGCGGTCGGGGCAAGGTCGCCATCAGCGAGCACATCACGCCCATCAGGATCACCGCCGAACGCGCGCCATCCCAGGCGCTCTCGATCCACAACCCGCCGATCAGCAGCAGGGCCAGGCAGGCGCGCACGGCGTTCATCGCCGCCAGTGGCCAGTCCAGGTGCAAGGCGCTGGCGCGCCCCTGCTGCTGGGGACAACTGGCCAGACGACCCTGCTGGATCGCCTCGTTCAGCTCGATCAGCTCGTCCAGTTGCTGCAGCAGGCGCGCCTGCTCCCAGCGCAAGGCCCAGGCCAGGGCGCGCAGGTGCGGGGGCAGTGGCTCATTGAGAAATTCCGCACGGTCGGCGGCGTCATCGAACCCCTTGTACAGGGTGCGCAGGGCCTCGCGGTCCGCTGCCGAGAGCGCCATACCGTCACGCGCCAGCGCATCCAGGCTGGCCAGTTCGGCGTCGCGCAGCAGCTGGATATCCGCGGGCAGCGGCCCATGCCAGTGCGCCTTGATCAGCTCACGCTGCTGACGCAGCACCAGCAGTCGCGAAACCAGCAGCACCAGCTGGTTGGCGAACAGTTGCACCAGCCCATCGCCGCTGCGCAGGTGCGGGGCATCGAAGTACAGGTGCCGACGCAACCCCTCCAGCGCGCTGACCTCGGCGATCAACCGGGCCTGACGCTGACCGAATGCGGCCTCGTCCTCTTCGGTGCGGATCACCTCGGCGGCATGCTGGGCGATCAGTTTCAGCAGGCTGTCGACTTTGGCGAAATAGCTGTTGGCCACCGCCTGCGGGCGGGCCGTCAGCAGGCTGACCACGGCCACGCAGGCCACCGCCAGCAAGGTCTCGGTAACCCGTGTGACGGCCAGCATGAAGGTGCCCTCGGGCTCGGGTACGGCCAGCATGGCCACCACCACCGCGGTAAAGCCGCTGAGCACGAAGGCATGGGAATCGGTATAGCGCAGCAAGGTGCCACCGGCGGTGCACAGCCCCAGCCACAGCGCCAGGCTGACCAGCAGGGTGTACGGCATCTGCGCGAACAACGCCATCAGCAGCACGGCCACCGCCGCGCCGACCACGGTGCCGAGCACCTGCGCGAGGCTGCGCTTGAGGGTCATGCCGGCCAGCGGCAGGCTGATGATGATCACCGTCATCAGCGCCCATTTCGGTTGTTCCAGGTCGAACACAAACGCCAGGTAGAGACACAGCAGGCCAGCCACCACCGTACGCAGCGCGAACAGCAGCACATCGCGCCCGGGGCGCAGGGCAAGCCTGAAATAGGCAATCAGTGGAGCCATCCATTACCTCGTAACCGACAAGGCGGGTCCGGGCCCCAGCACCGGGGCCCGGACACACCGTCACTTGGCCAGCTTGCTGTAGCTGGTCATCAGGTTACGGTAGTCGGGAATGTGGTTGGAGAACAACGTGCCCAATCCTTCGATGTCGTTGCGCCAGTCACGGTGCAGCTCGCAGGCCACGCCGAACCAGGTCATCAACTGCGCGCCGGCGGCCTCCATGCGACGCCAGGCCGAGTCGCGGGTCAGCTCGTTGAAGGTGCCGGAGGCGTCGGTCACCACGAACACGTCGAACCCCTCCTCCAGCGCCGACAACGCCGGGAAGGCCACGCACACCTCGGTGACCACGCCGGCGATGATCAGCTGCTTCTTGCCGGTGGCCTTCACCGCCTTGACGAAGTCCTCGTTGTCCCAGGCGTTGATGTTGCCGGGGCGGGCGATGTAGGGCGCCTCGGGGAACTGCTCCTTGAGCTCGGGCACCAGCGGGCCGTTGGGGCCGGTCTCGAAGCTGGTGGTGAGGATGGTCGGCAGCTTGAAGTACTTGGCCAGGTCGGACAGCGCCAGCACGTTGTTCTTGAACCGGTCCGGGTCGATGTCGCGCACCAGCGACAGCAGCCCGGTCTGGTGATCGACCAGCAGTACCGCGGCGTTGTTCTTGTCCAGACGCTTGTATTGGAATGCCATGGTGAATCTCCTTACTTGGATGGGAAACAGCCAGGTTCAGTTGCGTTGCGAGTCCAGTTGCTCATGACCGGTGGCGACGGCCTGGGCCTTGGCGTAGCTCTCGATCAGCAGTTGATAGTGCGGGAACACCGCGCTGTAGGCCTCGGCCCACTGGGCGGCGTCCGGACGGTTCCAGGTGCGTTGCACCTCGGAGCAGACGGCGGCGGTGTCCATCGGCACCACGCCGGCCTGGACCACCCGCGCCAGGGTCACTTCCTGGGCCATCTTGGAGTAGGTGCCTGACGCGTCGATGACAGCGAACACCTGGTAGCCGGCAGCCACTGCGCTGATGCTGGGGAAGGCCATGCACACGCTGGTGATGGTGCCGGCGATGATCAGCTGCTTGCGCCCGGTGGCCTTCACCGCGGCGACGAACTCGGGGTTGTCCCAGGCGTTGATCTCACCCTTGCGGGCCACGTATTGCGCATGTGGCGCGGCCTCGTGGATTTCCGGGATCAACGGGCCGTTGGGGCCCTGGGGTACCGAGGCGGTAGTGATGACCGGGATCTTCGCCAGGCTGGCGACCTTGGCCAGGGTGATGGCATTGGCCCGCAGCTCGGTCATGGGCATGTCCTTGACCGTCTGGAACAGGCCGCTCTGGTGGTCGATCAGCAGCATGGTGGCGTTGTCGGGGTCGATGCGTGGCACCTGGCCTTCGAAGTTGGCGACTTGCGAGAAATTGCTCATCGTTCTCTCCTCTTGGTGTGAGAACAGGCCATCCTGGCCGCTGCGGTCGGACCGCGCCCCACACATCCACAGTGGGGACTATGAGAGTAGGCAACGCAGGCTGAACGAAGCGACCGTCAGTCGGCGGGCCGTGGCAAATGCCCGTGCGGCCTGGGGCCAGGCGGGCGACAGGGCTAACGGTAGAGAGGAGAGACGCGGGCCGGTAGGCCCATGGGTGAACCCTCAGAGTTGCGCTGGGGGAACGATGATGAGTGCCTGCCCCCAATCACCAGCCTGACGGATCGGCAATTTTTAGCAGCGCTACTTAGTCGGTTACTTGGTCGGTTACTTGGTCGGTTACTTGGTCGGTCACCCCATTGGTTCACGATTTCCTGAACTGATTATTTGCCCACAGCGATTTTTCCCCCCGCCCGCCCCCACCAGAATCGCTTCACCAACAATCACAATAAACCGTGAGGCCACTCCCGTGGACCAGACACTCCAGGTACGGCAGGCCGCCGCCGACCTCGTCGCCGCCTTCGCCAGCAACGACACCGCCCGCTACTTCGCCTGCTTCAGCGAAGACGCCACCTTTCTCTTCCACACCGTGCCGCAACCGCTGCTGTCACGCCGCGCCTATGAAGATCTCTGGGCGGGCTGGCAGGCGGACGGATTCGCCGTGCTCGGCTGCGAGTCGAGCAACGCGCAGCTGAGCCTGCAGGGCGACGTGGCGATCTTCATGCACGATGTGGCCACGCGCCTGCGCGTGGCCGGCGAAACCCTCGACCTGAACGAGCGCGAGACCATCGTCTTCCGACTGCACGGCGAGCGCTGGCTGGCCTGTCACGAGCACCTGTCGGCCGTCTCGCCGGCCTGATTCCCTTTCAAGCGGCCCTGCCGCACTGCCATCGCACCCACAACAAGGCCGCCCGACGGCCGACAACATTCGCGCTGGAGCATCACCATGAGCCACTCGACCGGTATCGAGACCAATGGCGTCGAACAGATCCCCGACGATCAACGCGACGCCTCCCCGCTGGACCTGTTCCGCCTGATCTTCGGCGGTGCCAATACCTTCGCCACCGCCGTACTGGGCAGCTTCCCGGTGCTGTTCGGGCTGTCGTTCCAGGCTGGCGTCTGGGCAATTTTGCTCGGCGTCGGCGTCGGCGCGCTGATCCTCGCGCCGATGGGCCTGTTCGGCGCGCTCAACGGCACCAACAACGCGGTATCGTCCGGCGCCCACTTCGGCGTGCACGGGCGTATCGTCGGCTCGTTCCTGTCGCTGCTGACCGCCGTGGCGTTCTTCTCGCTGTCGGTGTGGAGCTCGGGCGATGCCCTGGTCGGCGGCGCCAAGCGCCTGGTCGGCCTGCCGGAAACCGACCTGACCCTGGGCCTGGCCTACGGCCTGTTCGCGGTGCTGGTGCTGGTGGTGTGCATCTTTGGCTTTCGCTTCATGCTGTGGGTCAACAAGATCGCGGTGTGGGCCTCTAGCCTGCTGTTCCTGCTGGGCATCTTCGCCTTCGCCGGGCCCTTCGACGCGGGCTACGCCGGCAGCGTCAACCTCGGCCAGGCCGGCTTCTGGGCGGCGTTCGTCGGCGCGGCGATTTTGGCGATGAGCAACCCGGTGTCGTTCGGCGCCTTCCTTGGCGACTGGTCGCGCTATATCCCGCGCGAAACCGCCAAGTCGCGCATCATGCTGGCGGTGATCCTCGCCCAGGCCGCCACGCTGATCCCGTTCCTGTTCGGCCTGTGCACCGCCACCCTGGTGGCCAGCCAAGCGCCGGACTACATCGCCGCCAACAACTACGTCGGCGGCCTGCTGGCGATCTCGCCGGGCTGGTTCTTCCTGCCGGTGTGCCTGATCGCGGTGATCGGCGGCATGTCCACCGGCACCACGGCGCTGTACGGCACCGGCCTGGACATGTCCAGCGTGTTCCCGCGCCTGCTCAGCCGCGCCGCCGCCACCCTGCTGATCGGCGTGCTGGCCATCGGCTTCATCTTCGTCGGCCGCTTCACCTTCAACCTGGTGCAGAGCGTGTCGACCTTCGCCGTGCTGATCATTACCTGCACAAGCCCCTGGATGGTGATCATGATCCTCGGCCTGATCACCCGCCGCGGCTTCTACCACGCCGACGACCTGCAGGTGTTCACCCGTGGCCAGCAGGGCGGCCACTACTGGTTCGACCACGGCTGGAACTGGCGCGGCATGGGCGCGTGGATCCCCAGCGCGGCCGTCGGCCTGTGCTTCGTCAACCTGCCCGGGCAGTTCGTCGGCCCCCTGGGCGAACTCGCCGGCGGCATAGACCTGAGCCTGCCGGTGACCCTGGGCATCGCCGCCGTGCTGTACCTGATCCTGCTCAACCTGTTCCCCGAACCCGCTGGCGTGTATGGCCCACAAGGCCCGCGCTGGGTGCGCTGCAAAAGCACACCCGTAAAGCCCGTGACCACCGCCGAAATGGCCTGACCGGAATCCGACCATGACCACACCTCACTACATCGACGGCCACTGGGTCGAAGGCCAGGGCAGCGACTGCATCGTTGTCCACAACCCGTCCGACGGCCAGCCGTTCGCCGAACTGATGGCCGCCAGCAGCGCCCAGGTCGACCAGGCCGTGGCCGCCGCGCGTCGTGCCTTGACCTCCTGGAAGGCGGTCAGCGCCACCGAGCGCGCCACCTACCTGCGCGGCTTCGCCGAACAACTGGGCCTGCGCCGCGACGAACTGATCGCCCTGCAGATGCGCAACAACGGCAAGCCGCGCCACGAGGCCGAGATCGACCTGGACGACGCCATCGCCACCTTCGCCTACTACGCCGACCTCGCCGAGCAACTGCCGGCGAAGAACCGCGACGTGCCTCTGGCAGCGCCGGGCTTCACTGCCCGTACCCGCCTGGAGCCGGTGGGCGTGGTCGGCCTGATCGTGCCGTGGAACTTCCCGCTGGTGACCAGCGCGTGGAAGCTCGCCCCGGCCCTGGCGGCCGGCTGCACCGTGGTACTCAAGCCTTCCGAGGTCACCCCGCTGATCGAGCAGGCCTACGGCCAGATCGCCGAGGGGCTGGGCCTGCCGGCCGGCGTGCTGAACATCGTGGGTGGCAAGGCCGAGACCGGCGCCGCCCTGAGCGGCCACAACGGCCTGGACAAACTGTCGTTCACCGGCAGCAACGGCGTCGGCAGCCAGGTGATGCGCGCCGCCGCGGCCCAGTGCCGGCCGGTGACGCTGGAGCTGGGCGGCAAGTCGGCCATCGTGGTGTTCGACGATTGCGATGTCGACCAGGCGGTGGAGTGGATCGTCGCCGGCATCACCTGGAACGCCGGGCAGATGTGCTCGGCCACCTCGCGCCTGCTGGTGCAGGACGGCATCGCCGACACCCTGCTGCCGCGCTTGCAGGCAGCGCTGGAAGCCTTGCGCGTGGGCAACCCGCTGGCGGAAGAAGTGGACATGGGGCCACTGACCAGCCAGGCGCAGTGGCTCAAGGTCGCCGGCTATTTCGCCACCGCCCGCGAAGAGGGCCTGAAGTGCCTGGCCGGCGGCAAGGCGCTGGACCGCGACGGCTGGTTCGTCAGCCCGACGCTGTACGTGGATGTGCCGGTGAGCAGCCGCCTGTGGAGCGAGGAGATCTTCGGCCCGGTGCTGTGCGCGCGGCGCTTCGGCAACGAGGCCGAAGCTATCGCCCAGGCCAACGACAGTCGCTTCGGCCTGGTGGCCACCGTCTGCTCCGCCGACCTGGAGCGCGCCGAGCGCGTGGCCGATGCGCTGGAGGTCGGGCATGTGTGGATCAACTCGGTGCAGGCGGTGTTCGTCGAGACCTCGTGGGGCGGGACCAAGGGCAGCGGCATTGGGCGAGAGCTTGGGCCTTGGGGGCTTTCGGGGTATCAGTCGGTGAAGCATGTGACGCGGTGTTTGGGGTGAGTAGCTGAGCCCTTTCACAGGGCGCGCGAGGCTGGCAGGTGTTCGACGGCAGCCTTGCAGCGCCTGCGAGAGCGAGCGCCGCCCGCTCGGCGCATCGCGACGCAAGGCCGCTCCCACATTTGTTGCAACGTGCCGAACCTGTCAGGCCATGGTTGCCCGCCTTGGTGCCTGTCTTGAGACAGATGAGGCGCCAGTGGTGCCTACACTGAAACCGCGTCGTACCAACAAGGCGGACCCGGTAATGGCACAGGATTGACTGGCCGCTCCTACACAGGCAGGTGTAATTCCCGAACACGCGGCCCCGACACCCCGTGACTTTTGCCCCGCCCCCTGAAGTCACACCTCCTGGTAGCCCCACAATCACAACACCAGGCCAGCCCACCCATGCATCCTCTTCGCACCGCCCTGCACAACGAACTGCACGCCCGCCCGTCGCTGTACTTCGACGACCCGGCGCATGTCTACCACCTTGCCGTGCTCGGCGACGCCAACGCCTGCCAGGCCCTGCTGCAACGCTGCTGCCCCGAGGCCCCCGACACCCATGCGGCCCAGGGCATCACCCGGCTGGACGGCCACCCGTTCAAGTGGGAACGCCACACCGAATTCTTCACCCTGACCCTGGTGGTGCCCTGCACGACCCACGACAGCGACTGGCCCCCCCTGCCCGCCGTGCTAGCCGAGGCCATCGCCCCGCAGGCGGCGCAGGTGATCAACGCCGTGCAGGTGCTGGTTCGCGACGAACAGGACCTGGACCTCGGCCGCTATGGTTTCAAGGACCCCTGCGGCTCCAGCGTCGGCGGTGGCGATGCGGTGGTGTGGAGCGATTTCCGCCTGACCGGGGGCGGCACCAACCGCTTCCTGTTCATCAACCGCCGGCTCAACGCCTACCGCCAGGGCCGCATGATCCGCCGCCTGCTGGAGATCGAGACCTACCGCATGATGGCCTCGCTGACCCTGGACACGGCCAAGGCCCTGAGCCAGGAACTGGACGATTTCGACGCCACCCTGGTGAGCCTTTCCGAGCGCGGCGCCAGCAGCGCGGCCCATGACTCCAAGGCCCTGCTCGAAGCCATCGCCCACTTGTCACGCCAGGTGGTCGACCGCACGGTGCAGACCCGCCACCGCTTCGGCGCCAGCCAGGCCTATGCGCAACTGGTGTTCGAACGCCTGGGCGAGCTGCGTGAGAGCCATGTCGCCGACTGCCAGCGCCTGGGGGTGTTCATCGAGCGGCGATTCAAGCCGACCCTGCGCTACTGCGTTGCTACCGAGCAGCGACTGGAGCAGCTGGCGAAGAACGTCGCCAACCTGGGCGACCTGCTGCAGGCGCGGGTGCAGGTGGAGATGGAGGAGCAGAACGCCGAGATCCTGCGCAGCCTCAATGCCCGGGCCGATGCCCAGGTGAAGATCCAGCGGGCGGTGGAAGGCTTGTCGATCATTGCCATCACCTACTACCTGCTGAACCTGTTCAAGCTGCTGTATGGCGGGTTGAATGTGCTGGGGGCGGGATTGACGGCGCGGGAGGCGATGCTGGGGATGGCGCCGGTGGCGGGATTGGTGCTGCTGGTAATCCTGATGAGGATTCGACGAGCCAAGCAGCATTGAAAACGGCGCGGAGCCAACCCGCGTCATCAATTCTTGCACGATCTCTGTAGGAGCGGCCTTGTGCCGCGAAAGGGCCGCGTAGCGGCCCCAGATTTCAGTGTTGAGCAAAGATCTCGGGGCCGCTTTGCGGCCCTTTCGCGGCACAAGGCCGCTCCTACCAAGAGCCGAGATGGCCTCACGCCGGCTCGTCGGCCGGTCGCCCATTCTCCTGCACCAGCACCATGCTCTGCGGCGACGACAGGGCGATGCCTTCGTCACGCAAGCGCCCGAGGATGGTGAACAGCAGGTCGCTGCGCGTGCTCGACACCTGCCGCGGCGAGGCCACGTAGCCACTGACCGCGATCACCATGCCACTGCTGGTCAAATCCTTGAAGGTCACCGACGTGGCCGGCGCATCGAGGATCGACTCATGGTCCTTGTAGGCCGCCAGCAGCAGCTCGCGCACATGGCTGGCATCGGTTTCCAGCGGCAGCGTCAGGGTAACGCTGACCACCCCCAAGGCATTGGCCATGGTCACGTTGCGCACGTTCTGCGAAATGAACTGCGAGTTAGGCACGATCACCGTCGAGCGGTCGGACATCTGGATTTCGGTGGCGCGCACGTTGATCCGGCGAATGTCACCCTCGACACCGGCCAGGCTCACCCAGTCGCCCACTTTAACCGGACGCTCGGTGAGCAGGATCAGGCCGGAGATGAAGTTCTGCACGATCTGCTGCAGGCCGAAACCGATACCCACCGACAGCGCACTGACCACCCAGGTCAGGCTGGTCAGGTTGATGTGCAAGGTGGACATCACCAGCATGGCCAGGAACAGGAAGCCCAGGTAGCCGACCAGGGTCACCAGCGAGGCGCGCATGCCGGCGTCCATGTCGGTCTCCGGCAGCAGGCGCTCGCTCAGCCAGCGCTTGACCACGCGGATGGCGAACCAGCCACCAAGGAAGATCGCCACGGCCAGGAAGATGTCCTGAGGCACGATGTTCAGGTTGCCCAGCACCTTGCCGCCGGTGCCGTCCCAGTCCGCCAGGCTCAGCAGCAGCTCGCCCGGGCTGGTGCCCGAAGGCATGAACACCAGCAGCGCGGCGGCGAACAGCAGCAGCGTGCGGCCAATGCCCGCCAACACCGTGCTGGCCTGGGCCTGGTGGCGTTGCTGCAGGCCAAGCGCCGAGGCCAGCGCCAGGCCACCGGGCTGGCGGGGCGACAGCAGGGTTTCGCACAAATCGCCGAACACCGTGACCAGCAGGTAGGCACAGACCACCACCACGCTTATCCACAGCAGCTTGGCAGTGAGGAAGTAGGCCAGTGTCAGGTAACCGGCAAGCAGGGTCAGCAGGATCGCCAGCACCCACACCACGATCACGAACGGGATCAGCCCGGCCAGGCCCTTGGGCCGCTCCAGGTCATGCTGGCGGTGGGCGCGGCGGTAGCGCAGCAGGGCCACGACGAACAGCAGCGACACCACCAGCGCGGTCAGGCCGTTGGTGGCCAGGGTCAGCGCCAGGCTGGTGCCGATCACGCTGTTGATGCGCTCCTGGGTGAGCAGCACCATCAGCGCCAGGGCCAGGACCTTGGGGAACCAGCCCAGGGCGCTGGCCACTTCGTCGGCGATCGGCGGCAGGCGCCAGGACGGGCGCTGCAGCATCAGCATGGCGCGGCCCAGGCCCGAAATGAAGGCACTGAAGATCACCAGGGCGAGGATATGGTTGGTCAGGCTGGCCAGATCCGTACCAAGGTCGGCGCTGCTCTCCAGACCCCAGCGCAGCAGCGACACGGAGCCGGAAATCGTACCCAGGGTTGCCAGGCTGACGCTCAGCGCCAGCGCGCTGCGGCGCAGGCGGCCTTCGGGCAGCCAGCGGATCATGGCATCGGCCAACAGGCGCTCCAGCACCCGCCGTACCAAGGTCCAGACCAGCACCGCCGCCACCAGCGCGGTGATGAACAGCCAGCGGTGCTCGGCGCTGAAGGCGCTGGCCATGGCGTCCGACACCTCGCCACGCAGGTCGCGCAGGCGTGCCACGTCGTCATCGGTGGGGCGGATCAGGCTCGACCAGAACGCCGGGCTCAACGGGCTGGCGGCGCGGCTGGTGATCTGCGAGTTGAACAGGCTGCGGCGCAGGTTGACGATCTGCGTCGACAGGTCACGGGCCGACTGGGTCAGCGTGGTGGCGTCCTTCTGCTCGGCGACCAGCTTGTTCTTCTCGTCGTTGAGCTGCTTGCGCTGGCGGGTCAGGCTCTCGGCCTCCTCCTCCATCGGCGGGCCAAGCACGTTGAGCTGGTCGTCCAGGCGCTGCACGTCGGCGGTGCGCTGGGTGACCAGCACATCGGCCTGGCGCTGCACCTGCAGGGCCGACTGGCGCAACTGCGCGAGCAGGTCGTCGTTGGCATTGCTGGTGACGCCCTGGCGGATCTGGTCGAGCCGTTCGCTCAACTCCTCCAGGCTGGCGTTCTCGTCCAGCACCTGCTGCTCGGCCACGGCCAGGCGCGATACCGGCGTCGCTGGCGCGGCCCAGGCCGGCACGGCCAGGCATAACAGCAGGGCGAAAATCCCCGCATAGAATCGGTCAAGGCTGACACGCCTCATCGAATGTTCCTCTACACAACTCGACAGGGCGTGAATTCTACGCGGTCTGGAGGCTCAGGAGAGTGCCGTCTCTCGGTCCAGCAGCTGACGCTTGCGTTCGATGCCCCAACGGTAGCCGCTGAGGTCGCCGTCGCGGCGCACCACCCGGTGGCAGGGAATGGCCACGGCGATCGCGTTGGCCGCGCAGGCCTGGGCGACGGCCCGCACGGCCTTGGGCGCGCCGATGCGCTCGGCGATGTCGGTGTAGCTGACCGTGGTCCCGGCCGGCACCTCGCGCAGCGCCTGCCAGACCCGCTCCTGGAACGCCGTGCCCTGCACATCCAGAGGCAGCGCCAGGCCCAGGGCCGGCGCCTCGACGAAGCCGATCACCTCGGCCACCAGCCGCTCGAAGGCGTCATCGCCGCCGATCAGCTGGGCCTTGGGGAATTTGTCCTGCAGGTCCTTGAGCAGTGGTTCCGGCTCGTCACCGAGCAGGATCGCACAGATGCCCCGCTCGCTCTGGGCCACCAGGATCGCGCCGAGAGCGCATTGGGCCAGGGCGAAACGAATGGTCGCGCCCTTGCCGCCGGCACGGTATTCCCTGGGGCGCATACCGAGGCGCTCGCCGGCGCTTTCGTAGAAGCGGCTGTTGGAGTTGTAGCCGGCGTCGAAGATGGCTTCGGTGACGCTGCCGGCGGCGTCCAGGCGCTGGCGCAGACGCTGGGCGCGGAAGGCCGAGGCATAGGCCTTGGGGGTCAGGCCGGTCTCGGCCTTGAACAGGCGGTGCAGGTGGAACGGGCTGACGTTCAGCTCGCTGCCGAGCTGGTCGAGGTTGGGCGCGGTCTCGCTGGCCTCGATCAGGCGACAGGCGCGGGCCACCAGCTCGGTGCGACGGCTGCCCTGCCCGCCCTTGCAGCGCTTGCACGGGCGATAGCCGGCGGCCTCGGCCTGGGTGGCGGCGCTGAAGAACTCGACGTTCTCGCGCTTGGCCAGACGCGACTTGCAGGCGGGCTGGCAATACACGCCGGTGGTGCGCACGGCGTAGACGAAATGGCCGGTGGCGGCTGTGTCGCGGGCCTGCACGGCGTGCCAGCGTTCGGTGTCGGTGGTGTAGGTGGTCGGGGCGGGCTTCATGACGCCTCTCCTGCTAAGTGATGCGATGAGCTTGGCTGGCTATCCGGCAGCGAACACTCCGAATCTTGCGTTGTCTTTGACGACCCTCTTCAAGCCCGCCACAGGTACCAGGCCGCCACTGTCCGATACGGGCTCCACACCCCGCCCAATACCCGCATCTGCGCAGGCGTCGGCGCCTTGTCCAACCCCTTCATGCGCCGATACCCCTCGCGCACGCCAAAATCATCCACCGGCAGGATATCCGATCGCTCCAGGCTGTAGATCAGCAGCATCTCCACCGTCCAACGCCCCACTCCGCGCAACGCCACCAGGCGCTCGACCAGTGCGGCGTCCGGCATATGCAGCGCCTCTTCCCGGCTGGGCACCACGCCCGCCACACGCGCCTGGGCAATCCCGTGAACCGTGGCGATCTTGCTCGCGGAAAACCCACAGGCGCGCATCGCCTCCGGCGTCACCGCCAGCAACTGTTCGGGCGAGGGAAACGCCCCCTCCGCGAACAGCGCCAGTAATCGCCCGAGGATCGCCTCGGCCGCCCGCGCATGCAACTGCTGGTAGGCGATCGCCCGCACCAGCGCCTCGTACGGCTCGCGTCCGGGCGTGGCACGGTGCAGGCAAGGCCCCACGGCGGCAATATGCCGCGCCCAGTCCGGGTCCTGCCCGGCCAGCCAGGCAGCGGCTTCGTCAAAGGCCTGCGGGGAAAGGTCTGCAAGGATCATCAAGGGCATTCGCACAAGTCACGATCCCCTAGCCTAGCCCAACCGTTCATCGGTGAAACGCTCAATCTTGCGCATCGAATTACTGGCATACCATTGCTCCGCCCGCCGCGCCCCGCATAGAATTGAGAACTATTAACAATCACATTATCCGGGCAGGCTCTCCAGACGATGCAGATCGATGACACGCTGAAACCGGCCGAGGTCGATCTGCTCTATCAGGCGCACCACCGCTGGCTACGCGGCTGGCTCGGTGCCCGGGTCGGCTGTCGTGAGCACGCCGCGGACCTGGCCCAGGACACCTTCGTGCGCCTGCTCAAGGCGCGCCAGGTTTCACCGCTCAAGGAGCCGCGGGCCTACCTGAGCAGCATCGCCCGCGGCCTGATGATCGACCAGTTCCGCCGCCGCGCCCTGGAAAAAGCCTACCTCGAGAGCCTGGCCAGCCTGCCCGAACAGGAGGCACCCAGCGAGGAACAGCGCCTGCTGATCCTCGACACCCTCGAACGCCTCGACCGCGCCCTGCAACGCCTCAAGCCACGGGTGCGCCAGGCGTTCCTGCTGGCCCAGCTCGACGGCCTCACCCTCACCCAGGTCGCGCAACGCCTGGACGTGTCCCGGGCCACGGTCGAGCGCGACCTGGCCAAGGCCCTGGGTGTCTGCTATCGGATCCGCTACGCCGATGCCTGACCAGAACCCGACCCAGGCCCAGGTCGACCAGGCCATCGAATGGCTGGTGAAACTGCGCTACGACAGCCCCGGCCCACGCACCGAACAGCAGTTCCAGCGCTGGCTGGCCAGCCACCCGCAGCATGCCCAGGCCTGGCAGCGGGTCAGCAGCCTCGGCGACGAACTGGCCAGCCTGCCCGCCGAGCTGAGCCGCCAGACCCTGGCCGGCAGCGAGCGCCGCCGCATGAGCCGGCGCGACCACCTCAAGCTGCTTTCGCTGCTGACGCTCGGCGCCAGCGTCGGCTGGGCCGCGCGCGAGCCCCTGGGCCTGCCGGCGCTGATGGCCGACAGCCGCACCGCCACCGGCGAGCGCCGCGAACTGCTGGCCAGCGACGGCAGCCTGATCCGCCTGAACACCGCCAGCGCCATCGACCTGCGCTACAGCGCCGAGCAGCGCCGGCTGACCCTGCTGCGCGGCGAGGTCAGCCTGGACGGCAACACCAACGACAACCGCCCGTTCAGCATCGACACCCGCATCGGCGCCTTGAGCACCCAGGGCGGCCAGCTGCTGCTGCGGGAAAACGCCCAGGGCCTGCTGCTGGCCGTGCGCAGGGGCGAGGTGACGCTGTTCCCCGCCTCTGCCGCCGCGCATCAGGTCAAACCCGGCGAGGTGCTGCAGGTGTTCGCCCAGGGCGACTTCCAGCCCGCCACCCTGCACAACGACCCCTGGGGCTGGACCGATGGCGTGCTCAGCGTGCAGCAGATGCCCCTGGGCGAGTTCATCGACGAACTGTCGCGCTACCGCCCCGGCCTGCTGCGCTGCGCGCCGGAGGTCGCCGGGCTGAAGGTCTCCGGCACCTTCCAGCTGGCCGACACCGACCAGATCCTGCTGCTGGTCGCCCGCAGCCTGCCGGTGCGCGTCGATTACCGCACGCGCTTCTGGGTGAGCATCGCCGCCGCCTGAAAACATCGCAAAAAAATAAATGAGGTGGAATCTCATTCTCGTCCGGCCTGAAGGAAACAAGCCCGAACAGTGGTCTGCCAACCTTCAGGAGCGCTTCATGATCCGCCCGTGTTCCCCTCGCAACGCCACCCTGCGCCATGCCATCCACGCTGCCGCCCTCGGCCTGAGTGTGGCGTGCGCCAGCATCGCACCGGTAGCGGCAAGCGCCGCGCCCGCCAGCCAGAGCCAGCAGCGCGACTGGAACATCCCGGCCGGCCCGCTGGCCGCCGCCCTGGACCAGCTGGCGCGCCAGGGCGGGCTGAACCTGTCGTTCGACGCCACCAGCCTGCGGGGCAAGACCACCCAGGGCGTGCAAGGCCGGCATGACAGCGCCCAGGCCCTGCAGATCCTGCTGCGGGGCAGCGACGTGCAGGTCCAACAGGAAAGCGACAAGAGCTTCCTGCTGCTCCCGGCCCTGGACGTCGGCGACGCCCTGCAGTTGGGCGCCACCAGCATCTCCAGCAACCGCCTGGGCGAGACCACCGAGCACAGCGGCTCCTACACCACCGGGGCAGTGACCATCGGCAAGACCCCGCAAAGCATCCGCCACACCCCGCAGTCGGTGACCGTGGTCACCCGCCAGCGGATCGACGACCAGAACATCACCAACCTCACCAACCTGCTCGAACAGACCCCCGGCGTGGTGGTCAACCTCACCGACAGCGAGCGGGTGCAGTACTACTCGCGCGGCTACCAGATCGACGCCATCCAGTACGACGGCGCCACCGTGGTGCAGAGCAGCGGCGGCGGCTCGTTCATCCAGAGCGACTCGGCGATCCTTGACCGCGCCGAGGTCCTGCGCGGCGCCACCGGCATGCTGCGCGGGGCCGGCAACCCCTCGGGCACCGTCAACCTGGTGCGCAAGCGCCCCACCTATGAATTCCAGGGCGAAGGCAGCGTCACCCTCGGCACCTGGGACGCCCAGCGCTACGTCGCCGATCTCTCCGGGCCGTTGACCGAAACCGGCAACGTGCGTGGCCGGGTGATCGCGGTGCACGACGAGAAAGACCACTTCCAGCAGTCACGCCAGGAGCGCAAGGACGTGCTGTACGGGGTGATGGCCTTCGATCTCGACGACAGCACCACCCTGACCACCGGCCTGGAATGGACCCAGCTCGATGCCACCGGCGCCTGGGGCAACCTGCCGGCCGACTACGACGGCTCGCCGCTGCCGTTTGGCCGCAGCACCTACCTGGGCGCCGACTGGAACCGCTGGAACCGCAGCAACCTGCAGACCTTCGCCGAGCTCGAGCACCGTTTCGACAACGACTGGACGCTCAAGCTGATGGCCCAGCGCACCCACTTCGAGCTGGACGACAACGGCTTCAAGCAGACCTACTTCAGCCGCGCCACCGGCACCGCCAACCCGACCCGCAACCCTTACCTGATGAGCTACCAGGTGACCGAAGGCGATGGCGGCGAGAGCCTGCAGAACAACCTCAGCGCCACCCTCAATGGCCCGTTCGAGATGCTTGGCCGCACCCACGAGCTGATGCTGGGCGTCGAGCGCATCCGCAACGATTCCTACGCCTCGGCCACCAACAACGTGCAGTCGGGCGTGTTCGACATCCGCACCTGGGACCCGAAGACCAGCCTGGCCAACCCGAACATCAATATCACCGCCCACCCGGTGCGCACCCGCACCACCCAGGAAGGCGCCTACGCCACCTGGCGCATCTCCCTGGCCGACCCGCTCACCGCGATCATCGGCGCCCGCGCCAACTGGTACGACTACGAGCAGGAGAACAACACCAAGGCCAGCGGCAAGTTCAGCGTCGACAACGAGATCGTGCCCTACGCCGCGCTGATCTACGACCTCAACGAGAACTTCAGCACCTACGCCAGCTACACCGAGATCTTCAACCCGCAGACCAACACCGACGCTGCCGGCTCCGTGCTCGAGCCGGTCACCGGCGAAGCCTACGAGACGGGAATCAAAGGTGAGTTCTACGAGGGCCGGCTGAACACCTCGCTGGCGTTCTTCCGCATCTACCAGGTCGGCAATGCGCTGGACGACCTCAGCGGGCCGAACCCATGCCTGCCCAACTACACCAGCGGCTACTGCAAGGTCGCCGCGGGCAAGAACCGCAGCCAGGGCTTCGAGCTGGAGATATCTGGCGAGGTTCTGCCGGGCTGGAACGTGACCGGTGGCTACACCTACAACACCACCGAATACCTCAAGGACACCACCGGCACCAACGGCAACCCCATCCGCACCACCGACCCCAAGCGCATGCTGCGCCTGTTCACCAGCTATCGCCTGCCTGGCGAGCTGCAGGCCTGGACCGTGGGTGGCGGGGTGCAGGCGCAAAGCGACATCTACAATCGCAGCGGCAGCGCCGAAGCCTCGCAGTCGGGATATGCGGTGTACAACGCGATGGTGAACTACCGCTTCAACGACAACTATTCGCTGCAGCTGAACGCCAACAACCTGTTCGACAAAAAGTACTACCGCCAGGTGGCGCCGACGCCGACCGGCTACTACTGGGGCGATCCGCGCAACGTCTCGGTGACCCTGCGCGGGAGTTTCTGAATACAGGCCGGCGCTGACGGGGCAAGCTCATGGCTACTGGGCCTGCCCCGCGCACCCGGCGCTTAGAACCGCTCGTCGCGCAGCGCCGGCAAGGTCAGGTCGCGCACGTAGCTGGCCGAGGACAGGCTCAGCATCATCCGGCACACCTGCACCACATCGTGCAGCGGGATCAACGCCCCCTCCCCACGCTGCTCGGCCTGCGCCAGCGGCACCTCCAGCCCGTCCTCGGTGTTCAGGTAGCCCAGGTTCAGGCAGCTTACGCCCAGGCCCTGGTCGCGGAACCCTTCGCGCAGGCTCTCGGCGATGCCGCGCAAGCCGAACTTGCTGGCGCCGAACGTCACCTCCGGGCGCCCGCTGCCCGGCAGGCCCGAGGTGGAGCCGGTGAGGATGATCCGCGGCCGGGCGCTTTGCAGCAGCACCGGCAGCAGGCGCTTGATCAGCAGCAGCGGCGCGGTGATGTTGGTGTCGACCATGCGCTCGATCTGCGCTTCGTCATCGTCGAGAAAGCTGTAGCCCTCCTCGAAGGCCCGCGCTTCCCAGATACCGACGTTGTACACCAGCACATCCAGCCCGCCGTCGAGCACGGCCTCGTGGATGGCAGCCGCGGCCTGGCGCGGCTGGCCGAGGTCGGCCTCGATCCAGTTCACCGCGCCCGGCAACGACGCCGGCCTGCTGCGCGACACACCGATCAGCGTATCGCCCGCCCCACCCAGGCCCTGCACCAGCGCCCGTCCCAATCCCTTGCTCGCACCGACCACTAGAATTCGCATCGAATCACTCCCTATGGACTGCGCCAGATAGTACCCTGCCCAACCCAGCAAATCAGTCGGAAATATCACTGCGCCGTGGACAGAGATCAACTCGAACGCAACCAGATCCCCCTCTACTTCATCGCCGTGCTGCTGGCCGCCGCGCTTGGCCTGCTGGCACCGGGCGCCGCCGGCCCGCTGGAAGCGCTGGTGACCCCGGCCATCGCCGTGCTGATGTATGCGATGTTCCTGCAGATCCCCTTCCTCGACCTGCGCGCGGGCCTGGGCAATCGACGCTTCATGGGCGCGCTGCTGCTGGCCAACTTCGTGCTGGTGCCATTGCTGGTGTGGGCCGGCACCCGAGGGCTGGTCGAACACCCCGCCATTTTGGTCGGGGCCTTGCTGGTGTTGCTGACGCCGTGCATCGACTACGTGGTGGTGTTCACCCATATCGGTAAAGGCGACTCGCGCCTGACCCTGGCGGCGACACCAGTGCTGTTGCTGATGCAACTGGCGCTGTTGCCGCTGTACCTGGCATTGATGCTCGGTGGTGGCCAGGTCGAGATTTCCGTCGCGCCCTTTGTCGAGGCCTTCGTGCTGCTGATCGCGCTGCCGCTGTTGCTGGCCGTCGCCACCAGTGCCGGGGCGCGGCGCTCGGCGTTGGTGGCGAAATGGAACGACGCCTGGGCCTGGTTGCCGGTGCCGGCCATGGCCCTGGTGCTGATCGCGGTGATCGGTTCGCAGATCGGCGTGGTGGCCAGCCGGCTGGACGACCTGCTGCCGGTGGTGCCGGTGTACGTTGGTTTTGCCCTGCTGGCGCCGCTGCTGGGCTGGTTCGCGGCGCGGCTGTTCACGTTGTCCACTGGGGAAGCACGGGCAGTGACCTTCAGCGCCGCGACGCGTAATTCGCTGGTGGTGCTGCCGCTGGCGTTGGCGCTGCCGGAGTCGATTCGGGCGTTGGCGGCGGCGGCGGTGATTACCCAGACGCTGGTGGAACTGGTCAGCGAGCTCATCTATGTCCGTGTCGTGCCTGCCTTGGTTCGGCGATAGCGGCCAATGCACAGGTATCAGCCCAACTGCAGCCTCCATTGCCCGTAATGGCTCAAACACACGCGGGCCAGGGGCGGCACATCAATCCGGTGGAACGACTCGAAAGGTGCCCCCAACGCGTGCAGCATCGCGGCGCGGATGACGAAGGGATGGGTGATCGCGGCCCACTCGCCCGGCGCCAGCGCTGTATCCATCCAGGTCGCGACACGCTCGCACAGCATGGCGATGGATTCGCCGCCGTGAGGGGTTGCCTGGGGGTCGGAAAGCCAGACCCGCAGGGCAGCTTCGTCCAGTTGCTTGAGCGGGATGCCTTTCCAGTTGCCGAGGTCGCAGTCACGCAGGCCTTCGTCGACGGTCGCACCCAATCCTTCGGCGGTCTGGCGGGTACGCAACTCAGGTGCCATGAGATAGCGAGCGGTTGTGGGCAGATCAACCGAAAGCGACGACGGATCACGCAACGGCTCGTCGTCCACGGCGAAACGCCCCACCCGTTGCGCCTCGGTGCGGGCGTGGCAGATCAGGGTGAGGTGGGTGGTTTTCATCGCGGGCGCTCTGGTCACAGTCGAAAGTACGATGTTGCCTGAACGATCCGGGGGCTGCTACGCAGCCCTTTCGCGGCACGAGGCCGCTCCTACAGAAGACCGCGATCCCCTGTAGGAGCGGCCTTGTGCCGCGAAAGGGGCGCAAAGCGCCCCCGACGGTCATCGAACCATGGCGCGCAACTCGCGGGCAGCGGCCACCATGTTCACCAACGCCGCCTCGGTCTCCGGCCAGGCACGCGTCTTCAACCCGCAATCCGGATTGACCCACAGCCGCTCGGCCGGAATCCGCCGGGCCGCCTTGCGCAGCAGTTTGACCATCTCTTCCTTGCCCGGCACCCGTGGCGAGTGGATGTCGTACACCCCAGGGCCGATCTCGTTCGGGTAGTCGAAGCGTTCGAACGCCTCCAGCAGCTCCATGTCCGAACGCGAGGTCTCGATGGTGATCACATCGGCATCCATCGCCGCGATCGACTCGATCACGTCGTTGAACTCGCTGTAGCACATATGGGTGTGGATCTGCGTCTCGTCACGCACGCCCGAGGCGCACAGGCGGAAGGCCTCGGTGGCCCACTCCAGGTAATGCGGCCAGGCACTGCGGCGCAGCGGCAGGCCCTCGCGGAAGGCGGCCTCGTCGATCTGCACGATCTTGATGCCGGCGGTTTCCAGGTCCACCACCTCGTCGCGGATCGCCAGCGCCAGCTGACGGGCCTGCACTTCGCGGCTCACGTCCTCGCGGGGGAAGGACCACATCAGCATGGTCACCGGGCCCGTCAGCATGCCCTTCATCACCTTGCGGGTCAGGCCCTGGGCGTACTTGATCCACGCCACGGTCATGGCCTTCGGGCGGCTCAGGTCACCGAAGATCACCGCCGGTTTGACGCAGCGCGAACCGTAGCTCTGCACCCAGCCGAAACGGGTGAACACATAGCCGTCCAGTTGCTCGGCAAAGTACTCGACCATGTCGTTGCGCTCGGCCTCGCCGTGCACCAGCACATCCAGGCCCAGGTTCTCCTGGATCTCCACCGCGTGGCGGATCTCGCTGTGCATCGCCTCGACGTAGTCCGCTTCGGTCAGCTTGCCCTGTTTGAACGACTGGCGCGCCAGGCGGATCGCCGAGGTTTGCGGGAACGAACCGATCGTGGTGGTCGGAAACGCCGGCAGGTCCAGGCCGGCACGCTGCTTGGCGATGCGCTGCTCGAAGGCCGATACACGCTGGCTGTCCACCGGCTTGATCGCGGCGACACGGGCCTGCACCGCTGGCTTGTGAATGCGTGGCGAGGTGGCGCGGCGGTGTTGCACGGCACGGCTTTGCGCCAGTGCGACGAGCACATCGTCGGCCTCTGGTTGATTGACCGCCTTGGCCAGCAGCGCCACTTCCTGGCATTTCTGCACGGCAAAGGCCAGCCAGCTCTTCAGCTCGTCATCGAGTTTATCTTCACGACTCAGGTCCACCGGGCTGTGCAGCAGCGAGCACGACGGCGCCACCCACAGGCGATCACCCAGGCGTTCGTGGGCATGGCGCAGCACGTCCAGCGCCTTGCCCAGGTCGCAGCGCCAGACGTTGCGGCCGTTGACCACGCCCAGCGACAGCACCTTGTAGGCCGGCAGGCGGTCGAGGATGGTCGGGTACTGGTCCGGGGCGCGCACCAGGTCGATGTGCAGGCCATCGACCGGCAGGTTGGCGGCAAGGCCCAGGTTGTCTTCCAGGCCGCCGAAGTAAGTGGCGATCAGCTTTTTCAGCGGGGCGCGTTGGAGGATGTTATAGACGCGCTCGTAGGCATTCTTCCAGTCCTGCGGCAGGTCGAGGGCGAGGATCGGCTCGTCGATCTGCACCCACTCCACGCCCTGCACGGCCAGGCGGTTGAGGATATGGTCATACAGCGGTAGCAGGCGGTCGAGCAGCTCCAGCTTGTCGAAGTCGGCGCCCTTGGTCTTGCCCAGCCACAGGTAGGTCAGCGGGCCGATCAGCACCGGCTTGACCGCGTGGCCCAGGGCCTTGGCCTCTTCAACCTCTTCGAACAGCTGTTCCCAGCTCAGGGCGAACTGTTGGTCGGCAGTGAATTCGGGGACCAGGTAGTGGTAGTTGGTGTCGAACCACTTGGTCATTTCCTGGGCGTGGGCGCCGCCGCAGCAGTTGTCGCTGCCCTTTGTTCCTAAGGCACCACGAGCCATGGCGAACAGGGTCTGCAGGGTCGGCTTGGCACCGTCCTTGGCACGGAAACGCTCGGGGATCACGCCGAAGGTCAGCGAGTGGGTGAGTACCTGGTCGTACCAGGCGAAGTCGCCCACCGGCAACAGCTCGATGCCGGCGGCCTTCTGCACCTGCCAATGCGCGGCGCGCAGGCCACGACCCACGGCACGCAGCCCGGCTTCGTCCAACTCGCCCTTCCAGAAGGCCTCCTGGGCTTTCTTTAGCTCGCGGTCGCGGCCGATGCGCGGAAACCCCAGGTTGTGTGCCAGTGCCATGTTGTCGTCCCTCGAGCCTTAAAGTGAATGAGGGCATTCTGGGCGCGGGGTAAAGGTGAGACAAACTCATTAAATTTGAGATGAAATCAAGATTTGTTCATGATGCCAGACAGAAATGATGAACCCTGTAGGAGCGGCCTTGTGTCGCGAAAGGGCCGCAAAGCGGCCCCGGCGATTTATGCATCAACACTGAAATCCTGGGGCTGCTTCGCAGCCCTTTCGCGACACAAGGCCGCTCCTACAGGGGGCTGGGTCGCCTAGGATGTCTCAATCAACACATTCCCCCGCGCAATCAGACATGCCCCACCCGCCAATCTGCCGCACACTGCCACCCTGCCCCAACCCGGTAGCCCGCACCCCATGAGCCTGCTGAAAACGACCCTGGACGCCAACGCCTTCGCCTGCATCCTGGAATTCGTCCCCAAGCCCGGTGCCGAGCGTTTCGCCACCCTCGAAACCCTCATGGCCCGCACCCGGCTGTGTGGCTGGCCGCTGACCGTGGCCATCGGCGACCGCGTCTCCAGCGCCCTGGACATGTCGCCGCTGGAGGCCTTCAGCAGCCTCGCAAACCCCGTCCCCGCCCTGCTGCACTTCTCCGGCAAGGACCGCGAACGCCGCGATCTGCTGGCCCAGTTGCAACGCATGGACGCCGCCGGCCTCGACCAACTGCTGCTGCTCACCGGCGACCGCCTGCCCGGCCACAACCCGGGCGAACGGCCGGTGCGCTACCTGGAATCCGTCGCCGCCCTGCAGATCGTCCGCCAGGCCCGCCCCCACTGGCTGCTGGCCGCCGCGCTCAACCCGTTCAAGTACCAGGAAGCCGAAGGCGGTGCGCAGTACTGCAAAGCCGAAAAGAAACTCGCCGCCGGCGCCGACCTGTTCATCCTGCAGCTCGGTTTCGACATCGACAAACACCAGGAAGCCTTCGACTGGATGCAGCGCCAGCCCCGGCCCAAGCCGCTGATGGCCTGCATCATGGCGCTGACCGAAGGCCGCGCCGGGATGCTCGATCACGTTGCCGGGGTGACCGTCACGCCGTCGATGCGCGCGCTGCTGGCCGCCGAAACGGCGGTGTCCAGGGCCTACGCCAGAGAGCGCGCCAACCATCGCCTGGCCTTGCAGGTGATCGGCTTGAAGTTGATGGGCTATGCCGGCGTGCACCTGTCCGGTATCCACGAGGTGGCGCAGTTCGAGGCGCTGGAGCAGGCCATCGACGCGCTGCAGCCGCAGTTCACCTCACTGCAGGACTGGACCACGGCCTGGGAAGCAGCCTGGCAGGCACCTGGCCTGACGCCAGTCACCTTCCACCCACTCGGACATGCCTGGCGCTTCGGGCAACGGCAGATCACCGCATCGAACAAGGAAAAAGTTCGCTACCACCTGCTGTCGGCAATGCACCATCAGCTGTTCAGCCGCACCACGGCCCTGAGCAAGGCCTTCGGCTGGGCCGTGACCCGGCCGCTGTGGGCCAACCCCACGGCGGCGCAGTGGCTGCATCAGCTGGAGCGACGCATCAAACGCCCGATGGTGGGGTGCGATACCTGCGGCAGCTGTCGGTTGGAGGACACGCTCTACATCTGCCCCGAGACCTGCCCCAAAGGCCTGGCGAACGGACCCTGTGGCGGGACCAGCCTGAACCGTTGCGAGTTTGGCGACCGGGAGTGCGTGCACAGTGCCAAGTATCGGCTGGCGGTGAGCGTGGGCAGGACCGAGGTGTTGCGCGAGCGGTTGATTCCTTGCGTGCAGGTGGAGAACCGGCATCGCAGTTCGTGGCCGGTGTGGTTCGAGCCTGCACCACTTGCCATTGCCGAGCCCACACCGATGAGCGACGACGACCTGCTTGCCAAAACGCGGGAGCGCCTGGCTGCGCCACAACGAGTGAAGGTCTCGCTGGACGACCTGTAGCCAGGCACGAGCGGATCAGCCTGCCTGCTGAGCCAGTGAAACCTCCACCCCCTGCCACTCCCCAGCCTGACCGGAAACAACCAACAGCCGATTCCCGGCCCCTGAAGCCGCCACGACACACCGCCCCTGCTCGTCCCAGAACGCGCTGCGCCCAGCCGCCGCCCAGCCGCCCGTGGTGCCGCCATGGTTGGCCATGAGCACCGCCATGGCATGCCGCTGTGCATAACCCTGCAGCAACGCGCTATCCGCCGGATACCCACCCTCCCCGATCAGCACACCCGTCGCATACACCTGCGCACCACGCTGCGCTGCCTGGGCGGCATGCTCCGGATGATTGAAATCGGCACACACCGACAAGGCCACGGACAGCCCGGAAACGGACAACAACTCACCGCCGCTCCCCGCACTGAAGAACACGTCCTCGCCGGTATGCAGATGCTGCTTGGTATAGACCGCAATCGAGCCATCCGGGTGGAGGATGCAGGCCGCAATCCGCGGCTTGTCCTGGCCCGGTACCTTGAGCGGCATCCCGACCACCGTGGTCATGCCCGCTTCCTGGGCGAGCTGGCGCAGTGGCGCCAGCAGCGGCGTGTCCAGGTCCTGCGCCAGGCCACTGGCCAAGGCGGGGGCGTAGCCCGTGAGCGACAGTTCGGGGAAGAGCAACAGGTCCACGCCATGCTCATGGGCCTGGCGCATGAACGCCAGGTGCAAGGCCAGGTTAGCGGGGATGTCGCCATCACGAATGACGCATTGGGCGGCGGCGAAAACGGCTGATGGCATGGGTGTCTCCTGACAAGGTAGGCAGACTCTGCTCGGCTGCCGCTCAAAAGACAACCTCTGCATTAACGATGGGATCAGCGTGGGAGCGGGCTTGCCCCGCGATGGGTCCCACAGCTTGGCTCCAGCCCTTGTGCAGAAAGGCTATGATGCTCTCCTGCACGCAATCAGCCTGACAGGGCGGCCCCATCATGAATCTGAGTGTTCTCTACGCGTTGGTTGCAGCCGCGCTGTTTGGCGCAAGCACGCCGCTCGCCAAACTGTTGGGTGTCGATACCCCGCCCATCCTGCTGGCCGGTCTGCTCTACCTGGGCAGTGGCGTCGGCCTGACCCTCGTCCGTCTGGTGCGCGATCGCGGCTGGCAGCGGCCCGGGCTGCCTGCGGGAGAATGGCCCTGGTTGCTGGGTGCGATCTTATTCGGTGGCGTGCTTGCACCTGTGGCGCTGATGTTCGGGCTCACTCGCACAGCGGGAGCCACTGCATCGTTAATGCTCAATCTTGAGTCGGTTCTTACGGCAGTGCTGGCGTGGGTGGTATTCAAGGAAAACGCCGACCGCCGGATCGTGATCGGCATGGTTGCCATCGTCCTGGGCGGTATCGTGCTGTCATGGCCGCAAGAGACCGCAACCGCCCATGACTGGATCGGCCCGCTGGCGGTGGCGTTCGCCTGCCTTTGCTGGGCGATCGACAACAACCTTACCCGCAAGGTCTCCGCCTCCGACGCGCTGTTCATCGCCGGCAGCAAAGGCCTGGCGGCGGGCGTGGTCAATGGCGGCCTGGCCTTGGCCATCGGCTCGCAACTGCCGGCCCTGGGCACGCTGGGGTCGATCATGCTGGTTGGGTTTCTTGGGTATGGCGTCAGCCTGGTGCTGTTCGTCCTGGCGCTTCGCGGGTTGGGGAGCGCGCGAACCGGGGCTTACTTTTCCACAGCGCCGTTCCTGGGCGCGGCAGTCGCGATCCTGATGCTGGGTGAGTCGGTGTCCGTGATGTTCCTGCTCGCCGCAGCGTTGATGGCCTTGGGTGTGTGGATTCACCTTATGGAAAATCATGTTCACGAGCATCAACATGAGGCCCTCGATCATAGCCACCGGCATACGCACGATGAGCACCATCAGCATGAGCACGACTTCGAGTGGGATTGTGCCGAGCCGCACAGCCACCCGCATGTGCATGCACCGATTCGACATAGCCATGCGCATTTTCCGGATGTTCATCATCGGCATAGGCACTGAGCCAGTCAGGGTAAGGGGGCTGGTTTTTTTCATCCGTCAGCGGTAGAGAAATTCGTCCCTTTTGCCGTTCGACGAATCACCGCCTGTTAACCATTTTTTTGACTTGTTAACTGCTCAGGTTTACAGCACAAAAAATCACTTAACACCACACATCCTCGACATGGCCAAATCACACAAGGAAACCAAGCGTTACCTTGGGCCAGTCCTTGGTATGCCCACTCAGATCAACTGCATCCAGTAACTCCAGTTTGCGCGCCTGGTGGAACTGATAGACCGTCATCCCAAGCAGCTCCGCCGCCTTGGACTCGCCGATAATCCCCTCCCCCAGCGCGCGGTAGACCAGTTGCTGGAACAGCCGTGTGGTTTCCTGCCGGTACGCAGCCCCTGGCTCCTGTTTGCGCCAGCCCTGTTTGACGAACAGCATGAACAGCCGCTCGCGCACGGCATGCGGGATGATCTCCAGGTCGCCAGCGCGATACAGGCAACCCTGCATGCTGAGGCCAAATTCCGCCTTGAGCAGATACAACTCGCGCACCTCCAGCATGTGGCGTTTGTGGCCCAGATGCTGCCGCATGGCGCTGGCCGGCACCAGCAATGCCGAGGCAAAACGGTTACAGGCCTTTTCCTCGTCCAGCCCTTCGGCCAACCGACCGTGCATCAGCAAGTGACCAAGTTCGTGGGCCAAGGTGAACCGCTGCCGGTCACCCGGCCAGTCCGCCGACACCACGATGACCGGCTGCCCCGCCACGCTGGCCTGCAAGCCATCGAACTTCGCCTGCGCATCGACCTGGGTGATGATCACCAGAATCCCATGTGTCTCCAGCACGTCGATCAAATCGGGAATCGGGCTCGCCCCCAGGCCCCACAGCTGCCGCACCTGGTCCGCCAGGTTGTCGACCGCCTGCAGCGAATCCAACTGCGCGGGCAGCCCTGCCGGCGCGCTGAACGCCTGCACGGGATAATCCGGCCATAGATTGATCAGTTCCTGCCAACGCTCCGCCTGATCCAGCACATCGGCCTCGATGCGCTTGAGGATCGCCTTGGGCGTGCTGCAACGCTTGCGATATTCGACACCCGCCAGCTCGACCTTGGCAGGGCGGAAAAAGTACTCGGCGCGTACCGATAGCGCCTTGCACAAACGCACGAGCACGCCGGAACTGGGCATGCTCTGGTCATGTTCATACTTCTTGATCATGTTGGCGCTCACGCCCACCTGATCACCTAGCGCCTGCATCGACAGGCCAGCAGCAGCGCGGGCACGTTTGAGCCGCTCGCCGATCATCGGCTGTCTCCCTCGGTTTACGATTCCATAAAATTTCAAAGAAATATAAACCCGATACACTTACCCGTCGAGCCATGGGCGACGACCGTCCCACCGCGTCCAGCTCGGCATTGCGCAACAACCCCTGATTCATATGCATCACCAAAGAATGTATAAAGCGCCAGCAACCCGCGCCCCGACGTCTGCCAAAGGAAACCCGTCATGCTTCGGCTCTTGATGCCAGCCCTGCTCCTGCTGCTTGCCGGCTGCGCCACCAAGCCCCCGGCCAACCCCGACAACCTCTGCGAGATCTTCCGCGAGAAGCCGAAATGGCACGAGGCGGCGCTGAAGATGCAGGCGCGCTGGGGTGCGCCGGTGCAGGTGCCGATGGCGATGATGTACCAGGAGTCCTCGTTCAAGCACGACGCCCTGCCGCCGCGCTACTACTTCCTCGGCTTCATCCCCTGGGGCCGGGTCAGTACTGCCTACGGCTACGCCCAGGCCAAGGACGAGACCTGGGCCGACTACAAGCGCGATGCCGGCGGCTGGGGCGCCGCCCGCGACGACTTCGCCGACGCGATCGACTTCATGGGCTGGTACATGCAGAAGAGCCAGCAGGTCAACGGCGTGTCCAAGTGGGATGCCTATGGCCAGTACCTGAATTACCACGAAGGCTGGGGCGGCTACCGCAACCGCAGCTATGACGCCAAGCCGTGGTTGAAGAATGTGTCGCAGAAGGTACAGGCGCGGGCTTCGGTGTTCGGGGCGCAGTATCGGAGTTGCGAGCAGGAGCTCGCGCGGGGTGGGTGGTTCTGGTAGGGACGCCTGGCGATACGTTGCCGCCCCAAAAGCCCGCTGCCAGTCAGTTAAGCCATTTGGGGTCGCTCCGCGACCCTTCGCGGGTAAACCCGCTCCTACAAGAGCGTTTGCGCGATCCTGTAGGAGCGGCTTTAGCCGCGAAGGGCTGCAAAGCAGCCCCAATAAATGCGATAAAGCGCTAACTAACTGGCATTTATCTGTCTGGCGGTTTTTTCGTTTCCAGCGGTAATCGCCCGTTCATGGCATCCACCTGCGGGCTTGGGTGGGATCACTTCAAATGCACTTTCAGCGCTTCGCCAGCCTGCAGCATTGCCGAGCGCACCGCTGGCACCTGGCTGACCACGTTCAGCAAGCCGTAGTCATGGATCATGCCGTTGTAGCGCACCGCCGTGACCGGCACGCCCGCTTGGTCCAGCTTGCGAGCATAGGCTTCCCCTTCATCACGCAGCACATCGGCACTCGCGGTCTGCACCAGCGCTGGCGGCAGGCCTTTCAACTGCTCAGTGGTCGCGCGCAGTGGCGAGGCGTAGATCTCGGCACGTTGCTTGGGGTCGGTGGTGTAGTTGTCCCAGAACCACTTCATCATGTTGCGGGTGAGGAAGTGCCCCTCGGCGTACTGGTTGTACGACGCGGTCTCGAAGTTGGCGTCGGTCACCGGCCACAGCAGCACCTGGTACTTGATGGCCGGGGTGCCTTTGTCCTTGGCCATCAGGCTGACCACCGCGGCCATGTTGCCGCCGACGCTGTTGCCCGCGACCGCCAGGCGCTTGCCGTCGACATTGATGTCCTTGCCGTGCTCGGCCACCCATCGGGTTGCCGCGTAGGCCTGGTTGATCGCCGTCGGGTAGTGCGCTTCAGGGGACGGGGTGTAGTTGACGAACACCGCCACCGCCCCGGAGCCAACGACCAGGTCGCGCACCAGGCGCTCATGGGTCGGGAAGTCGCCGAGCACCCAACCGCCGCCGTGGAAGTACATGAACACCGGCAAGGTCCCCTTCACACCCGCCGGGCGCACGATGGTCAAGCGGATGGCTTGGCCATCGACGGTGATGGTCTTCTCGCTGACATCCGCCTTGGGCAGTGTCAGTTTCACCCCGGCCTGAGCGCCACTGAGCACCGCGCGGGCGTCCTTCGGCGAAAGCTGCTCGATGGGTTTGCCACCGCCCGCGTTCAAGGCATCGAGGAATGCCTGGGTGTTGTGCTCGACGCCAGCGTCGGCGAATGCGTTACCGATCGACAAGGCAAGCAGCGAGCCCGCGAGTGTTCTGGTCAAAACGTTCAATTCATTTCCCCTGTTTCTGTTGAGGCGGTAGTCAGATGGTCACGTGCAGACAACTTGTTGCTGCCAAGCCTTTGGTGTCATGCCTTCAGCCTTCACGAAGGTGCGGCAGAAGTGAGACTGATCGCAGAAGCCGCATGCCAGTGCAATCTCTGCGAGCAACATCGTGGAATTCTTCAATAGCTCCCTGCTTTTCATCACCCGCTGTTTACGCAGCCATTGTTGCGGCGACATCCGGGTACTTTCCTTGAACATGCGAGAGAAGTGACTACGCGACAGTGCGCACGCCTCGGCGATTTCAGTCACTGATAGGCAGGTGTCCAGCCTGTCCAGCATCAGCTGTGTGGCCGTTCTCAACTGCCAGGATTTGAGCTGCCCTGTCGAAGCCAGTGTCAGCGTCGCCAGCACGGTAGAGTTGTCCTTGTTCATACACACCCATCAATCCAGGTAGCAGGATGCGAGCGCCTGACGCGAACAGCGCTGGGCGCTGGAAACCCCAGAGGTTCCAGGCCAGGCTCGTTGATTCGGATCAGCCCTCCGCGCACCCTTCGCACGTCAGTGAACAGCCCCCAGGGCAGGGGCTGGCGATGGCTCAGACAGCGGCAGCGACAGGCGCCAAGGTGGGGCCATGCTGAACGCGCTCAGGCGCCTTGTGCACCATGGTGTAGGCGTAGTCGACGCCCATGCCATAGGCACCGGAATGCTCCTTGACCAGTTCCATCACGGCGTCATAGGTGTCGCGGTTCTTCCAGTCCCGCTGCCATTCCAGCAGCACCTGCTGCCAGGTCACCGGCACCACGCCGGCCTGGATCATGCGCTGCATGGCGTAATCGTGGGCTTCCTTGGTGGTGCCGCCGGAGGCGTCGGCGACCATGTAGATTTCATAGCCGGCATCGTTCATTGCCGACAGGGCGAAGGTGGCGTTGCAGACCTCGGTCCACAAGCCGGAGACGATGATCTTGTTGCGGCCATTGCGCTTGAGGGCGTCGCGCACCTTCTGGTCATCCCAGGAGTTCATCGAGGTGCGCTCCAGCAGCGGGGCGTCGGGGAACACCGCGAGCAGCTCGGGGTAGGTGTGGCCCGAGAAGCTTTGCGTCTCGACCGTGGTGAAGGTGGTGGGGATATTGAAAATCTTCGCGGCCTTGGCCAGGCCAACGGTGTTGTTCTTCAGCGTTTGCCGGTCGATGCTCTGAACGCCGAAGGCCATCTGCGGCTGCTGATCGATGAAGATCAGTTGGCTGTTGAACGGGGTCAGGACTTCAGTCTTAGGATTGCTCATTGTTGTTTCCTTTCAATTTGATGAAGTTCGATCGCACCCGTTTCGGGCCCCGCACGTTGCGGGCATTACCGTAGTAGCCACGAGTACGCTCCTCAGCGTCGTTGCTTGAGGACGAGCAAAAGATAACGAAACAAAGCGCCTGTCGGTGGCGCACTTTTGCGCCTCTACCGGCTCATTTTTGCGCCATTGAATACGCGGTCGCGCTGCTAGCATTCGCCGTTCCATTCGGATCAAGCCGGTCCGTCATGTGCAGGAGAATGCAATGGCAGCTTCACAACCGTTCAACAAGCAGACCGCCTACTGGGGCGTTTCCTGGGAGGAGGCGTATGGCTATCCGCAGGCACGGCGGGTAGGCAACGAGATCTACGTATCAGGCCAGTTCAACCATGACGAGGCCGGCAATCTGCTGGCCCCGGCGCCGCTGAACGCCGACGGCAAGCCCAGTGATTTCTCGTCGATGGGCGAGCAGATGCAGGTCGCCTACGACAACATCTCAAAGCTGCTCGCCTTGTATGGCGCGACGCTGCAAGACGTTGTGGAGGAAACGCTTTATGTACTGGACATGGACGCCGCCTTCGCGGTGGTCGGCAAAGTGCGCAAGGCGGCCTATGGCACTGATCGGCCTCAGTGCGCGAGCAATATCATTGGGGTGTCGAGGCTTGCCCAGCGCCCGCAGCTGATCGAGATCGCCTGCAAGGCCGTGCTTGGCGCCCGGGAAATCTAAGCTGCGCTCCCGGTTGCGATCAGTTGACCGGGAGTACCGACTGCCCCTCGACCAAGGGCTTTTGACTGGCCACGGCAGCGGCGCAGAAGGTCATGAATGCCTTGACGCGCCACGACTTGCGAATGTCCTGGTGCGTCAGCAGCCACAACTCGTCCTGAAGCTCTGGCACCACTGGGCCTGCGCGTACCAACCCCGGGGTGATGTCGCCCAGCATGCACGGCAGGAATCCATACCCCAGGCCCGCCGCGATGGCGAGGCTTGCGGCTGCAACAGAATCGGTGCGGTAGGCAATGCGCTCAGCGGCGACTCTGCTTTCGACATAGCTGGTCGCCCTCAAACCACAGAGCGCTGCCGAGTAGGACACCCATGCCTGCCCCTCTGCGAACAGGGGCTCGGCGGTCACCTGCTTGGCGCTGCAGTAAGGTGCCCAGGCAATGTTCGCCAGTTTACGGCCCACCAGGCTCTCTGCAGGTTTTCTCGTCGCGCGAATGGCGATATCCGATTCATCCCGGGCGAGGCTGAGGGTTTCATTGCCTACCAGCACCTCGAGGCTGATCCCCTCGTTCAGGGCCTTGAAGTCCGCGATGATGGGGGTGAAGAAGTACAGCAGCAGCGAGTCGCTGGTAGTGATGCGAAGTTTCCCCAGCGGGCCTTGGCCAGAACGTGAAACACGCCGCGTGACGCTGACGATATCCAGCTCCACGCGCTCGGCGAGTGCGCGCAATTCCGCGCCCTCGGCGGTGAGCAGATAGCCTGATTTGCGGTGGTCGAACAGCGCGATGCCGAGCGTTCGCTCGACCTGGGCAACCCGGCGCGAAACGGTGGAGACATTGATGCCAAGCTTCTTGGCCGTCGCCGCACGGTTGCCGCAGTCACTGAGCGTCTTGATGATGCGCAAGTCATCCCACGAGAGCTGATTGACAGCCTCGGCGACGTCCCACTTCGGCCCATCAGCGGCAGCTGACGCTTTTCCAGTTGGCGATTTCACACAGTTCGTTCCGGATGCGAAGGCGCTGATGATACGAGATGGGGGGTGGGTGAAGCAGCCACATTGTTCTGGCGATGGTTGAGAACGGGGCGGTGGAAGTGGCGGCCGATCAGGGCACACGCAATAGGGCCGCAAAGCGGCCCCGATGATGCGCGGTATCAGTCTTCGGAAACACTCTCGTCTTTCATCGCCTCCAGCTTGCCGAACTGCTCGCTGGCCAACCGGCTGATGATCCGGATCGCCTGGTGAATACCCGCTGTGTTGCGGAAGCTCAGTTGCGGGTTGTGCTCGCACTCGAGCACCTCGTCGTGCTGGACCAGTGCCTCGCCGAGCAGTTCGAGGGTCCAGACGTAGCTCTGGAGAGTGGACAGGCGTTCATGGTCAGGCATGGGGCACCTCCCGGGTGGCGCGGGTGGCGAGGGAGTGGCTGTCGATCGGGTAGAAGGTTGGGGATGAGGTGGCCGCGGGGGTTGGGCGGCGGAGAGCGGATGCGAGGATCCTCAGTATCTTGGTGGTCATGCATGAGTTCCTTTCGTTGTGGAACTGCCACCGCTCGCGGCCAAGCAAGTTTAGGTGGCAGCAGTACGCGGGTTGGCCGACCGGGACGAAAGGGGCCCGGCACACCCGAAGGTGTCCCGCGCACCACCGCCATGACGCGACATCGCGGGCACAAAAAAAGCGCCTGCGATGAAGACTGGGCGCTGTTGCGCCTTTCGATTCCGACCGGCCAAGGTCGCGTCGCCGATGCTTCGGCGACGGAGGGAATTTATTCCTTGGGGCTTGCTAATGCAAGCTTAGGAAGGCTGGGAAAAGGAGATTGGTGCTGCGGGAAACTGCCTACAACTCAAGGACACGTAGATGCCACCCAACGAGCCGGTTCGGGGCAGCTGAACAAAGCTTGATCGAGGTATACGAAGAACAGTACGGAGACAGACGGACGGTTGTTGGGCGTGAGCGCCCGGTTTTCGCGGGCTGGAATTTGATGGATTTTTTGATGTACCTCATAGGGTATCTACAAACAAATCAGCTGTTTATGGCTTTCCGTGGAATCAAATCAGGAATCTCTGGACTCCAGTGAGAGCGAAGACCACCCGCTTCAAAACGCTAGATGGGGAACGACAGAATCCGCCGAAAATGGCAGCTAGCGACCAGAAGCGGCCTCCGCTCGGCGAAGATCCACAGGTCCTTCGCGGCAGTCAGTAATCAGCCATACCTCACTTTCTTACCACGGTTCGACGCCAGCCAGCCTCAGCGCTGTTCACAAATCACGCCCGCCCGACGCTCTACGAAATCGCTAAACTGGGACTTCCTCAATTTTCGAAGGTCTCGTTTGTAAGCAAGGTCCGTATGTATCTAGATCCGGAGAAATCCGCGACACTGGACAGGCAGATCATGCAAATCCATCAAATCCACAACGACACTGTATTAGCAGCGGTTAAAGAAGACAAAACCAGCATTCCAACCAGTAGGGGGAATTCGAATGCCTATGAGGGGTGGTGCGAACATCTGGCTTATATCGCTCAAACCTACCTGCCTACTATTCGTGTCGTTGACATTGAGCGAGGGCTCTTTCAAATGATCCAAGTTGGACGCGTGAAAGAGGCCGCGAGCATTCTTAAAACCGCCTGAATCACACCGCTCGCTTAGCACTCCTGAACCATACTTGTCTGTGGTGCGGGCTGAAATTGGAACCGCAATCCCAGTGCTGAGTGGCCGTGACGGGTCGATTGCAGCCGTTCGCGACTGACTGCTATCGACCCAATGCTGCCCCTCATTTAAGACCGCTTGCCGACAAAAATGGTCATACAGATATTGTTTAACATTTTCAAATCCATCTGAATGGCTGCACCTGTTCGAAGAGCTGCTGCATATATCCTTGGTGAGCTTTCGGCTCTATCAAATTACAGCGCTGGCTTGGAACCAATCATAGCTTATCAATAGTAGTCTAGGCAGTGGCAAGCATCGCTCGTGGAGAATGTGTACAACACAAAAGTCTTCTGAGTCACCTGAGCGAGCGAGCTTCATAGACAAGGTAATAGCATTTGGTTATGCTTCATAAGCACACACAGACCCAGAAGGAACTCAATGTTAATCCCTGCACTAGAAGTAATGGATAATTATGAACATCACATGTTTAGAGCTAGCTGTGAAAACTCATTAGACTATCAACTAAGAAAAGTTTTGCATATTACTAAGGAAGTTGAGAAATGTCTCGACGAACAAGCGAACGGCCCTTATTGGTACGTTACCGACGAGAGGTTCTCATATAACTTAGACGCACTAATTCACAACCTTTCAATACTCACAGAATACTACCACAACTGGGTAGTCTTTTGTTTTATTGGAACAACCTCTCTCAAAAAGACAAAATACAGGCCGCTAAAAAAAGACAAAAATCTCAATGCTGAGATTGACAAAATATTCAAGTCAAATTCAATTGGAGTCTTGAAATCACCTGAAAGATACCGTGGTGACTTCCATGAGGACTGTAAGAAGGCGTTCATGAAAGCATATGACTTTCTGTTCATTGGGAAGTTTTATGAGATTTACGTTATTAACAATTACCTAAAGCACAATTCGGCTGCTATGAAATATGCCCCCAAGGCGATAATAGGCAATCGCGCAATATCTGTCCCATACATATATATCGAAAAGCCTAATGATCGACTTTTAAACCAATCTGTTTTCAAGAGTCTAATTGATTGCACGCTTGATGGCTCTGAAAAAGCACCCATCAAAAAAGATGATTATTTTCTAGATGTTATCAATGCCACAATTCGCCCGGTGTGCAGCCTTGGAGGGTACAAAGTATATAATGTCAATGATCTAGATTATCTGAAGGGCAGTTCACACGTTGGGCTGCCTGTGGAATCCATCGTGGAACTGGCCCATGAACTTTTTGCAAATATAGCAAAAGTTTTTATCGATGGCTCGAAAAGTGATTTAGATAGAGAGTCAAAGCTCAATCGATTGATTGATGAGATCAAAATCCGCACGCCCAAAACTCTCACAAATTTAATAGAATCCCAAAATAAATCTCTATGAAAGACACATAAAAATATGCAAAGGGCCTTCAAGATCCCATCATCTTTATGATGAAATCCATTTTTTGATGGACTTATTGAAGTTGCATCTCTTTCATGGTGCGAATGATATATCCAACTTTTAGCGGGGAGAGACATCTGGTCGTAACCTCTCTGCATCGACTTTGGTAGTTAGGTGCTGGTCGTAACTGACCGCTACCGCCCCATAGCCGCGTTTCGTGGAGGCCGCTACCGGCCGAAAGCAGTCTCCATCCAAAGCCTTAATGTCCATTTACGAACGCTCAGTCTTGACCGCTTCTATCTTGAATTCTTCAGGGTAACGGTGACGACTCATGGCACCTCCTATTTGGGCCTCATTATGAGGCTTGGAGGTGTCTGCGAAACCAGGGGCGATTCATTCAGCTCTCTCACCGTCAGCCTCTCCGGCGCCTGTTCATACTGCGCCATGCTCATCCATGGCGGCCTGCATCGAGCATTGACCCGAGCAAGGTCTGTTCATCGCCGCCTTTCCCCCGGAATCGGCCCAGTGCCGCATCCAGAACGGCACCGCTGGATAGACAAACGATGCCAACCATTCGGCAAAGTGGGAAACCCAGACCAACCTTCTGGCCCCGTGATTGCGGATAAGCAACCTGGTTGGCTACCGTGTCGGGCATCGAAACGGTTGTTCCATCGACAAGACTTACGGGCCGCCCCATCCAACGCCACGACGAGGGCGCCTGATCAATGACCGATGACGCCGTGTGACGAACCAGTGTTGAGCCCATCTCCACCGGTAGGCGCTGTCTGGCTCTGCAGAAGGCGTCTGTACGAGTGCTGTTAGGCTTCATACCGTTGCAGGATCGCTTGATGGAAAAGTCATTGCCCCCCTGCTGGCAGGAGCGATCAGCACTCATTGCTTGAGCAAGGAACATCGAGAGCGTTTCGGTGGGTGGAAACAGGCGCTCTCGACGTGTTGGCAAAGTTGACTCGACATGCATTAGCAACTCGGGAGCCATGAGGAGATTGAAAAATGCCTGAGCGTCACTGGTCGAAGCATGGTGGCGAAAACGCTGCTGTTGATGCTGAAGGATTTGACGTCTACGATCCATTCTGGGTGGCGTCCTTGGGTTAATGGTGTGTTTTTCGCAACTATCACCGTGGACCAAGGCCAGCCCTTATTCATTTTTTCTTACAGATCAAACTGTTGATTGTCAAGTAAGTGCCATTCAAATCTGCCCCCTTTATTTGGACCCATTTCTTTGCCCTCTTTCTTATTATCGAAAAATTGTTAAGAGTCGAAATTGACGATCGTGGATGATCGCTTTCGACCCTTAGTTGTAATCCGTGGAAGACTGCTATCAGCCAAAAGCGGCCATTAACGTTTGAGTTAATGACGCGCTTTAAGCGAACACCAAAAAATCGGTACTTGCAAACTAGTTAACTGGACTCCCCATATGCGCTCTCGGAGTATAGTTTCAGATGCCTATTGTCGAGTATCCTGACTGTCGGCATGTTATCGAATAATGCGTACCTTTCGATATAAGTGCGAAATTTATGACCTTGATTGGATGTTGAGTTATAGAAAAGAAGAAAAAGCTCTTGATCAGATAGCTGAGCTCTCACTAGCTTTATGTAGGGACCTTCGGAGAATTCGCTCTCATCGACAAATTTTATAAGATTGTATAGGTACCTAAAATAATGCCCTAACTCAGTCTGATGATCCTTCCAGAACAAAGTATAAGAAAGCTCAGCAATACTTTCAGGCGGATACTTTCCTTTACCTTTATTTTTTGTCTCTCGGTAAAGACGAGCAAGCCGCGTGTAAAAAACCCTAAAGCAATCTCTGCCTTTTGTTGTATTTCCACTTTCTTTCTCAACAAGATCTATGGAATTAACAATATCGTTATGTAGAGATAGCATCTGGAAGAATGTACTCTCAAAATTTTGCTTCTTTAAGCTCTTGCTTTGATCATCTAACGCATCTGCTGAGCGTTTAAACTCTTTTCGAGACTCTTTAAGCTCCGCCTGCTGAATAACGATCGTTATCAATAGCCCCATGAAGGTAAGAAAAGTTAGTATTGGATTGAGTACGCCACCAAAGAAGTCTCCCCACTCACCAAATGAGCTTTTCCCGATCGAGAGTAAATTTACAAGGAAAACCAATAAAACAGCTGCGACTGCGGTAACAAATAGACGGTATAAGGCTTGAGTTGTGCGTGAATCGTCTCCGTCGACAATATCGAGAAATGCCTTGTATCCTTTTCTTCTGAATTTCATATTTTTCATTCCTTGATTAGTTGCTTCAGCCAACTACAAATAGGTATCAATTGGGCTAAACCGCCAAGTAGGCGGGCCTTGGCTGCTCTAGATTACGTTTTTTGCGCCGACACTGGACTCTCAGCCAACACATAAAAGTCATTTTGCCAACATGTTGACCAAGTTGCATATTAGCTTTCTGACTGGGAGTTAGACTGGAGAGGTGTTTATGGCCTGATCATTGGAACGAATTGCCAAGGCATTTGGTGAATGGGGACATCTTCAAACTTCCTTAGATACCCATAAGTTGCTGCCGGCCAATTTCTACTCTTCGTGAAAAGTAGTTTCGGACAAAAATGGGGACGTATGCATTTTTCAGAAAAATCTTAGAAAAAATAGATCCGCCCCATTTTTGCCGAACAGCCCGCGTGCTCTTTTGAAAACAGCACTCACTCTGATCGCTCTACCCTTTCTTCATTAAGAGGGCTAGCGCTCTCAAAAATTTCGTAAAGAAGATCAAGCTTTACCCTAACCTCTGCCTCTGCATTTGCAGATAGCTTCGCAAAACTCATAAGGCGATGCAACTCTCCCTTTTTCAGAAGCATTCCACCTCCGATCCTGCGAGCAAGTCTCCGGAAAAACTCATCAGCCAGGCGACTAAGCTTTCTCCGTTCAGTTTTCGCCTCCCATACCAACCGAGCGGCCTCTGCTGGTGACTCTTGCCAAGCACTGTAATCGGTAACATCACCATCAAATACAAGCTCAATCACTACCTGCGAAAGAACCTCATCTATAGCACCAATGGTCTGTTGGGAGAACAGATCATCTGCAGGGTATTGCGCCACAGTATACCGACGTAAAAGATCTGGAGTTACAAAGTAGTTCTCCGTCTCATAACGTCTCCAATAACACATTCTCAGATCACCAAAGTTGCGATCTTGGCGACCTTGACCGTCATTATCTAATACTGCAAGCCCCTTCAGCCCTGGGAGTAAATTCTTCAACCCTTTGAAGTGATCTAAAGGAGTGATACCGAAACCACCCTCTACACGCTCTAGCTCCGCTTGCAAGTCCTGTAAAGGATAGTTATTTTGCACATAAAAAGTATTGATACGCTCATCCCAGATACTTGCCACTGGGTGTTGGATATGCTCGCTCAAAGCACGTAACATATCGACATCAGTCCCACCTTCTACATACAGAACATATCCACGTTCGCGGGCTTTAACGTAGTGGTCTGCGCCGAAATGCTTGAGACTGTTACGAATTTCTTGACGTCCTGCCAAATCATCAGATACGCCCTCAAGCAAAAGCGTCAAATTCGTGTCTAAGGCTTCATCCAAGATGACCTCAGAGTGGGTCACCAATACCACTTGCGACCCATTCTCGCTGGCAATATCCCTAAGCAAAACATAAATTTGCTTTTGCCTCAAAATCTCTAAATGCGCATCTGGCTCATCGACCAAGAGCACACTACCTTTGTGTGAATACAGGTATGCAAACACAAGCAAAATTTGTAACATCCCTCGGCCAGCCGAAGAAATATCCAAGGCCTCCTTAACGCCCCTCTGACGATAAGTCAGAGTGATACTGCCACGAGTCGTTTCCTCTGGATATCCAAGTTCAACACTGAATAGGCGTTTGATTAGCCCGGTGACTCGCTGCCAGTCCTCTTCGGAGGTCTTTGCAACAACTAGGCAAAGGTTTCTCAGTACATCAGCTGTGCGCCCCTGCCCGAGCAAAACATCAACTCGACCTGGCTGTAGGATTGGCTCCTCTGTATCCAACCCAGACATAGGATAGAGCAGCTCGACTTTCAAGCTAGCCGCGTACGCTATTAAATCCAGATTCCCCATGACAGATTCATCAGGAGAGCAGTACACCAGCTCATCACCTTGGCTACGAAAACGCATTGGCAAGGAGTAGACCTCACCCTCATACTCGACACCCACAGTGATTATTAATGGTATGTCTTTATTGGCCTTCCTGACTTGAGTATTGTGCCAAAAAAAGCGCGTTCTTGTAACAGGAACCGCCACAATATTTAAACGGTTCAACGACGTCGCTGTTCGCTCTTTTGCTGCTGACTCTTTACGAATCTCATACCATGTGCGAATTGCTTGAGACCACAAAGCCAAAGCCTGTATAGCACTAGTCTTGCCACAATTATTAGGGCCAATCAGTACAGCCGGGTGGTCTAACTCAATGCGCTGACGAGTGCCGAATCGTTTAAAATTTTCGATTTCTAGATAATGCAAAAGTCGCATTGAGCATCTCCTCTTGTGCGAATTGGCGCATTGCAACCTTGGGATTATACGACACTGGATACAGCATCCTTCAATGCCATCAAACGGAAAAAGCCCGCACTAGGCGAGCTTTACCTCTAACACTTCTAGAATTTGAAGCAAGCCAAGGCGGCCAAAAATGGTGCCGGAGACAGGAATCGAACCTGCGACCTTCGCGTTACGAGTGCGCTGCTCTACCGACTGAGCTACACCGGCGTGTTGCGCAACGTACCATTGCCGTGTCCGTTACGCAAACCCCTGTTTCACCTCACTTTCACGGCGCCTTGCAGCCATTCGGCGCGAGGTCTTCCTCCACCGTGGTCACGCAGCTCCACCCGGCCTGGGTGCGGGCCAGGGTCACGGTCTTGCCCAGCACATTGGCCGGTGCGTCGACCAGGGTGCAGGCGATGCTGGCGGTGCCGTCGGCCGCCGTGCCGCTGGCGGTGATCGCGCAATGGGCGGTGGCGGGCTGGCCGCCGAGGCTGGCGACGTCGGGCACGTCCTTGCCTTCGTTCAGGCGGATGTCCATCGGCGTTTTCAGCGCGGAGATCTCCAGCAGCGCCGCCGCGGCTTTGGTCCGGGCCTGATGGTTGGTGTACATGGGGATGGCGATGGTCGCCAGGATGCCGATGATCGCCACGACGATCATCAGTTCGATCAGGGTAATACCTCGTTGCCCTTTCATGAACGGTCTTCCTTCGTAATACATGGAGGCGCGGTCGGCGCATTTCATCTTGGGTTGCGCCCCGGCCGGCAGGCGCGCAGTAGGCCTGAACCGACACCTTTTGTCACCCCTGCACGGCAGGGCGTCATCTTCGCTGAACTACTCTAGTGAGCGTCATGGAAACGCGCCCGGCCTCGGGCCCGGCAAGCTGTTACGGGGCTTGTCGCCGCACTGCAAAGGACCTTCGCATGCCACCGTCTACCCGCCTCTACGCCTGGGAGGGCATCGATGCCTCCGGCGCTCGTCAACACGGCCAGCAACCGGGGCGCAGCCCGGCGTTCGTGCAGGCCTGGCTGCAACGCCAGGGCATCCGGGCCACACGGGTGAGGTTGGCGGGTGGGTTGCAGTGGCGTTGGCCGCAGCGGGTGGGCAAGCCGGATGCGCCGGGGTTCAGCCGGCAGCTAGCGACCTTGCTGACGGCGGGGGTGCCGTTGTTGCAGGCGTTCGAGGTGATGGCGCGCAGCACGGTGGACAGCGGCATGTCGGCGTTGCTGGCGCGGTTGAAACAGGATGTGGCGGCGGGGCTGGGGCTGGCGGAGGCGTTGCAGCGCCACCCGGCGTGGTTCGATGCGCTGTACTGCAACCTGGTGCGGGTGGGCGAGCAGTCGGGCACGCTGGACCGGCAGCTGGAGCAGATGGCGGGGATGCTGGAAAAGCGCCAGGCGCTGCGGCAGAAGGTGCGCAAGGCGATGCTGTATCCGGCGCTGTTGCTGCTGACGGGGCTCGGGGTGGCAGCGTTGTTGTTGCTGGAGGTGGTGCCGCGCTTTCAGGGGCTGTTCGCCAGTTTCGACAAGGCGCTGCCGGCGTTCACGCAGTGGGTGATCGATTTATCCACAGGGCTGGGCAATCACGTGGGGTGGCTGGTGCTGTTGATAACTGTGCTTGGGGTTGGTGGGCGGGAGGTTTATCGGCGGCATCTGCCGGCGCGCCTGTGGATGGTGCGCTGGGGGCTGCGGGTGCCGGTGGTTGGCACCTTGCTCGGGCAGGCGGCGTTGGCGCGGTTTGCGCGCAGCCTGGCGACATCTTATACGGCCGGCGTGGCGTTACTGGATGCGTTGGCAACGGTGGCGCCGGTCAGTGGCAACTGCCTGCATGAGCGGGCGATCCTGGCGTTGCGCCAGGGCGTGGCCAATGGGGCCAGCCTGCAACAGGCGATGGAGGCTGACGGGCTGTTCCCGCCGCTGCTGCGCCAGCTGATGGCGGTCGGCGAGGCCAGCGGCACCCTCGACACCATGCTGGACAAGGCCGCGCTACATTACGAAGAGCAGGTGAGCCAGGCGCTGGAGCAGTTGACCACGCTGCTGGAGCCGGCCATCGTGCTGATCCTCGGGCTGCTGGTGGGGGGCCTTGTCGTGGCGATGTACTTGCCGATCTTCCAATTGGGTAGCCTGATCTGAACATGAATGCCTGGGCCGTAATCGTCGATCATCCGCCGTTCTTTTATGCCCTGGCCGCGGTGCTGGGGTTGCTGGTGGGCAGTTTTCTCAATGTGCTGGCGTACCGGCTGCCGCTGATGCTCGAGCGCCAGTGGCAGCGCGAGGCGCAGGAGGTGCTGGGGCTGCCGCAGGCCGAGCACGAGCGCTTCGATCTGTGTTTGCCGGCTTCGCGTTGCCCGCATTGCCAGCGCCCGATCCGGGTGTGGGAAAACATTCCGGTGTTGAGTTACCTAGCCCTGCGCGGGCGTTGCTCGGGTTGCAAGGCGCGGATCAGTGCGCGTTATCCACTGGTGGAGCTGGCCAGCGTCCTACTCTCGCTGCTGGTGGCGTGGCATTTCGGGCCGGGCGTGGAGGCGCTGGCGGTGATGCTGCTGACCTGGGGGCTGATCGTCTTGAGCCTGATCGATGCCGAGCATCAGTTGCTGCCGGATGTGCTGGTGCTGCCGCTGTTGTGGCTGGGGCTGGTGGTCAACGCCTTCGGGCTGCTGGTGCCGCTGGCCGATGCGGTGTGGGGCGCCGTTGCGGGTTATCTGAGCCTGTGGACGGTGTACTGGGTGTTCAAGCTGGTGACCGGCAAGGAGGGCATGGGCTTTGGCGACTTCAAGCTGCTGGCCATGCTCGGGGCCTGGGGCGGTTGGCAGATTTTGCCGCTGACGTTGATGCTGGCCTCGCTGGTGGGGGCGCTGATCGGGCTGACGCTGGTGCGTTTGAAGCGCACGCAAATGGGCGCTGCGTTGCCTTTTGGGCCTTATCTGGCGATTGCGGGGTGGATCGCCGTGCTCTGGGGTGATGAAATAGTCGCTTCTTACCTGCAACTGCTTGGAACCTGATGAGCACAGCGCCTTTCACCCCCTGGATTCTCGGCCTGACCGGCGGCATCGGCAGCGGCAAGAGCGCCGCCGCCGAGCGTTTCGTCGAGCTGGGCGTGCACCTGGTCGATGCCGACCAAGCCGCGCGCTGGGTTGTCGAGCCGGGGCGCCCTGCCCTGGCCAGCATCGTCGAGCGCTTCGGTCCCGGCGTGCTGCTGGAGGATGGCCAGCTCGACCGTGGCGCCCTGCGCCAGCAGATCTTCGCCGACCCTGCGCAACGGCAATGGCTGGAGCAGCTGCTGCACCCGCTGATCGGCCAGGAGATCTTCAGCTACCTGGCCAAGGCCGAGACGCCCTATGCGGTGTATGTGTCGCCGCTGTTGATCGAGTCGGGGCAGCTCAGCAAGACCCAGCGCATATTGGTGATCGATGCGCCGACCGAGTTGCAGGTGCAGCGCACCCTGCAACGGGACAACACCAATCCTGAGCAGGTGCAGGCGATTCTCAAGGCCCAGCTGGCCCGGGAAGAACGCCTGCGCCATGCCGATGACGTGGTGGTCAACGATCGTGATCTGCAATCGCTGCACGACGAGATCGACCGCCTGCACCACTTTTACCTGACTTTGCGAGGAGGCCAGCCATGAGCCAGCCGATGACCGTTGATTGCCCGACCTGTGGGGCGCCCGTGGAATGGGGGGAGAAGAGCCCGTTCCGGCCGTTTTGCTCGGACCGCTGCAAGTTGATCGACCTGGGGGCCTGGGCGGCCGAGGAGCACAAGATCGCGGGGGCGGAAGAGTCCGAGGATGAGTTGTATTCGGGGGATCTGGAGCCGCGGCACTAAGCTAGGCTGCCCAGGTGCCTACGCCCATGTGCGTACGCCCCCTGTAGGAGCGGCCTTGTGCCGCGAAAGGGCCGTGCAACGGCCCCTGGATTTCAGTATTTGCGCAAAGATCGCCGGGGCCGCGTTGCGGCCCTTTCGCGGCACAAGGCCGCTCCTACAGTTGAGTGCGTGGTACAGATCATCACTTCGGATGACCAGCCACTCCGTCAATCCACCGCAGCCTGCAACCGCCCCGCCCGCCGATACGCCTGCCGCGCAAAACACACGAACAACCCCGCCATCAGCGCCAACGCCATAGGCAAGCCATGGGGCGCCACATCCATCGCCGCGCCGCTGACCAGCGGCCCGACCAGGCTGCCGACGCCCCACAGCAGGCCGACACTGGCGTTGGCGGTCACCAGGTCCTGGCCCCTGAAGCGCTGCCCGATCAGTACCAGCGCCAGGGTATAGATGCCCCCGGCTACCGCCCCGAGCACCACCAGCAGCGGCCACAGCAGCCAGGTCATCTGCAACAGCCAGGGCAAGGCGATACCGATGCTCATCGCCACCAGCCCGCACACCAGGTGCAGCCCGGTGCGCTCGACCCGGTCGGCCAACCAGCCCAGGGGCAGCTGGAAGATCATGTCACCGGCGAACACCACCGTCACCATCAGCGCCGCCACGCCCACGGCAAAGCCATGGCTGCTGGCATACACCGGCAGCAGCGACAGCACCACGGCATCGAAGAACGAGAAGAACAGCACCGCCACGCACAGCGCCGGGGCGATGCGGAAGAAGCCGGCCAGTCCGAAGCTCTTCTCGCCCTCGTCGCCATGCTCGACATGGTCGTTGGGCACGGTGAACAGGATGCACAGCAGCGCCAGGCCGTAGCCGGCGGTGACCACGCCGGTCAGCCACGGGCTGTCGGCGCCAAGCAGCGCCAGCAGCGCCGGGCCGAGCACCTGGAAGCCGGTGAAGCTGGTGGCGTACAGGGCCATGATCTTGCCGCGGTTGTGCTCCGGGCACAGTTCGTTGACCCACGACTCGCCGAGGATGATCGCGATGCCCATGCCGATGCCAAGCCCCAGGCGCAGCAGCGCCAGCCACAGCATCGAGTCGAAGGCCCACTCCAGCAGGGCGATGCTCAGGGTGCACAGGCTGAAGCTGAGCAGATAGATGACCCGGCGGGTCAGGTGCCGACAGCAGGCATCGACCATGAACGCCGAGAGCATCATGCCCGCCGCCGGGATCGCCGAGATGATGCCGATCTCCAGCGTCCCCGCCCCCGCTTCGTGCAGGCGTAACGACACCAGCGGCAGGCTCGCCCCGAGGCTGAAACCGACCACCGACACGGCGAACAACAGGCCCGCCAGCAAACGCATGTTCATGTACCACTCCTTGCAAGCCGGCGCGCAGGGGCTCTGGCCCTGGCCGACTGGAAAATCCGCTGAAAGATATTCGAACGCAGGCGCCCGCGATCTCGCCGCAAAGGCGCGGGAGGCAGGGGCGCGGATCAGTTCAGGGCAAGATGTGGCGAGAAGGTGAAGGCGAACAGCACACTGCGTCGACGCTTGAGCACCGTGTCGCTCGGCCACGCGCGGCGCGCTGTCGGGGCGACAGGCTGGCGGTGTGGGCGGGGACTACGGGTACGGCGCATTGCATTGACTACGCAGGGATTGAGGAGGCGGCACTCTAGGCCAGGGAGCCCTGAGGCGTCAATCCGCTAATCACAACAGCGGTTCTTGGTCCAAGGGTCAAGCAGCGAAAGGCCGGTTTGCAACCCCACCATTACGCAGCCTTGAAACAACCACCTAATATTTCTGACAGTTGCCAAACCACTAAAGACGGCCCAAGTTCAAGCTTTCATAGGCGCTCTCAGGCCGCTGCCATGCCAATCAAAACCGGACGAACCATTTTACTGGCATCGACGTTCAAAGCTTACCCCTTTGCAGCCTTTTTGCTAGCAGGCTGCTTGAGGCGCGATTGTGGTAATAAAACCCAGACCACGGTGGAGGGAGCGTTATGAATAACCAGGCGGGCGTCAATGTCTTGTTGGCTTCGGACCAACAAAACTCTGTTCTCTTCGAAGCCAATAAAGCACATTCATCACAAAACTTACCCTATTCATGTTATGGCTTACTTCCTGCACTAGGTAATACCCTTGGATTTAATGGTGAACGACTGGAGCCCCTCACGGACAATTACCTTCTGGGTAATGGATTACGAGCATTCAATCCGGTTTTGATGCGATTCAACAGTCCGGATAACATGAGTCCTTTCGCTGCGGGCGGGGTGAACTCATATGCGTACTGCCTAGGCGACCCGATAAACCGTCGGGACCCTAGCGGTAACATTTCTGAGTCCTTACGTCGCTTTTTCAAAAAGTCACCCACCCAACGAAATTTGCCTGCCAGTGTAAAAATCGAAACATCTGATACCTACACCACTTCTACTTATACCAGGACCTACACAACAGATAAATTCCCCATGAATATCGTTAACAGTCCAAAGAACATCCCAGAGGGCTGGCAGCTGATTGGGCTCCATGGAACAAAAACAATAGAGGATGTCAATTCCCTAGAGTCGGGTTTGGATATTAGCCATTCAGGAGGCGGGCTGGCTGGGCGAGGCACATACATTACGCAATATGCCGAACTGGCAAATAACTTCACAGGCCATGATGGGTCTGGCTATATAGTTGGCGTTTACGTCAAGGACTTTTCGCGCTGGATTGAAGGCGTACATTTTACCCGCCTTCACAGTCAAGTGATGGTTATTCACGAAAGAGCGTATTACGCCGTTAAAATGTCAAGAGACATAAAATTCCCAATGGTGTTCGATACTACTTATGCAGAAAACCCATCGGACGAGCCCTACGGAGGGCGATCCTGGTTCTAATCCAGTTTGCGAGTTGAGCACTCTTCGGGGGAGCCGCCGTTGGGGATCTGCTTGGGCTTGCCGTAAATTGGCAGGCCTAGGCTCCGAGGGGAAATGAACGGACACTATTTCATCAGAAGCGCGATCCCGGCCCCGCGCTGAAATCCAGCGAGGGGCCTTTCGCTGTCATTTCTTGCCAGTAGCCGGCAAAAACACCGCCAACAACCCAAACAACGGCAGGAACGAACAAACCCCATACACATACTCGATCCCACGCAGATCCGCCACATACCCCAGCAGCGCCGCGCCGATGCCGCCGAAGCCGAACATCAGCCCGAAGAAGATCCCGGCAATCATCCCGACATTGCCCGGCACCAGTTCCTGGGCATACACCACGATGGCCGAGAACGCCGACGCCAGGACAAAACCGATCACCACGCTGAGCACGGTGGTCCAGAACAGGTCGGCATACGGCAGCGCCAGGGTGAACGGCGCCACCCCGAGGATCGAGAACCAGATCACCGCCTTGCGCCCGATGCGGTCACCGATCGGCCCGCCAAAGAACGTGCCCGCCGCCACCGCGCCGAGGAACAGGAACAGGTGCAACTGCGAACTGGCCACCGACAGCTGGAACTTCTCGATCAGATAGAAGGTGAAGTAGCTGGTGAAGCTGGACATATAGAAGTACTTGGAGAACACCAGCAGGCCCAGAACCACCAGCGCCAGGATCACCCGCTGGCGCGAGATGCCATGGGTGGCCTGCACCGCCTTGCGCGCCTTGGCCTGGTTGAGGTGTTCCTTGTACCAGCGGCGCAGCATCAGGGTCACGGCGAAGAAGAACAGCCCGGCCACGCCGAACCAGGCGACATGGGTCTGGCCGAAGGGAATCACGATCGCCGCCGCCAGCAGCGGGCCGAGGGCGGAGCCAGCGTTGCCGCCGACCTGGAAGCTCGACTGGGCCAGGCCGAAGCGCCCGCCGGAGGCCAGCCGGGCGATGCGCGAGGTCTCGGGGTGGAAGGTCGACGAGCCGATGCCCACCAGCGCCGAGGCCAGCAGGATCATCGGGAAGCTGCCGACGAAGGCCAGCATCACGATGCCCGCCAGGGTGCACAGGGTGCCCATCGGCAGCAGGTTCGGCGTGGGCCGCTTGTCGGTGATAAAGCCCACCCACGGCTGCAGCAGCGACGCGGTGATCTGAAAGGTCAGGGTGATCAGCCCGATCTGGGCGAAGCTCAGGTCGTAGTTGGCCTTGAGCATCGGGTAGATCGCCGGCAGCACCGACTGGATCAGGTCGTTGATCAGGTGCGCCAGGGCACAGAAACCGATGATGCGCATCACCAGCGGGGAGGCCTGGTTTGCCGGGCTGCTGGCGCTGGAAGTCGTGGTACTGCTGATGGCCATGGGCTGGATGTCCGTCCGCGGGTTGGGATCCGATTATCGTGAAACAAATAGATACGAAGCTACCTTTTTATTTGGGCGAGCCTTCCATCCGACACGTACTTGTAAATAATTCTCAATATATTTAGCATCCTTTCTCCTCTTCCCTGTAAATGCGGGGCGAAACCGCCCTCCCCCTGCGAGCAGACCGATCCCATGAGCCCGATGCCCGCCTTGCAGCCCACGCCCGACCCCGAGCAGGAAGCCCTGGACTGGTTCTCGCGCCTGCGCCAACCCGGCTGCGACGAGGCCCTGCGCCAGGCATTCGCCAGCTGGTGCCAGGACCCGCTCAACGCCAGGGCCTATGCCCAGCTCGAAGCCTACTGGCAGCAATTGCAGGTACCGGCGGCGCGCCCGCGACCACGCATCGCCAAGGTCCGCCGCAGCCGTGCCGGGCTGTGCCTGGGGCTGCTGTTTCTGCTGCTGGTGGGCGCACTGGCCTGGCTCTACTGGCCGGTGATGCAGCGCCTGGGCAGCGAACTGCACACCGACAGCGGCGAGCGCCGCAGCGTACGCCTGGCCGATGGCTCGACCCTGCACCTGGACAGCGCCAGTGCGATGAATGTCGACCTGCGTGGGCGCACCCGACAGTTGCAGTTGGTGCAGGGCCAGGTCTACCTGGAGGTGATGCTCGATGGCCGGGCCATGGAGGTGCAGGTCGATGACACGCGGATCCAGGTGTTCGGCACCCGCCTGCAGATCGCCCGCCACGCCGACCACGACGAACTGGTGGTGTTCAACGGCAAGGCCGCGGTCCTGCAGGGTGGCGACCAGCGCCTGGTCAATGCCGGCGAACGGGTGACGTTCAACGAAAGCCGGATCAATCCGGTCGAGAAGATCGACGTCAAGCTGGCCGATGCCTGGCGCAACGGCCAGTTGAAGGCCAGGAACCTGCCATTGAGCGAGGTGCTGGAGCGCCTGGCCGATTACCGTGGCCAGCGGGTCTGGCTGCTAAACGAGCAGGCCGCCTACCAGCGGGTCAGCGGCGATTTCGACCTCGACCACCCGCCGCAGAGCCTCGAACGCCTGGCCGCCGATCAGCAACTGCGCCTGCACAACCTGCTCGGCCACTGGCTGATCGTGCGCTGAAGCGCCCTGCCCGGCTAAGTTTTTGAAAGGTTGGAAATTTTTTTTGAAAACGTTGTTGACAGAATCGCGATTCGAGCTAATAATGCGCGCCAAGTCGGCTACATAGCTCAGTTGGTTAGAGCATAGCATTCATAATGCTGGGGTCCGGGGTTCAAGTCCCTGTGTAGCCACCAAACACTTGCTTCTTACGTTGCCTATGCCAATGTACGAAACGACAAAAAGCCTGCCTTGTGCAGGCTTTTTTGTTTCCGGTGAATCTGCGTATCTTCCCACACCTTTCTTCACGCCGCCTGCTCCTTTGCAGATAAGGAAGCCGAGGTGTACACGCCGTTGAAGCGTATCAAGCCCAAACGCCACGCCTTGCCCTAAGCCACCTTGGCGGGGCTGGGCTCGACATCTGAAAGTCTCGACAGGCTTCATCCAGGCATTTTCTGGGGCAAACGCCATACCGATAGCCCTGAGAATCGAGGCCATCGTTCAGCGGGCACGGTTCACTTCTAATCGCTTTAGCCGATCATACTATTTATAACGACAGGCGATACTTTCGCTTTGGCCACAACAGTGGATGATTACGACGATTTTCCATTGACCTTTTGATCTGTAAGTGCTGCGGACGGTGCGTGCCTGCATGGCTTCTTATACTGACAGCCATTAAAGCACTTAATGTTCTAAAAAATTATTCCTGATAGCAAACCTCCCCTTCCGCGTATTTGCATATCCAGGACTTTTGGTCTTTGCTCACAAGGGGGTGGCAAGTAGCCACCCCTTATAGCACGCCACGGACGGCAAGTGTCGTTGGGTTGCCCGCCGTGGACAGATCACACCAGTCCGCTGGTTAAACGGAGGGGCGCCGCACATGAAGTTGACAAATCCAGCACTTTTGCTAGTCATGCTTTTCGGTTTAAGTGGCTGTGGATACAACACACAAGCCGTCAAGGACTTCAACGAGAGCTCGGTTGGCTTTACCAAAAGCTATTCAGAGATAATGAAAAAGTCCGTCAAATGGTGCTACGAGTCGATGCTGTCTTCAGAGCTCGGCAAGACGAATTACGTTAGCGCCAGCGCAATGAAAAAAAATATTGATGGCGAATGCGAAGCTTTTGCAGCCAATGTCAAAACTGCCGAAGCAAGCGCGGTGGTCATTAACACTTACGCTGCAGCCCTGTCTGCATTGGTTGGTGTGTCCCCTCAATTCCTGGCTGATGACGCAAAGAACCTTAAAGATGCAGCCTTGACAATCAAGGGGGCAGATGGAAATCAGGTACTGAACAAAGAGGATGCCGAAGCCTTCGAGCAATTGACAAAGCTTCTCTCGGAAATGATCACTACCGCTGCTATTAAAGACAAGGCAACGAATTTAATGCGCGACAACTATGCGGCCGTCAACAGACAAGTAGACACCATGCTCGCCGTTGCTGATGTGGCCAGCACTGAAGTAGCAAACGCCGCCAGTGTTTCCAACACCGCGCTCGTGTCCAACATCGATTTTGTCGGGGCACGCAAAGGCGAAAAAAACAAAAACCTGAGCAATGAGCAGGCGCTAATTTACCGATACCTTGCGTATATCATGGCGCAGCAGCATCCTGATCAAAAAGAGGTTGATGATGCCTTGGCGAAGTTCAAGGCCGCTGGAGAGGCACTGAAAAAAGCGAATATAAATCTTGAGCAGAAATTCTCTACACTGTCTAAAAAAGACCAGTTGCAGTCTATCAATGATTTTGCAAACAAGGTCGAGACGCTTAGAGACTCCATTCACGCAATGAATAAATAAATCAACAGGTGCAGCGATGGCTAACGAAAGCAATGTACAAGACCTCTTTGGTGCCGAAGAAGCGCTAGTCTCTGCGGTTCGGCAACTGCTCGCCCAGCTTGTGCTTCAGCTCAGGAATGAAGAAGACCAGGATGTAAGGGACAAAATAAACAATCAGATTGGCGAGCTTAATCCGTTATACATAAGACTCAGCGGAAAAGGCATTGCTATAATTGCCGCACAATCTAAAAATGATGTCGAGAACATCAAGGCCGTCAGCGCTGATGTTCAGCGTTTCATTTTCAAAATCAAAAAAGTAGAGAAAATGGTCGCCGTCACAACAAGCCTCATCAAATTCGTTGTCGTCTGCCTTGGGGACACAACTGACCCTCTGTCAATTTACGATGCGGGCAAGGGCGTGTATGAGGCAATGAATGAGACTATTGAGAAGGAAGGCAAGAAGGGTGCACACGCTGCCATCGAGCCGATGAGCGCCATGGTTCCGTCATTGATTAGCGGCTAAGGCAGGAATTAGTCTACTCTCAATACCTAGGCCAATGGATGCAATCTCGTCCACAAAGTCCCCGCCCCGGCGGGGACTTCGCAGTAAGGCTAATGCACGTCGCTCACCTTCAGCATGCCCCGGTGACGGAAACCATGCGGGTCAAATATCGGTGAAGGGAGGTTTGCCGACGATTCTCATAGACTCAACACCTCAGAACCGGGTCCGCAAGGTCAGGTTGAAATTGCGCGGCTCGCCGTAGAAATTCCAGTAGTTGTCGTTGCCGGTGGTCTGGATGTACTTCTTGTCGAAGACGTTGTCCAGGTTGTACTGCAGCTCCATGTTCGGGCTGATCTCGTAGACCGCATGCAGGTTGGTCAGGGTGTATGGCTTCTGTTCGATCTTGAACGTGTCCGACACTTCGGCGTCGGTGTAGGTCATCTTGCTTTGCGCATGGAAGCTGCCCCCCACCCGCACATGGTTGAAATTGCCCGGCAGGCGGTAGTCCGTGGCAATCTTCAACAGATGACGCGGCGCGGACGCCGAGAAATCCTCACCCTTCTGCGCCCCGGCAATGTACTTGGACTGGGTATAGGTGTACCCCGCCGACAGGTTCCAGCCCGGCAGCAGCTCACCAGCCAACTCCAGATCGATACCACGGTTGCGCACCTTGTCGGATGAGGCATAGCAACCATTGGGCAGCGCCGGGCACAGGGTCTCGGCCTCGCTGTCGCTCAGCGCCTCCGGCCTGCCGGTCTGGTCCGCCTGGAACAGGGCGATCGCGGTGGTCACCCGCTTTTCGAGAAACTCGCCCTTCAGCCCGATCTCATAGTTGCTGCCAGTCATGGGCTTGAGGATCCTGCCATCGGTTCCGAGATTGTCCTGAGGCTTGAAGATCTCGGTGTAGCTGGCGTACGCCGACCAGTTTTCATCGAGGTCCTGGATCAAGCCGGCATAGGGCGTGACCTCTCGGTTGGCGCTGTACTCACCTTCGATCTTGCGGGTGACATGGGTCAGGCTCTGGGTCTTGAACCAGCTGACCCGGCTACCGAGGATCAGGCGGGTCGAATCGGTAAGCGAGAAGCGGCCAGCGGCATAGATCCCCTCTTGCTCCTGGGTCTTGTTGTACTTCCACTTGTTGACGGCCAGCCCCGTGGGCCTGGGCGGATTGAAGGCATCCAGGTCGTTCATGTCGAACAGGTAGCTGTAACCGACGTCATTGCCGCCGTGGTAGTCAAAGTCGTCCTTGCGCACATTGCTGCCCAGCACCAGCTCGTGCTGACGGCCCAGCAGCTGGAACGGCCCGGTCAGGTAGGTATCGACACTGGTCTGCGTATCGTTGTAGCGAAAGTGCCGGGGTTGCAGGCTGAAACGGTCTTCGCTGCCATCCACGCGCGTGGTGAAGTTGCCGAGAAAGTCCGACTTGGCCCAGGTCTGGCTGGCGGCGACCACCAGCTTCCAGTCGTTGCCCAACTGACGCTGCACATCGCCGAAGAGCGTGGTGTTGCGCTTGTCCAGATGATTCCACTTGCCGGTCAGCGAGGTCGAACGCGAAATAGGGTAGAACTCGCCGTTGGGGCGGGTGGGCAATCCGGACCAGTCGTAACCCGAGTTGCGCTCCTTCTGGTAGGTGAAGCCGAGTGTCACCAGGGTATCGGCGCTCAGGTCCGCCTCGAACACGCTGTAGAACAGCTGGTTTTCTTTCTGCGCGGTGTCCAGGTAGCTGTTGGCATTGTTGTAGCTGAGGACCGTGCGATTACGCAGCGTGCCCTCGCCATTGAGCGGGGACGAGACATCGAGCATGCCTTTGTAGTCATCCCAGGATCCGGCCGACACTTCGGCCAGTGCCTGGGCCTCGCGGGTCGGGCGCTTGCGCACCAGGTTGATCGACGCGGAGGGATTGCCCGCCCCTTCCATCAGGCCCGTCGCGCCGCGGACGATTTCCACGCGGTCGTAGATGTCGGTGGTGGGCTTGGAGATGGCGTCCATCGAGTAGGCGTTGCTGATGTTGGTGGGGATGCCATCGATCTGCAGCGTGTCGATCAACTGCCCCCGCGCCGAGTACATCGAACGCTCGCCACCGTTTTTCATGATGGTGATGCCCGTCGCCCCTTGCAGTACATCGTCCAGGGTCTTCATGTTCTGGTCGTCCATGCGCTGGCGGGTGACCACGGTGACCGACTGCGGCGTCTCGCGCAGGCTCAGGTTGAGCTTGGTGGCGCTGCTGGTCGTGCCAGTGGTGTACGAACCGGTCCCTTCGGTGGTGCTGCCCAGCGCCTGGCTGTTGATGGTGGTGGCCCCCAGCTCAAGCGCCCCTGGGCTGCCGGCCACGGCGACCAGCACGTAACCATCGGCACTCCACTGAGCCTGCAGGCCCTGACCGTGCAACAGGGCGGCGAAACCTTCCTGCACACCGTAGCTGCCCTGCAAGCCCGCACTGCGCTTGCCTGCCACCTGCGCGGCGTCGAACGAGATCGCTACCCCGGCCTGGCGGGCGAACTGGCTCAGGACATCGCCCAGCGCGCCGGCAGCGATGTCGTAGCGCTGCAACTGCTGCTGGGCCATGACCGCCGGGGCAAGGCTCAGGGGCAGCCCGGCGACCACCAGGTGCAGGCCGATGGTCAGGGCGTTGCGGGGCTTGAAGGGGATGCGCGCGCGCAAGGATGACAGCATATTCCCGAATCTCCGATGTGTTGGCTAAGAGCAAGGACGCACGGGATTCGAGAACTGGAAGCAGATGGAAATGATTTTTATCTGACCTCGGCGGCAGGACGCGGTGAAACCCGGGTAATCCACGGCGTGTAGTGCTCGACCTTGATCGGCAGGCTCCGCGCCAGCAGGCGCAAGGCACGCTCGCTGTCATCGGCCGGCAGCACCGCAGTCACCTTCATCCCCGCCAGGGACTGGCGGTCGAACAGCAGGTAGCCGCCGTGGTTGCGCGCCAGGCGCTGCAACACTTCGGCCAGCGGTTGCTCGCGCACCAGCAACTGGTGATGGGCCCAGGCCTGCTCGACGCCCGCGCCATCGATGGCCTCGGGCACACCCGGCCCGGCGGCATCGAACTGCACTTGCTGCCCCGCCTTCAGCACCAGCCGCTGGCCGGCACTGTCGACCTCGGTGCTCGACTCGAGCATCGCCAGGCGCGTGCGCTCGGACAGGCGCTCGACCACGAAACGCGTCCCCAGCGCCCGCACGCTGCCATGCTCGGTGACGACCCGGAACGGCCGCCCCGGGTCCTTGGCCACGTCTACCAGGATCTCGCCCCGCACCAGGTGCAGCGTGCGGACGTTGCCATCGAACTGCACATCCACCGCCGAGCGACCGTCCAGTTTCAACAGGCTGCCGTCGGGCAGTATCTGGCTGCTCCATTCGCCGCTGCCGGTCCGGATATCGGCCAGCAGGTAGGCTGCCGGAAAATGCTGCAGCAACAGCCCCAGCGGTACCAGCAGCACCACCGCCAAGGCCAGTACCCGGGCCACGCCACCTACCCGGCGCTGGCGCTTGAGCGCGCCGAGGGCCGCACGGGCCGGTGCCTGCTGCAACACCTGTAGCGGCGCCAACGAGCCTTGCAACTGCTGGACGGCCTCAAGGTGCTCCGGATCGGCGGCAAGCCAGTCGCGAAAGGCTTCACGCTCATGGGCGCTGGGCTGATCGTCCAAGCGCACCAGCCATTCGGCCGCCGCCTGCAAGGTCTGCGCTTTCACAGACAGTCCTGCGCCGCAGCGTGGCAGAGCAGCAGGGCCTGCACCAGATAGCTCTGCACGCTCTTGGTCGAGACCTGCAGACGCTCGGCGATCTCGGCGTGGGGCAACCCTTCCAGGTGACGCAGGACGAACGCCTGGCGCACCCGTGGCGCCATCTTCGACAGCGCCCGATCGATCTGCTCCAGGGCCTGCAGCGCCGCCATCACCTGCTCCGGCGAGGGGGCCTGTTCCAGGTGTTCCACATGCAACGCCAGGGCTTCGCGGTAGGCCTGCTCGAGCTTGTGCCGACGACCACGGTCGATCAGCAGTCGCCGCGCCACGGTGGCGAGAAACGCCCTTGGCTCACGCGGCGCCACGTAACGGCCGGTGGCGAGAACGCGCACGAAGGTGTCCTGGGCCATGTCCGCCGCGTGCTGGGGGCACTCCAGACGTCGCCGCAACCACACCAGCAGCCAGCCGTGGTAGCCCTTGTACAGGGCATCCAGGCTGTCAGCGGGAGCGGGTGGGGTTGATTTCATCGGCACGGCTGCGTAAATGGGAATTATTCCATGTTAATCGGCTGGCCTCGCCTCATGCAATCGCTGCCTCAGCGCGCGCCTGACACCATCACCGCCAAGCCCAGCCCGATCAACGCCACGCCAATGACCCGATCGACCACCACCTGCCGCTCGATCATCGCCCGACGCAGCAGGTGATTGGAGAAAAACACCGCCACCAGGCTGAACCACACCCAGTGAGCGAACGACATGAACGCACCATAGGCGAAGTCCAGCGCCAGCGGGCTGCCGGGCTGCACCACCTGGGTGTAGGCGCTGACCACGAAAAGCATGGTCTTGGGGTTCAGCGCGTTGGTCAGAAAGCCCGTGCGCAGGGCGCTCGCCACGCTGGCCTCGCTGTGCGCCAGGCCGTCGAGGCTTATGCGCGTGGTGTTGGTCAGCGATTTATAGCCCAGGTACACCAGGTAGCCCGCCCCCACCACCTTCATGGCCAGGAACAGGGTCGGGCTCTGGCTGATGATCACGGCGATGCCGAGCACGGTGTACAGCACATGCACCTGCACGCCCAGGGCAATGCCTACCGCAGCGGCGAGGCCGGCCTTGCGGCCCTGTGCATAACTGCTGCGGGTGACCATGGCGAAGTCCGCGCCGGGGCTGATGACGGCCAGGAGGGTGAAGAGGGCGACGGCGATGAGTTCGTTCACGGACAGGTATCCTCGATGAAAATTCACGGAAGATGGGATTATCCGGTTGCCTTGAACGAGTAAAAATCGATTTATAGTGAGGTTAATCTGCTAGTTTTACTCACATATCTTCATAAATTTTACCGGCCTCATCGCGGGACAAGCCCGCTCCTACAGCGGTATCCATCGTTCCTGTAGCGATAGCGCCGGAACAGGCCAGCACATGAAACTGCCTCCCCTCACCGCCTTTCGCTACTTCGACATCGCCGCCCGCACCGAAAGCTTCGTGCGCGCCGCCGAGCACCTGCATGTCACCCACGGCGCCGTCAGCCGCCAGGTGCGCCTGCTGGAGGAAAGCCTCGGCGTGGAGCTGTTCGAACGACGCAACCGAGCGATCTTCCTCACCCGCGCCGGGCGCGACCTGCAGGCCACCACCCAGGCGATCTTCGAACAGCTGGAAGGCGCCGTGCAGCGCCTGCACCAGCAAACCCACGACAACGTGCTGGTGGTGTCCTGCGAGCCGACCATCGCCATGCGCTGGCTGATCCCGCGCCTGCCGCGCTTCCATGCCCGGCACCCTGACCTGCAACTGCACCTGGTGGCAGCCGGCGGCCCGGTGGACTTCGCCCGCGGCGGCATCGACCTGGCCCTGCGCCGCGATGACTTCCACTGGGACCGCCAGCTGCACAGCCTGAAGATCTGCGATGAATGGATCGGCCCGGTCGCCACGCCGGATCTCAAGGGCCAACGCCTGCTGCACAGCGCCACACGCCCCGATGCCTGGGCCACCTGGCTGCGCTTGAGCGGCCAGGGCATCCAGCACACGACGCGCAGCGACTTCGAGCACTTCTACCTGTCGATCCAGGCCGCCAGCGCAGGCATGGGAATGGCCATCGCCTCGGCGCTGATGGTCCGTGACGAACTGGACAACGGTCAGCTACAGGCGCCGTACGGCTTCCTGCGCGATGGCTCCGGCTACCACCTGCTCAGCCCGCAGCCGCTGGATGACGGCAGCAAGCGCCAGCGCTTCGCGCAGTGGGTCGGCGACGAGTGTCGGGCCTGCCTGGCTCACCTGGGCTTGCTGCAGAACGACGAGCCGGCCCCGCCTTCACCGCCCCAGGTGCGATAGCCAGCCGTGTCGATATGGATGCGCCCCGAGGGGTAGCGGCCAAGCCCCATGTTCCAGGCCTGGCCGTGCTGCTGCCAGAAGCGACACAGCGGGCTAGGGTCGGCCCAGCCTGGCAGCAGCAGGTCGACGGCGAAGGCGCGCATGTGCGCGCTGCTTGGCGCGCCGCCGGCACAGGCATTGAGCCGGGGATCGCGGTAGGCCGACACCACTTCGAACTGACGCAGGATGCCCTGCCGATCCAGGGTCTGGATCAAGGCCAGCGTCGAGCGTACCGCCGGCCAATGGCTCGCCGGCGGCACCGCAAAGGGCGAGGCCTGGCACAGGCGCCAGTCCGAGGCCGAGCGTAGCAACTGGTGGATCGGCACCACGCCATACAGCCGGGCGTCCACCAGCATTTCACGAAATCGGCGGTTCTCGTGATCGCCGGCCCACTGGGCGAACATCCACACATCGCGTTCATCGGCCTGGACCGCACCCAGCCCGACCAGCGCGCTAGCCAATAGCCATATCCTGGCGCTTTTCATTCCCCCTCCTCTTCGTCCACCATGGGCGCGCCCGCCGTCCCGGCGGCCACTGACAAGGAGTTAAGCATGCACAAGATTGCTCTATCGGGCCTGGCCGCCCTCGCCTTCAGCGGCCTGGCCATGGCCGACGCGCAGATCGACCTGGGCGATGCCCAACGGGTCACCCGCTTGTTCGCCTACCCCAACAACTGCAACGTGATCTGCTACCGCGACTGGACACTCGAGAAGACCGTCGAGCACTACCTCACCCAGAGCGTGCAGCGCGATGGCTACGCCAACGCCAAGGTCACGGTGAACCGCGACAACGACAAGCTGCACGCCAGCATCACCGGCGTGCCGGCCAGCTATACCGAGCCCTTGCGCAAGCTGCTCGACAGCGGCGAGCTGGCCTACCAGGGCGCCACCCGCCTCAACCAGAAAGGCGGCTGGGACTACAGCTGGTACCTGTTCCTGCCCCTGGGTATGGCCCTGGAGAACCGCCGCAGCGTCGAGCTGCTGCACTTCCCGCCGGACTACTCGCTGACCCGCTACCAGGACTACCTGAAGTCCAACACCACCGACCGCTGGGCGCAGCTGCTGACCTTCAACGGCGTCGAGGCCACCCAGACCCCGGCCTACCAGACCATCGTCGACATCGCCCCGATCGCCGCGCCGGCCAGCGCGGGCAAGGACCTGGAAGGGGTCTACAGCTACTTCAACGACTACCAGGTACGGATGGTCAAGGAAGTGGCCCTCACCCACGACGGCAAGGCCGCCCTGCCAATGGTCGCCTTCGGCGCGCCGGTGCGCGCGTGGATCCAGCAGCAGTACGGGCCGAAGGTCAACGTATTGGGGCTGGTCAGCATCGCGCCGGCGCCGGACAGCGCCAAGGTGCCCGTGCTCGGCGCCAACCACCCGAGCGCGATCTGGTACGCGGCCGACCCGAAAAGCTACGACGGCGACCAGGACAAGGCCGACGCCGCGGGCCTGAAGATGATGGGCCAGGACCTCTCCGCCGCTTGCTGGCAGGCCGGCATGGGCCGCAACCCGCAGGCCGACGCCAAGCTCACCCTGCAGGCCTGCACCAGCAAGTGGCAGGTGACCCAGAAGAAGCAGACCTGCGAGCTGTTCTACCGCACCATCCGCGACATGACGCCGGAACAGGCAGCGGCCAAGTGCAACACCGGACCGGTGACGCGCAGCCTGCGGGATCTGCGCAAGCCGATCGAAGTGGAACACCCGGAGATCTGAGCCGACTGCTTACGCGCCCCCTCTAGGAGCGGCCTCGTGCCGCGAAAGGGCCGCCAAGCGGCCCCAGGATTTCAGTGTTCGCAGCAAAATGCCAGGGCCGCTTTGCGGCCCTTTCGCGACACAAGGCCGCTCCTACAGGGGACAGTGTTCAGTCTTCGAGCAACGTACAGGCCATCACCAACGCGTCTTCCCGCCCACCCGCCACCGGGTAGTAGTCACGGCGCCGGCCAATCTCGTTGAACCCATAGCGCTCATACAGGCGATAGGCCGACTGGTTGCTGGCGCGCACCTCGAGGAAACACTCGCGGCCATTGAGCTGGTAGGCCCGCGCCATCAGGTGCTCGAGCAGGCGCAGGCCCAGCCCACAGCCCTGGTTCTCCGGCTTGACGGTGATGTTGAGCAGGTGCGCCTCGTCGATGATCACGTTGATCACGCCATGGCCGACCTGCTGCTGGCCAACGAACATCAACCACACTTCGTAGGATTTCAGCGCATCCTGGAAGATGCCACGGGTCCAGGGGTGGCTGAAGGCGGCATATTCGATTTTAAGCAGGGCATCCAGATCCGCCTCGGTTGCCGGGCGGAAACTGATCGAGTCACTCATTCAACGCTCTTCCAGCGCGCCATCAGCCGGCGCATGGCTTTCCAGACGTCCGCCTTGCGTTGCGGCTCGTCCATCAACAGTTCAAGGCCGGGCAAGGCCCAGGCGTTGCCGAGCAGGTCGACCTCGAGTTCTTGGTAATAGGCTTCGGCATCGGCCTGGCCGGCGAAGCGGATGGCCGGCAGGCCGAGCAGCCACAGGCAGGTGCACGGTGATTCCTCAAGGCGCGCGGCGATAAAGCCCTGGACGAAGTCGCGGGCGGCGTCCGGGCCCTGGTCCATGTTGCCGCGCATCAGCAGCGGCCAGCGCACCGGCTCGCCGATGATCTGCGGGGCATCCGGCAGGCCCGCGGCGCGCAGCATGTCCTTGAGCAGCAGGTACGACGGGTCGCGGCTCTGGAACGGCTGGCCGGTGGCCAGCTCGACCAGCAGCAGGCAACTGCCGGCGCGCAGCAACTGCAGGGCGAAGCGTGGTGGCGGCACCGGCGCCGGGCGTGGCGCGGGGGCCTCCTGCTCGGCCTCGACCGGCTTGGCGGCAGGTTTCGGCGCGCTACCCGGGCGCGGAATTTCGATCTTCGGCCGCTCGGCGCGTGCCTGGGGGGCCACCGGGGTGGCGCTCGGCGCAGGCACGGGGGCGGCCGGACGCACCTCGAAGTCGACGTCCTCGACCGGCGCCACCGGCAACAGCAGCTCCGGCCGCGACGGGGCGGCGAACGGCAGTTCGGCGCGCGGCAGCCAATGCACCACTTGCATGGCGGACAGGTAGGCGCGACGGCGGGACTCGATCAGCAAGGCGCGGGTATCCGGGGATAGACGAAACAGTCGGGCATTCTAACCCCGTTGCCCAGGATGCGCCGCAACAGATTGTCAGCCCTCGCGGGGCAAGACCGCTCCCACGCGCCCCGGTGGGCCGGTGAATCCCCCTTTGAGCCTCAGGGTTATCCCCATAACAGACCAAGGGGTGAAATCCTCCCCCCCGGATGCAGTACAATCGCCCCTTTTATTTGGCAACGAGTCGACCCGCCAATGATCGAACCCAAGCGCGTCCTGCGCGCCCTAGCCGAACACTGGGCCCTGATCGAGCCGCTGTGCGAGCGCTTCGACCAGGGCACCCTGAGCCTGGTCGAGCTGCGCCAGCAGCTGGCCCGCCAGCAAGTGGAAAGCACCCCGCAGGACATCACCCAGCTGCTCGACGTGTGGATCCGCCTGGACATCCTGGTCCCGGTGGCCAAGAGCCCGAACCGTTTCGAGCTCAACGCGCAGATCCACGACTTCCTCGCCTACCTGCGCCGCGAACACCGGCTGGGCCTGTGCCTGGAGATCGAGGCGTATCTGCGCCACCTGGAACGCCTGGCCGGGCATATCCAGGACGCCTTCGACAACCGCGACAGCGACGACCTGGCGCGCCAGCTGCGCCTGCTCGACATGCGCGTGCGCGATGTCCTGAAGAAGCTCGACAACGACGAGCAGGCGCTGGTGGCCGTGGCCGAACGGGCCAAGACCAGCAACCGGCAGATCCCCCTGCGCCAGCGCTACGCCGAAGTACTGGCGACCTGGGACGAGTACGTCGAGCCGATGATCCAGCTGGTCAACGCCGACGGCGCCTTCGAGCAGGGCGTGCGCAAGGTCGAGACCGTGCTGCTGCGCCTTTTGGGCGAGCAGGCGCGCCTGGGCCATCTGGTCGACGACGACATGCTGCTGCGCACCCACGCGCGCATCCTCGAGATGCAGACCAGCGCCCAGCTGACCCTGCGTCACGCCCGCGAACTGCTGCTGCCGCTACGCGAAGAAGCGCGCCGGCACAATGCCGTGACCCGTGGCGCCGCCCTGGCCTTGTCGGTGATCCGCAAGAAGGGCATCGACGCCGTGCCGCAGGCGGCTATGCCGCTGTTCACCCGCCCGCAGAGCACCTTCCTCGGCAGCGCCAGCCAGGTCGAGGCCTACGTCTATGCGCTGGCCCGCTTCGAGCCCAAGCCTGCGCGCTTCCCCAAGGCGCACAAGACGCAAAAGGGCCCGCTGCCCCGCGCCCCGCGCACGGTCAAGGAAATGCTCGAACGCTGCGAGGACGCCCTGCCGCTGCCGGACCTGATGGTCTGGCTGCTGGAGCAGGAGCCCGAAGGCGCCACCGACGAGCTGCTGTACTGGTTCTCGCGCCTGTCGCGCGAGAAGCGCTTCAGCCGCGAGCGCCTCGATCGCCAGCAATACCTCACCCGCGAACACCTGGTCAGCCTGCGCTCCTTCGCCCTGACTTCCAGCCGCGACAACAAGCCGGCGACCCCGACCGAATCCACCGCGAGCCCCGTCCATGCATCTTGATCTTTCCGAACTGTCCCAGCTCGCGCCGATCTTCCGCGAGCTGTTCAAGGGCTTCCACATCAGCCGCCGCGACCCGGAGCTGTACGCCCAGCTGTCGAACTTCCAGGACCAGTACCGCACCCTGTTCAAGGCCCTCGGTTTCGAGCTGGTCTGCGACACCCGCGGCTTCTACTACTTCGTCCCCGAGCAGGCCGCCGCGCAGGTCAACAAGACCGCCCAGCGCCTGTCGCTGTTCACCTTCATCCTGGTCGAGCACCTGGCCGACCAGGGCCGCGACCCGATGGCAGTGCTCGACGGCGGCAGCATCGGCCGCGACGAACTGCCGTCGCTGCTGGACAAGTACCGCGACCTGTTCCTGCAGGCCGAAGTGCAGACCGTCGACGAGCTCGAAGAAAAGATCATGCGCCGCATGACCCAGCTGGGCTTCGCCTTCGAAGAGGGCGGCATCTACCGCTTCATGCCGCCGATGCACCGTTTCCTCGACGTATGCCTGTCGGTCCAGCAGGACCGCGACCTGGCCGCCACCCTGCACAGCGACCTGCCGCTGCCGGTGCCCGTGCTGGTGGTGGAAGAAACCCCCGAGGAACTCAACCGCACCGACGACCCGCTCGACCTCACCCCGTTCGACGGCGAGGAAAGCGAAGAGGACGCCCTGGCCCGGGCGATCCGCGAAGAGCAACAGGAGATTGACGCATGAGCCAGGAACGCTACGGCATCCGCCGCTTCGCACTGCTCAACACCGCTGGCTACAGCCTTGGCCTGTTCCCCCTGGAACACCCGCTGTCGGTCTATGGCGCCAACAACCTGGGTAAATCGGCGTCGATCAACGCCCTTCAGTTCCCGATCCTGGCGCGCATGTCCGACATGAGCTTCGGCAAGTACAGCCTGGAGCAGTCGCGCCGCTTCTACTTTGCCACCGACACCAGCTACATCCTCACCGAACTGAACCTGCCCCACGGCCCGCACGTGATCGGCGTGGTCGGCCGCGGCCCGGGCGGCGGCTTCGGCCACCAGTTCTTCGCCTACCAGGGCGAGCTGGACCTGGCCCACTACCAGAAAGACGACACCTGCCTGCGTCAGAAGGAACTGTTCACCAACCTCGAGCGCCATGGCCTGAAAGCCTACGAGCTCAAGCCGGACGAACTGCGCCGGCTGCTGGTCGGCGGCCACACCTCGGTGCCGCTGGACCTGACCCTGATCCCGCTGCGCTCGACCAGTGAGCAGAGTCTGAAGACCTTCCGCGCGCTGTTCATCAACCTGCTGCACATGCGCGAGATCACCGCCGCCAAGCTCAAGCAGCTGTTCCTCGACGCCTTCGAGCACAGCCTGCGCTCGGGCAGCGTCGACTACATCGCCGCCTGCGAAGAGGCCTTCCGCGACGTACGCCGCATGGAGGGCGACTACAACGCCCTGGTAGCCGCAGGTCCCTTGGTCGAGGCCCTGGCCGGCGGCGTGGCCCAGCGCGACATCCTGCGCGGCAAGCTGCACCGCATCTCGCCCTTGCTCGACAACCTGCTGGGCACCTGGCAGGAATACGCCATGGCGCGCAAGGAAGAGCTGGTGATCCAGTCCGAGCACTACCGTGGCGAGCAGGACCGCCTGCAGAACGACCAGCGCGGCGGCACCCAGGAGCTGATGCGCCTGGAGCGCGAGATCACCGGTATCCAGCGTTGGCTGGGTGAGCTGTCAGTGCTCAAGCACCGCTTCGCCCTGGTCACCGACGTCAAGGTGCTGGAACAGCAACTGCTGGCGGCCAAGGACGCCCACGACGAACTGGCCGGTGCCCTGGCCCAGTCGCGGCAGTTCTCCGCCGAGGACCTCGACGAGCGCGTGCGTGACCTGGAAAAACGCGTGAAGGCGGTCAAGCAGCAGCTCGACCACGCCGACAACAACAGCTATGCCCGCCTGCGCGAGGAGTTCTCGCAGCAGGACGTCGACCGCCTGATGCGCCTGTTCAACGGCGCGCTGTTCAGCCTGCCGCTGGGCGACCGCGGCATCGAGCTGGATGAAAGCGACGTCTGGGTGAAGACCCTCGAAGGCGTGCTCGACCGCTTCAAGGGCGAGCGTTTCGAAGTGCCGGGCCTGTCCATCGACATCTCGCACATCGACCCGCCCGCGCTGCAGGCCCTGGCCGACCGCGCCGCCCTGCGCGACCAGAAGGAGCGCCTGGAAAAAGAGCTCAAGCAGCTCAAGACCCAGCAGGCCGTGGCCCTCGACCGCGCCGCCAGCAAGGCGCAGACCGAGGCCCTGTACCAGCAGGTGCTGGATGCGCAGAAGGCCCTGGAAGACTTCCGCCGCACCGAGACCCTGGCCGCCGAAGAGCCGGAGAAGATGGAGCAACTGGGCCAGCTGGAAGCTGCCCAGGACGAACTCAAGCGCTCCAGCGACGCCTTCACCGAGCGCGTCCAGCAGCTGTCGGCAAAGCTGCAGCTGGTGGGTCGGCAGATTGCCGACCTGGAAGCCAAGCAGCGCACCCTGGAAGACGCCCTGCGTCGTCGCCAGTTGCTGCCGGCCGACCTGCCGTTCGGCACGCCGTTCATGGAAGCCATCGACGACTCCATGGACAACCTGCTGCCGCTGCTCAACGACTACCAGGACAGCTGGCAGGCGCTGCAGCGCGTGGACAACCAGATCGAGGCGCTGTACGCCCAGGTGCGCCTGAAAGGCGTGGCAAAGTTCGACAGCGAAGACGACATGGAGCGCCGTCTGCAGCTGCTGATCAACGCCTACTCGCACCGCACCGAGGAAGCGCTGACCCTGGCCAAGGCCCGCCGCGCCGCGGTCACCGACATCGCCCGGACCCTGCGCAACATCCGCAGCGACTACGACAGCCTCGAGCACCAGCTGGCGCTGTTCAACCGCGAGATCAACAAACGCCAGGTGTCGAACCTGGAGAGCTTCCGCGTGGTGCTGGCACCGAACAAGGAAGCACTCAAGCACATCGACCAGATCATCCACAGCGCCGGCCAGTACGAGGAGGGCGAAACGCTGTCGGTGTTCGACCTGACGCAAAGCGCCGAGCAGGATCACAAGAACGAAGAGGCCAAGGAGTACCTGGCGCGGCTGGTGGCGGCTAACCACAACCAGCTGGGCCTGAAGGACCTGTTCGAGCTGGCCTTCGAGATCACCAAGATCAACAGCCAGCCGGTGATCCACGCCGACATCGACGGCGCCGCGTCCAACGGCACTACCATGACCATCAAGGCGCTGACCAACATGTACCTGTTGCTGCACCTGATGGACCGTGACCTGGCCGGGCGCATTCGCCTGCCGTACTACCTCGACGAGGCGGCGGACATCGACGAACGCAACCAGGCGGCGTTGCTGGAGACCAGCCAGCAGCTGGGCTTCGTACCGATCCTGGCGAGCGTGAAGCCGCAGGTGTCGGCGCGGGTGGCGATCGACCTGGAAGGTGGTAGCGGGCCGAACGGCATCTACATCGACGAGGCGGACTGGAAGTACATCAGCCGTCGCGACGAGGTGAAGGCGATCGTGCGTGAGGATGAGGCCGAGGAACTGGCCTGATTCGGTGTATTGGGGCCGCTTTGCGGCCCTTTCGCGGCACAAGGCCGCTCCTACAAGGGGTACGCATAACCCTGTAGGAGCGGCCTTGTGCCGCGAAAGGAGGCCAAAGGCCTCCCAAAAATCGGGAAGTTACTGCTGAGCCCAAGGCACAATCGGAATCGCCGTCACCGCATTCTGCGGGCTGCCTTCGATCACCCGGTCGCTGTACACCAGGTACACCAGTGTATTGCGCTTCTTGTCGAGAAAACGCACCACCTGCATGGTCTTGAACACTAGCGAGGTGCGCTCCTTGAACACCTCCTCGCCATCCTTCAAGTCACCCTTGAAGTGGATCGGCCCGACCTGGCGGCAGGCAATCGACGCCTCGGCCCGGTCCTCCGCCAAACCCAACCCACCCTTGATGCCGCCGGTCTTGGCCCGCGACAGGTAGCAAGTCACGCCGTCGACCTTCGGATCATCGAACGCCTCGACCACGATGCGGTCATTCGGCCCGACGAACTTGAACACGGTGGACACCTGGCCGATCTCCTCGGCCCCGGCCAGCATCGGCAGCATCAGCGCCGCCACGGCAAACATCCTTTTCAGCACGGTGATCTCCTTCAGACCAGGACCAGGTTGTCGCGGTGCACCAGCTCAGGTTCGGCGCTGTAGCCCAGCAGGCTCTCGATGGCATCGGATGGCTGGCCGATGATCTTCTGCGCCTCCAGGGCGCTGTAGTTGGCCAGGCCACGGGCCACTTCCAGGCCGTCAGGGCCGACGCAGACCACCATCTCGCCGCGACGGAAGCTGCCCTGCACGGTCTTCACGCCCACCGGCAACAGGCTCTTGTTCGATTCGCGCAAGGCCTTCACGGCGCCGTCGTCGAGTACCAGGGTGCCACGGGTCTGCAGGTGGCCGGCCAGCCACTGCTTGCGCGCGGCGAGCATGCCGCGCTCGGGCGACAGCAGGGTGCCGAGGCGCTCGCCGGTCTTCAGGCGATCCAGCACGCGTTCGATACGGCCACCGATGATGATGGTGTGGGCACCGGAACGGGCGGCCAGGCGCGCGGCGCGCAGCTTGGTCTGCATGCCGCCGCGGCCCAGGGCGCCACCGGTACCGCCGGCCACGGCGTCCAGCGACGGGTCGTCGGCACGGGCTTCGTAGATCAGCTGGGCTTCGGGGTTGTTGCGCGGGTCGGCGTCGAACATGCCGTCGCGGTCGGTGAGGATCACCAGCAGGTCGGCTTCCACCAGGTTGGCCACCAGGGCGGCCAGGGTGTCGTTGTCGCCGAAGCGGATCTCGTCGGTGACCACGGTGTCGTTCTCGTTGATCACCGGGACCACGCCCAGGTCGACCAGGGTGCGCAGGGTGCTGCGGGCATTGAGGTAGCGCTTGCGGTCGGAGAGGTCGTCGTGGGTCAGCAAGATTTGCGCGGTGTGCTTGCCGTGCTCGCCGAAGCTCGACTCCCAGGCCTGCACCAGGCGCATCTGGCCGATCGAGGCGGCGGCCTGCAGCTCGTTCATCGCGCTCGGTCGCGAGGTCCAGCCCAGCTGGCTCATGCCGGCGGCCACGGCCCCGGAGGAGACCAGCACCAGTTCCACGCCCGCTTCACGCAGGGCCACCATCTGCTCGACCCATACCGCCATGGCGCCGCGGTCGAGGCCCTTGCCATCGGCGGTCAGCAGCGCGCTGCCGATCTTCACGACCCAGCGCTTGGCGCCAGTCACCTTGCTTCGCATCTTCTCTTCCAACCTATGTCGAATCTGTAGATACCTTGGATACAAAAACGCCGCTCCAGAGAGCGGCGTTTAGTGTATAGCAACCGATCAGTCGCGCACGTAAATGATTTCCGGGCCGTCTTCGTCGTCCTCGAAATCATCCCAGTCGTCATCGTCGCCGATGTCGTGCACGCTCTTGACGCCGGTACGGCGCAGGGTACGGGCGTCGTCCAGGGCCTGCAGCTGGGCGCGGGCCTCGTCTTCGATGCGCTGGTCGAGCTCGGCCAGTTCCTCGGCGTAGGCCGGGTCGTTGGCCAGGCGGTCGGCGCGGTCCTCGAGGTAGCGCATCAGGTCGTGGCTGAGCTTCTCGGTGCCCTGCTTGGCGATGGCCGAGATCACGTAGACCGGGCCATCCCAGTTCAGACGCTCGACCACTTCCTTGACGCGCTCATCCTTCTCGTCGTCCATGATCATGTCGGCCTTGTTCAGCACCAGCCAGCGCTCACGATCGACCAGCGCCGGGCTGAACTGCGCCAGCTCGTTGATGATGATCTCGGCGGCATCGGCCGGGCTGCTGCCGTCCAGCGGCGCCAGGTCGACCAGGTGCAGCAGCACGCGGGTACGCGCCAGGTGCTTGAGGAAGCGGATACCCAGGCCGGCACCTTCAGAGGCGCCTTCGATCAGGCCGGGGATGTCGGCGATGACGAAGCTCTTCCAGCGGTCGACGCTGACCACGCCCAGGTTCGGCACCAGGGTAGTGAACGGGTAGTCGGCGACTTTCGGCTTGGCGGCCGAGACCGAGCGGATGAAGGTGCTCTTGCCAGCGTTCGGCAGGCCCAGCAGGCCGACGTCGGCCAGGACCTTCATTTCCATCTTCAGGTCGCGCTGATCGCCGGGCTTGCCCGGGGTGGTCTGGCGCGGTGCACGGTTGGTGCTGGACTTGAAGCGGGTGTTGCCCAGGCCGTGCCAGCCGCCCTGGGCGACCATCAGCTTCTGGCCCGGGGTGATCAGGTCACCGATGACTTCCTGGGTAGCTGCGTCGATCACGGTGGTGCCCACCGGCACGCGCAGGAACAGGTCATCGCCCTTCTTGCCGGTGCAGTCGGTGCTGCCGCCGTTGGAGCCGCGCTGGGCCTCGTGGTGACGGGTGTAGCGATAGTCGACGAGAGTGTTGAGGTTCTCGTCGGCCACCATGTACACCGAACCGCCGTCGCCACCGTCACCGCCGTTGGGGCCGCCGTTCTCGATGAATTTCTCGCGGCGGAAGCTCATGCAACCGTTGCCGCCGTCACCGGCCTTAACCCGGATCGATACTTCGTCTACAAACTTCATTCAAAACCGCCTCTCGTCGGATGACGAGTCGAAAACCAGAAAACCATGAGGCTCTTGCGAAGATGAGCGCGGCGGCCCCGTACGAACCAGAAACCAACGCCGGCAGCCCATTCAAACAGCTTTGCAAGAGGCTCACCACAAACGAAAAAGCCCCGTCGCATGACGGGGCTTCTGGAGCGACGTCGCGATTAAGCGGCGACGATGCTCACGTAACGGCGCATGAACTCGCCTTTCTTCTCGAACTTGATCACGCCTTCGATCTTGGCGAACAGGGTGTGATCCTTGCCCATGCCAACGCCGTAGCCAGCGTGGAATTCGGTGCCGCGCTGACGGACGATGATGTTGCCCGGCTTGATCACCTGGCCGCCATACATCTTCACGCCAAGGCGTTTAGATTCTGAGTCGCGACCGTTACGAGTACTACCACCAGCCTTCTTGTGAGCCATGGTTCAATTCTCCAATAAATTCAGGGGATCGGGGCGATTAAGCCTGGATACCGGTGATTTTGATTTCGGTGAACCACTGGCGGTGGCCCATGCGCTTCATGTGGTGCTTACGACGACGGAACTTGATGATGCGAACCTTGTCGTGGCGGCCTTGCGAAACGACTTCGGCCACTACTTTAGCGCCAGCAACAACTGGAGCGCCGATGGTGACTTCTTCACCGTTGGCGACCAGCAGAACGCGATCGAAGGTCACGGATTCGCCAGTGGCGACTTCCAGTTTTTCGATCTTGAGGAATTCACCTTCAGCGACTTTGTACTGCTTGCCGCCGGTAACGATTACTGCGTAAGACATGGTATTTCTCCGATAATCCTGCTCACCCAGCGCTTTATATGATGAGTATTGGCTGGCATGGCTGCACAGGGCTGGAACGGCCCGGTGCAATTGCGTAAGGCAGGTGCTGCCCAGGAAAGTTAGGGTGCGCGATTGTACGCAACCCTATAAATGCTTGCAAGTGCCGGCCCGGGGGCACGGGCAGCGCGCCTTGACACACCGGTACCTGCGACCTAGCATGCCGCGCAACCTCAATGGAGCAGCCGATGCAACCCCAATCCTTCTACCGCGCGGTAGCTGACGATTTCAGCGCCGTCGACGAGATCATCAAGAAGCAGCTGACCTCGCGCGTCCCGCTGGTATCGAAGATCGGTGACTATATCACGTCCGCCGGCGGCAAGCGCCTGCGCCCCCTGCTGGTGCTGCTGTGCGGCAAGGCCCTGGGTCGCGAAGGCGACGACCTGCGCCTGCTGGCGGCGACAATCGAGTTCCTGCACACCGCCACCCTGCTGCACGACGACGTGGTCGACATGTCCGGCATGCGCCGTGGCCGCTCCACTGCCAACGCCCTGTGGGGCAACGCGCCGAGCGTGCTGGTGGGCGACTTCCTCTATTCGCGCTCGTTCGAGATGATGGTCGAGCTGGGCTCGATGCCGGTCATGCAGATCCTGTCCAAGGCCACCCGGGTGATCGCCGAGGGTGAAGTGCTGCAGCTGTCGCGGGTGCGCGACGCCAGCACCACCGAAGAAGTGTACATGGACGTCATCCGCGGCAAGACCGCGATGCTGTTCGAGGCCTCGACCCACAGCGCCGCCGCGCTGGCCGGCGCCACCGACGAGCAGCGCGAAGCCCTGCGCACCTTCGGCGACCACCTGGGCGTGGCCTTCCAGCTGGTCGACGACCTGCTGGACTACAAGGGCGACTCCGAGACCCTGGGCAAGAACGTCGGCGACGACCTGGCCGAAGGCAAGCCGACCCTGCCGCTGATCTACACCATGCGCGAAGGCACCCCGGAGCAGGCCGCGCTGGTGCGCCAGGCGATCCAGAAGGGTGGTCTGGAAGACCTGGAGCAGATCCGCATCGCCGTCGAGGCGTCCGGTGCCCTGGACTACACCGCGCAGATGGCCCGCGACTACGTCGCCCGCGCCATCGCCTGCCTGGAAGTGCTGCCGGCCAGCGAGTACCGGGATGCCCTGGTCGAGCTGAGCGAGTTCGCGGTCGCGCGTACCCACTGATTCATCGC
>NZ_JAZDCT010000011.1:0-147343 GCF_036324045.1 Pseudomonas carassii | reverse complement strand
TACGGGCGGCGCCTGGGCTGACGCAGCTGTCGCTAGCGGGCTATGGCGCTAGACTCCTGATCGGCAACGGCAACGGCAACGGCAACGGCAACGGCAACGGCAACGGCCAAAACGATAAACCGGAAATCGGCCTCCCGTTTTTTCCGCGAATTGGCCATTTGTCCGCCACAACCCTGGGCTTAACCTGCAGGCAGATACCCCTCAGGAGAAACCCGATGCGATCCATCCGCCTACCTATTGTCCTACTGACATTAGGCCTGCTCGCCCCGTTATCGCCTACCTGGGCCCACGGCGAGAAGCCCGACCAGGTCAAGATTCTCCAGGAGCAACTCCCCACCAATGCCCCCGGCAAGAAAGCCGTGATGCTCACGGTCAGCTATGGCCCCGGCCAGGCGTCGCCCGCCCATCAGCATCCAGGAGCGGTCATGGCCTATGTACTGGAAGGGGCGGTGACCTCCAAGCTCAATGACGAACCGGAGAAAACCTACAAGGCCGGCGAGTTCTGGTACGAGGCGCCGGGTACCGTGCACAGCGTGTCGCGCAATGCCAGCAAGAGCGCGCCGGCCAAGCTGCTGGTCTGGAGCCTGGTGGAGGAGGGCAAGCCGGTGACCGAGCCCCTGGCCAAGCCCTGAATCGCAGGCAATAAAAAACCTCCAGTGCTTGCGCATCTGGAGGTTTTCAGTGTTTGGCTCCGCGACCTGGACTCGAACCAGGGACCCAATGATTAACAGTCATTTGCTCTACCGACTGAGCTATCGCGGAATCTGCGCGTATCTTACCGATTGGTTGAGGGAAGTCAAGCTTCCCCCAAGACAATCAAGCAGTTACAGCACTTCGACGATGGCCTTGGTGACCACGTGAATGTTGCTCTGGTTCAGCGCGGCGACTGCGATGCGGCCGGTGTCCAGGGCGTAGATGCCGAACTCGTTCTTCAGGCGCGCCACTTGCTCCACGGTCAGGCCCGAGTAGGAGAACATGCCGCACTGGCGACCGACGAAGCTGAAGTCGCGCTTGGCGCCGTATTCGGCCAGCAGCTCGACCATCTGCTTGCGCATGCCGTGGATGCGCTCGCGCATCTCGGCCAGCTCGGTTTCCCACATCTGGCGCAGCTCGGGGCTGTTGAGCACGGCGGCGACGATGCTGGCACCGTGGGTCGGCGGGTTGGAGTAGGTGGTGCGGATCACCCGCTTGACCTGCGACAGCACGCGGGTGCTTTCGTCCTTCGAGGCGGTGACGATCGACAGCGCGCCGACGCGCTCGCCGTACAGCGAGAACGACTTGGAGAACGAGCTGGAAACGAAGAACTCCAGGCCCGATTCGGCGAACAGGCGCACGGCGAAGGCGTCTTCGTCGATGCCGGCACCGAAGCCCTGGTAGGCCATGTCGAGGAACGGGATGTGGCCCTTGGCCTTGACCACTTCCAGGACGTTTTTCCAGTCGTCCAGCGACAGGTCGACACCGGTCGGGTTGTGGCAGCAGGCGTGCAGGACGATGACCGAGCCGGCTGGCAGCTTGTTCAGGTCCTCGAGCATGCCGGCGCGGTTGACGTCATGGCTGGCGGCGTCGTAGTAACGGTAGGTCTGTACCGGGAAACCGGCGCTCTCGAACAGGGCGCGGTGGTTTTCCCAGCTCGGGTCGCTGATGGCCACCACGGCGCCCGGCTGCAGGCGCTTGAGGAAGTCGGCGCCGATCTTCAGCGCGCCGGTGCCGCCCACGGCCTGTACGGTGACCACGCGGCCGGCGGCCAGCAGTGGCGACTCGGCGCCGAAGATCAGCTTCTGCACGGCCTGGTCGTACTGGGCGATGCCGTCGATCGGCAGGTAGCCGCGGGAAGCGTGCTGGGCGGCACGGGCGGTTTCGGCCTCGATCACCGCGCGCAGCAGCGGGATGCGGCCTTCCTCATTGCAGTAGACGCCCACGCCCAGGTTCACCTTGTCGGTGCGTGGGTCGGCGTTGAATGCTTCGTTGAGGCCCAGGATAGGGTCGCGGGGTGCCAGCTCGACAGCGGAAAACAGGCTCATTGTTACCTTGGCTCTGATAGGAGAGTGATAGGGGTCGCCACGCTCCAGCCGAAGGCACTGAAGCGGTGCGCAAACGGGGAGTCAGTATAGTGATACCGACCGGTCACTGCGACAGTCTGGCGCAGCTTTTCCGGCTGTTTGCGCAAATATTTTTCGACCATTGGTCGAATTGCCCGGTCCATTGACATGAACGTTCACAGGTCGGGCTTGAATCCCGCGCCCAGGGGGCGCATTTGGGTATAGACTACTGGCTAAATTTACAGTTGCCGCGACATCCACGAGGTCCGTCATGTCCGAGTTCCAGCTCGTCACCCGATTCCAGCCGGCCGGCGACCAGCCCGAGGCCATCCGCCAGATGGTCGAGGGCATCGACGCGGGCCTGTCGCACCAGACCCTGCTCGGGGTGACCGGCTCGGGCAAGACCTTCAGCATCGCCAACGTCATCCAGCAGGTGCAGCGCCCGACCATGGTGCTGGCGCCAAACAAGACCCTTGCGGCGCAGTTGTACGGCGAGTTCAAGGCGTTCTTCCCGAACAACGCGGTGGAGTACTTCGTCTCCTACTACGACTACTACCAGCCCGAAGCCTACGTGCCGTCGTCGGACACCTTCATCGAGAAGGACGCGTCGATCAACGACCACATCGAGCAGATGCGCCTGTCGGCGACCAAGGCGCTGCTGGAGCGGCGCGACGCGATCATCGTCACCACCGTGTCGTGCATCTACGGCCTGGGCAGCCCCGAGACATACCTGAAGATGGTCCTGCACGTCGATCGCGGCGACAAGCTCGACCAGCGCGCTCTGCTGCGGCGCCTGGCTGACCTGCAGTACACTCGCAACGAGATGGACTTCGCCCGTGCCACCTTCCGCGTGCGCGGCGATGTGATCGACATCTTCCCGGCCGAATCGGACCTGGAGGCGATCCGCATCGAGCTGTTCGACGACGAGGTGGAGAACATCGCCGCCTTCGACCCGCTCACCGGCGAGGTGATCCGCAAGCTGCCGCGCTTTACCTTCTATCCCAAGAGCCACTACGTGACCCCGCGGGAAACCCTGGTCGAGGCCGTGGACGGGATCAAGGAGGAGCTCAAGGAGCGCCTCGAGTACCTGAATTCGCACAACAAGCTGGTGGAGGCCCAGCGCCTGGAGCAGAGGACCCGCTTCGACCTGGAGATGATCCTCGAGCTGGGCTATTGCAACGGCATCGAGAACTACTCGCGCTACCTCTCCGGGCGCCCGGCCGGCGCGCCGCCGCCCACGCTCTACGACTACCTGCCGGATGACGCGCTGCTGGTGATCGACGAATCCCACGTCAGCGTTCCCCAGGTCGGCGCCATGTACAAGGGCGACCGTTCGCGCAAGGAAACCCTGGTGGAGTACGGCTTCCGCCTGCCGTCGGCACTGGACAACCGGCCGATGCGTTTCGATGAATGGGAGGCGGTCAGCCCGCAGACCATCTTCGTCTCCGCCACGCCAGGCCCCTACGAGGCCGAGCACGCCGGGCGGGTGGTGGAGCAGGTGGTGCGGCCGACCGGCCTGGTCGATCCACAGGTCGAGGTACGCCCGGCGCTGACCCAGGTGGACGACCTGCTGTCGGAGATTGGCAAGCGTGTGGCCATGGGCGAGCGGGTGCTGGCCACCACGCTGACCAAGCGCATGGCCGAGGACCTCACCGACTACCTGGCCGACCACGATGTGCGGGTGCGCTACCTGCACTCGGACATCGACACCGTCGAGCGGGTCGAGATCATCCGCGACCTGCGCCTGGGCACCTTCGACGTGCTGGTGGGGATCAACCTGCTGCGCGAAGGCCTGGACATGCCCGAGGTGTCGCTGGTGGCGATCCTCGATGCCGACAAGGAAGGTTTCCTGCGCTCCGAGCGCTCGCTGATCCAGACCATTGGCCGTGCCGCGCGCAACCTCAACGGCAAGGCGATTCTCTACGCCGACAACATCACCGGTTCCATGCAGCGGGCCATCGACGAGACCGAGCGGCGCCGGGCCAAGCAGGTGGCGTTCAACGAAGCCAATGGCATCGTGCCCAAGGGCGTGGTCAAGGACATCACCGACATCATGGAAGGCGCCACGGTGCCGGGGGCACGGAGCAAGAAGCGCAAGGGCATGGCCAAGGCGGCGGAAGAGGCCGAGCGCTACGAGGCCGAGCTGCAGACCCCGGCACAGATCACCAAGCGCATCAAGCAGTTGGAAGAGAAGATGTTCCAGTTCGCCCGCGACCTGGAGTTCGAGGCCGCCGCGCAGTTGCGCGACGAGATCGGCAAGCTGCGCGAGCGCCTGCTGACCAGCTAAAGCCGTACGCAATCCCTGTAGGAGCGGCCTTGCCGAGGCGTCGGACCGGCCGGAAAGGGCTGCGCAGCAGCCCCAGGATTTCAGCGTCAAGGCAGAAATTGCCGGGGCCGCTCTGCGGCCCTTTCGCGGCACAAGGCCGCTCCTACACAGGTCAGGCGTGACTCGATCAGTGCGCCTCGCCCGCCTTCAACCCCTGCGGCAACGTGCGCGTCAGCAACACCGCCAACATGCTCACCGCCAGCCCGATCCCGACAAAATGGAAGGCATCGTTGTAGGCCATGATCAAGGCCTGCTGGTGAGTAATCTCGGACAGCTTGCCCAGCGCCGCATTATCGCTGCCCAGCCGCTCGGCCAGCTGCGCCAAGCGCTCCGCCACCTGGGGGTTGCTCGGCACCACCGCCTCGCGCAGGTAGTCGAAGTATTCCTTGGTCCGCGCATCCAGCAGCGTCGCCAGCAAGGCGATGCCGATGGCGCCGCCCAGGTTGCGCAGGATGTTGAACAGGCTCGACGCCGAGCCCGCGTCCTGGGGCTGGATATAGGCCGTGGCGATCAGCGAGATGGTCACCATGATCATCGGCTGGCCAAGGGCGCGGATCACCTGGATCTGGTTGAACTGCGGCCCGGCGAAGTCCGGGTTGAGCACCCCGGAGCCGAAGCTGGCCGCGCCGAACAGGCAAAAGCCCAGGGCGCACAGCACCTTGGGCGGGATCACCTTCATCAACTGCGGCACCAGCGGAATCAGGAACAGCTGCGGCACGCCCATCCACATGATCACCTCGCCGATCTGCAGGGCGTTGTAGCCCTGGATCTGCGCCAGGTACAGCGGCAGCAGATAGATCGATCCGTACAAGCCGACACCCATGCCCAGGCTGGCGATGCTCGACAGACCGAAGTTGCGGTTGCCGAGAATGCGCAGGTTGATCAGCGGGTGCGGGCGGGAGAACTGCAGGATCACGAACAGGATCAGGCTGAGCAGGGCGACGCTGCCCAGGCTGACGATCAGGTTCGACTCCAGCCAGTCCTTGCGATGCCCCTCCTCGAGAAACACCTGCAGGCAGCCCAGGCCCAGGCCAAGGGTGACGATGCCGGCGTAGTCGGTGCTCTTGAGCAGTTCCCAGTGCGCCTCCTTCTTCTCCAGCCCGTAGAGCAGGCCGGCGATCATCACCAGCCCCGGCGGGATGTTGATGTAGAAGATGTACTCCCAGCCCCAGTTCTCGGTCAGCCAGCCGCCCAGGGTCGGGCCGATGGAGGGGGCGAAGGTGGCGGTCATGGCGAACATGGCCATGCCCTTGGCGCGGTGGTGTTCGGGCAGCTTGATCAACGTCAGGGTGAACGCCAGCGGGATCAGCGCGCCGCCGGTGAAACCCTGCAGGGCTCGGAACACGATCATGCTCTCGAGGTTCCAGGCCATCGAGCACAGCAGCGACGACACCAGGAAACCCAGCGACACCCACACCGCCAGGCGCCGGGCCGAGAGCAGTTGCACCAGCCAGGCGGTCAGCGGAATCATGATGATCTCGGCCACCAGGTAGGAGGTGGAGATCCACGAGCCTTCCTCCAGGGTCGCCGACAGCGCGCCCTGGATGTCCTTGAGCGACGAGTTGGTGATCTGGATGTCCAGCACCGCCATGAAGGCGCCGAGCATCACGCTCATCACCGCGATCCAGTCGCGCCGGGTCGGCTCTGCGGTGGGGCGCAGCAGCGGATCACCGGCCATCCGCATCTCCATCGCGCAGGTCGACCGTGGCGGTGACCGACATGCCCGGGCGGATGCGCCCATGCAGCGGGTTGTCGGCGGCGAAGGTCAGCTTGACCGGAATGCGCTGCACCACCTTGGTGAAGTTGCCGGTGGCGTTGTCCGGCGGCAACAGGCTGAACTGCGCGCCGGAAGCGGCGAACAGGCTGTTCACGCGGCCTTCGATCGGGGTGTCGGGGTAGCTGTCGAACAGCAGTTCGGCACGCTGGCCGGGATGCATGCGGCCGATCTGGGTCTCCTTGAAATTGGCCTGCACCCAGATGTCCTCGTCGGGGACAATCGACAGCAAGTAGGCGCCGGCCTGCACCACCTGGCCGTTGCGGGCGCTGCGCTGGCCGATGGTGCCGCTGATCGGCGCGTGGATCGCGCAGCGGGTCAAGTTCAGCTCGGCCTGGGCCAGGTCGGCGCGGGCGTTGGCGATCTGCGCGTCGAGGCGCTTGAGTTCGGCGTTCAAGGCGTCGACCTGCTGGCGCTGGCCCTTGAGGTCGGCCTGGGCCTTGTCCACCTGGGAGCGGGCGACATGGCTTTCCGCCGACAGGGTGGTGACCCGCTCTTCGGAGACGAAGCCGGGTTTGCGCAGGGCCTGGGCGCGGTTGAGGTCCAGCTGCGAGCGGTCGAGGGTGGCCTGGCTGGCGGCGACCTGGGCCTGGCCGGCCGCGATCAGGCTGCCTTGCTGGGTCAGGCGGCTGCGCGCCTGGGCCAGTTCCGCCTCGCGGGTGGCCAGGGCCGCGCGGGCGCGCTCGACGGCCAGTTCGAAGTCGGCGGCTTCCAGGCGTACCAGCAGGTCGCCCTTGCGCACATGCTGGTTGTCCTCGACCCGCACTTCGTCGATGCGCGCCCCCAGCTGGCTGGAGATGCGGGTGATCTCGCCCTGCACATAGGCGTTGTCGGTGCTCTCGAAGAAGCGCCCCTTGAAGTACCAATGGGCCAGGAAGGCGAGGCCGACCAGCAGCACCAGGGAGAGGAAGACCAGCAGGCGACGTTTGAGTGGAGTGGGCATGGGAGGCAGTCATTGCGAAAATGTAAGCAAATATAACAGCGCTCGACCGGACGCTCACAAGTGACGATCGCGCCATTGCTGGAGCCCGGTGCCCGCTCCCTGCTAACATTCCGCCTTTGTTTCTCTTTGTCCGAGACTCTCCATGACCACCGTTCGTACGCGCATCGCGCCATCGCCCACCGGCGACCCCCATGTCGGCACCGCCTACATCGCCCTGTTCAACTACTGCTTCGCCAAGCAGCACGGCGGTGAGTTCATCCTGCGGATCGAAGACACCGACCAGTTGCGCTCCACCCGCGAGTCCGAGCAGCAGATCTTCGACGCCCTGCGCTGGCTCGGCATCGAATGGAACGAAGGCCCGGACGTCGGCGGCCCGCACGGCCCGTACCGGCAGAGCGAGCGTGGCGAGATCTATGCCAAGTACGCCAAGCAGCTGGTCGACGCCGGCCATGCCTTCTACTGCTTCTGCACCGCCGAAGAGCTGGAGCAGATGCGTGCCGAGCAGATGGCCCGCGGCGAAACCCCGCGCTACGACGGCCGCGCCCTGTTGCTGAGCGACGAGGAAGTGCAGCGCCGCCTGGCCGCTGGCGAACAGCATGTGATCCGCATGAAGGTGCCGAGCGAAGGTGTCTGCGTGGTGCCGGACATGCTCCGTGGCGACGTCGAGATCCCGTGGGACCGCATGGACATGCAGGTGCTGATGAAGAACGACGGCCTGCCGACGTACTTCCTGGCCAACGTGGTCGACGACCACCTGATGGGCATCACCCACGTGCTGCGCGGCGAAGAGTGGCTGCCGTCGGCGCCCAAGCTGATCAAGCTGTATGAGTACTTCGGCTGGGAACAGCCCAAGCTGTGCTACATGCCGCTGCTGCGCAACCCCGACAAGAGCAAGCTGTCCAAGCGCAAGAACCCGACCTCGGTGACCTTCTACGAGCGCATGGGCTTCATGCCCGAAGCGATGCTCAACTACCTGGGGCGCATGGGCTGGTCGATGCCGGATGAGCGCGAGAAGTTCTCGCTGGCCGAGATGGTCGAGCACTTCGACCTGTCGCGCATCTCCCTCGGTGGTCCGATCTTCGACATCGAGAAGCTGTCGTGGCTGAACGGCCAGTGGCTGCGTGAGCTGCCGGTGGAAGAGTTCGCCGCGCGCGTGCAGAAGTGGGCGTTCAACAGCGACTACATGATGAAGATCGCCCCGCACGTGCAGGGCCGGGTCGAGACCTTCAGCCAGGTCGCCCCGCTGGGTGGCTTCTTCTTCGAAGGCGCGCTCAAGCTCGACGCCAAGCTGTTCGAGAGCAAGAAGCTGTCGGCCGACCAGGTACGCCAGGTGATGCAGCTGATCCTGTGGAAGCTGGAAAGCCTGCGTCAGTGGGAAAAGGACCGTATCACCGGCTGCATCCAGGCCGTGGTCGAGTCGCTGGAGTTCAAGCTGCGTGATGCCATGCCGCTGATGTTCGCCGCCATCACTGGCCAGGCCAGCTCGGTGTCGGTGCTCGACGCCATGGAAATCCTCGGCCCCGACCTGACCCGCTACCGCCTGCGCCAAGCCATCGACCTGCTCGGTGGCGTGTCGAAGAAGGAAAACAAAGAGTGGGAGAAGCTGCTGGCGAACATCGCCTGATCCAGCTTTCACCGATCCTGTAGGAGCGGCCTTGCGCCGCGAAAGGGCCGCATGGCGGCCCTAGTGATTCATGCACTGATGCTGAAATCGAGGGACCGCTTTGCGGTCCTTTCGCGACACAAGGCCGCTCCTACAAGGGAGCGGCGCTCTGATTCAGCAGGGCAGGGCGGTAAGTGATTGTTATCTGTGAAAAAAATTTTGAATATTTTCAAAAATTCGTTTGACAGCCCTGCAATCCGATCTTAATATGCGCCCCGTCCACAGCGATGAACGAAAACGAAACGCCAGGCACCCAGCCAGCGCTTCGGTTCAAAGCGACATTGTGGGGCTATAGCTCAGCTGGGAGAGCGCCTGCATGGCATGCAGGAGGTCAGCGGTTCGATCCCGCTTAGCTCCACCAAATTCCGACTGATGGCCAAGGCCGTCAGGCAAGACCGGTTCCAGCAAACGGGTCTTGAAGGTAAGAAGGTTCGTCCCCTTCGTCTAGTGGCCTAGGACACCGCCCTTTCACGGCGGTAACAGGGGTTCGAGTCCCCTAGGGGACGCCAGTTTCACACAAGCGATGTTTCACGATGTCGCTGGGCCGCGAGGCTAGAAATCCGGGGCTATAGCTCAGCTGGGAGAGCGCCTGCATGGCATGCAGGAGGTCAGCGGTTCGATCCCGCTTAGCTCCACCAATTTTGCCGCGATTCGCGAAAGTGGATCGGCACGAAGGTTACGTCCCCTTCGTCTAGTGGCCTAGGACACCGCCCTTTCACGGCGGTAACAGGGGTTCGAGTCCCCTAGGGGACGCCACTTTTACCCGCGTTTGCGGGAGTTGAATGGCTCATCATCCAGATCGGTGAGTCATTTGTTTTACTCGGGGCTATAGCTCAGCTGGGAGAGCGCCTGCATGGCATGCAGGAGGTCAGCGGTTCGATCCCGCTTAGCTCCACCAATTCGCCACGATTCGCAGCAGCGAGTCGGCACGAAGGTTAAAGTCCCCTTCGTCTAGTGGCCTAGGACACCGCCCTTTCACGGCGGTAACAGGGGTTCGAGTCCCCTAGGGGACGCCAATTTTTTACCTGCGTTTTGCAGGACTTATAAGGCTCATTCGATTATTGAATGGGCCTTTTGTTTTTTCTGCCTCCCGAAAAATGTCGCTGCGCCGATCAATGGCCGCAGATTCCGCTTGCCAGGAAATATTATGAGCATAATATGATGATCATAATGTTTTGAGGTGAGCCATGAGCGACAAGAAGAGCAAGACCCGTGAACGCATCCTCGATGCCGCCCGCAGCGCGTTGGTCCAGCAGGGGCCGGCCGAGCCGAGCGTCAGCCAGGTCATGGGCGCCGCGGGGCTGACAGTCGGCGGCTTCTATGCCCACTTCGACAGCAAGGACGAGCTCATGCTCGAGGCGTTCAGCCAGTTGCTCGGCGAACGCCGCGCCTTGCTCGCTCAGCTCGACCCCGCCCTCGACGGCGCCGAGCGTCGGGCCCTGGTCGCGGCCTTCTACCTGTCGCGCAAGCACCGTGATTCCGAGGTGCAGGCGTGCCCGATTCCCAATGCGCTGAGCGAGATGCAACGCCTGCCGGAGGCGTTTCGCAATGTGCTGGCCGAACACATCGAGCTGATGACCGCACAGATGGTCGATCGCCCCGAAGACATCGACAAGGCGCTCGCCGATTTCGCCCTGATGGTGGGCGGCCTGGCCGTGGCCCGTGCACTGGGTGATGGCGAGTTGTCCGACCGTATCCTGCGCGCCGCCAAGTCGGCGGTGATCTGAGCAACCTGACCCTGGAGCAAGGCGATGACTACCCTGAGCTGGATTCGTGGCGTCAATGGCACCCTCGGCTACCTGGTCCCCGAGCATGTCGCCGGCAAGATGCGTCGTGCCTTCATGACGCCGCGCACCTTGCCGCCCAAACCCTGGGAGCTGCCGTTGCTGGCCCGCGCCGAACGCATCACCCTGCGCTTCGGGCTGTCGGCGCTGCGCTGGGGGCAGGGGCCGACGGTGTTGCTGATGCATGGCTGGGAAGGGCGCCCGACCCAGTTCGCGGCGCTAATCGAGCGGCTGGTCGACAGCGGCCACACCGTGGTGTCGCTGGAAGGGCCGGCCCATGGGCGCTCGCCCGGCGAGCAGGCGCATGTGGTGGCGTTTGCCCGGGCCTTGCTGGAGGCCGCCGCCGAGCTGCCGCCGTTGCGGGCGGTGATTGGCCACTCGATGGGCGGCGCCAGCCTGTTGCTGGCCCTGCAATGGGGGCTGCGCACCGATGCGGCGGTCAGCATCGCCGCGCCGGCACGTCTGCTCGGCGTGCTGCGCGGCTTCGCCCGGCGCCTTGGCCTGCCGGCCCGGGCCAGGGCCGCGTTCATCCGTCAGGTGGAGCGGGATGTCGGCGTCCAGGTGGCGCGCCTGGATGTCAGTGGCTATCAGCTGGATGTGCCGGGCCTGGTGGTGCATGCCGAGGACGATCCGGTGGTGCCGGCCGGCGAGGCGCCGGTGATTCACCAGGCCTGGTTCGACAGCCGTTTGCTGCTGCTGGAAGAGGGCGGCCATCAGCGGGTGCTGGCCGACCCGCGCCTGGGCGAGGCGGTGATGGAACTGCTGGCGCGCTCCAGCCAGCGCGCGCGGCAAAGCGCCTGAGCATCCGTTACACTCTGCCCGGTCACTGAACACCAGGAGCGGGCATGAGTTGGGATCTGGCAACACCATTCATCATCGACCTACGCGTCGGCAGCGAGGACATCGACGGCCTCGGCCACGCCAACAACGCCGTCTATGTCACCTGGCTGGAGCGCTGCGCCTGGCGCCATTCCCAGCGCCTGGGGCTGGACCTGGCCGAGTATCGCCGGCTGGACCGGGCGATGGCTGTGGTTCGCCATGAAATCGACTACCTCGCCGCCGCCTATGAGGACGACGAGCTGCAACTGGGCACCTGGATCGTCGACTGGGACCAGCGCCTGCGCATGACCCGACGCTTCCAGCTCAAGCGCCCGAGTGACGGCGTTACCCTGCTGCGGGCGCAGACCACCTTCGCCTGCATCGAGCTGTCCAGCGGCAAGCCCAAGCGTATGCCGGCGGAATTCCTCGACGGCTACGGTCCGGCGCTGACCGGCCGCTGAAACGGGGCGGTTTTTTGCTAGACTGCCGCCTTTTTCGTGGCGAGACCCTGACATGCAAATTGCCCTGGCCCCGATGGAGGGGCTGGTCGACAACATCCTGCGCGACGTCCTGACCCGGGTGGGCGGCATCGATTGGTGCGTCACCGAGTTCATCCGCGTCTGCGACCGCCTGCTGCCGGCGTCGTCGTTCGACAAGCTGGCGCCGGAGCTGCGCCAGGGCGCGCGCACCGCCGCCGGCGTGCCGATGCGTGTACAGCTGCTCGGCTCGGATCCTGTGTGCCTGGCTGAAAACGCGGCCCTGGCCTGCGAGCTGGGCGCGCCGGTCATCGACCTGAACTTCGGCTGCCCGGCCAAGACCGTCAACAAGTCCCGGGGCGGGGCGGTGCTGCTCAAGGAGCCTGAGCTGCTGCATGCCATTGTCCGCGAGGTGCGTCGCGCGGTGCCGGCGCATATCCCGGTGACTTCGAAGATGCGCCTGGGCTACGACAGCCCCGACGGCGCGCTGGACTGCGCCAGGGCGCTGGCCGAAGGCGGCTCGGCGCACCTGGTGGTGCATGCGCGGACCAAGGTCGAGGGCTACAAGCCGCCGGCCCATTGGGAGTGGGTGGCGCGGGTGCAGGATGTGGTCGCGGTGCCGGTGTTCGCCAATGGCGAGATCTGGACGGTCGACGACTGGCGGCGTTGCCGCGAGGTCAGTGGCGCCAGGGACATCATGCTGGGCCGTGGGCTGGTGTCGCGCCCGGACCTGGCCCTGCAGATCGCCGCGGCCCGCGATGGCGTCGAGTACCAGCCGATGAGCTGGGACGAGCTGCTGCCGCTTTTGCGCGAGTTCTGGCGCCAGGCCCAGGACAAGCTGTCGCCGCGCTACGCGCCGGGGCGGATGAAACAGTGGCTGGCGATGCTGACCCGTGGCTATCCCGAAGCGGTGGCGCTGTTCGCCGAGTTGCGTCGGGAGGATGACTGCCAGCGGATCAGTGGGTTGCTGGGCGTGGAGATGCGGGCTGTCGAGGCTTGTGTCGCCTGAGCTGGCGCTATCGCGGGGCCATACCCAGTCAAAAAAATTTTCAGGCCAGCCCTTGAAAGCCTTTTGCCCGGACCTATCTCTTGAGTACGCGATGCCGAAGTCGGGTCGCGTAGTGACTTTACTTGCTGAATCTCAGGAGTTAATGACCATGACTACCGCTTTCTCTCTCGCACCGCTTTTCCGCAACTCCGTCGGTTTCGACCGTTTCAACGACCTGTTCGAAGCCGCCGCCCGTAACGAGGCCGGTAGCAGCTACCCGCCCTACAACGTGGAAAAGCATGGCGATGACCACTATCGCATCGTGGTTGCCGCAGCCGGCTTCCAGGAACAGGACCTCGACCTGCAGGTCGAAAAAGGTGTCCTGACCGTGACCGGCGGCAAGCGCGACAACGCTGGCGAAGGCGTCACCTTCCTGCACCAGGGCATTGCCCAGCGCGCCTTCAAGCTATCGTTCCGCCTGGCCGACCATATCGAGGTCAAGGGCGCGGGCCTGGCCAACGGCCTGCTCAGCATCGAACTGCTGCGCATCGTGCCGGAAGAGGCCAAGGCCAAGCGCATCCCGATCAACGGCGAGAAGCCGGCGCTGAATTGAGTTCGGCGGGATGAAAGAAAGGGCACCTTCGGGTGCCCTTTCTGTTTTATGCGGACCCTGTAGGAGCGGCCTTGTGTCGCGAAAGGGCTGCGCAGCAGCCCCAGGGTTTCAGCGTTAAAGCAGCAATCGCCGGGGCTGCTGTGCAGCCCTTTCGCGGCACAAGGCCGCTCCTACAGGGGATCGCTTGATTAGTAATCCGCCGGCGCCTCCAGCAGCATCTGGCGGAACTCCGGCAGCGGCAGCGGTCGGCTGTGCAGGTAGCCCTGGTACAGGTGGCAACCCAGCCGCTCGAGGAATTCCAACTGCTCGGTCAGCTCCACACCCTCGGCAATTACCGCCAGTTCCAGGCTGCGGGCCATGGCGACGATGGCGCGGACGATCTCGGCGTCGTTGGGGTCGACCGGCGCGTCGCGCACGAAGGTCTGGTCGATCTTCAGCGCATCCACCGGCAGGCGCTTGAGGTAGGTGAGCGAGGAATACCCGGTGCCGAAGTCGTCCATGGCGAAGCTCACGCCGTAGCCCTTGAGCTCGCGCATCTTGCTGATGGTGTCCTCCAGGTTCTGGATGACGATGCCTTCGGTGATCTCCAGCGTCAGCATGCGCCGCGGCAGGCGGTAGTCGTCGAGGCTGCGCAGTACCCGCTCGACGAAGTCGTTCTGGCGGAACTGCCGCGGGCTGATGTTGACGCACAGGCTGAAGTCGTCGGCGTCGATCAGGCCGTCCGCGAGCATGCGCGCGCAGGCATCGCAGGCTTCGTCGAGGATCCAGCTGCCGACTTCGAGGATCAGGCCGCTTTCCTCCAGCACCTGGATGAACTGCGCCGGCGGTTGCTGGCCCAGTTGTGGGTGGTGCCAGCGCAGCAGCACCTCGGCGCCGACGATGCGGTTGTCACGGGCATCGACCTGGGGCTGGAAGTGCAGGGCCAGTTCGCCCCGGGCAAGGGCCAGGCGCAGGTCACTCTCCATGCGCAGGCGCTCGCTGGCGGCCTTCTGCATGGTGGTGTGGAACAACTGGGTGGTGTTGCGGCCGGAGTCCTTGGCCCGGTACAGGGCGATGTCGGCGCGCTTGAGCAGGTCGGCGGGGGTGGCGCCATGGTCGGGGATCAGCGCCACGCCGATGCTCGGCGTCACCTGCAGCCGCTGGCCGTCCAGTGACATTGGCTCGGCCAGCAGCTCGCGCAGGGTGTCGGCCAGCTCGCGGACCCGGCTCTCGACCACCTCGCGGCTGCCCTCCAGGCCGCTGAGCAGCACCACGAACTCGTCGCCGCCCAGGCGTGCCACGGTGTCCTCCAGGCGCACGCTGGCCTCGAGGCGGGCGGTGATGATCTTCAGCACCGTGTCGCCCACCGGATGGCCGAGGGAGTCGTTGATGTGCTTGAAGTGGTCGAGGTCGAGGAACAGCAGCGCGCCGCGCAGGTTGTGGCGTTTGAGTAGGGCGATCTGCTGGCTCAGACGGTCCATCAGCAGGGCGCGGTTGGGCAGGTTGGTCAGCGGGTCGTGGTAGGCCAGGTGGCGGATCTGCGCCTGGGCGTTCTTCAGCAGGCTGACGTCGCGGGCGTTGATCAGCAGGCAATCGGTCTCGTTGAGGCTGATCGGCTCCACCGAGACTTCCACGGTGAGGATGTCGCCGCGCTTGTTGCGCCCGAGCATTTCGCGGTGATGCACGCGGCCGCGCTCGCGCAGCTCGTTGAGCAGGGCGGCGCGCTGCTTTTCGTCGGCCCAGATGCCGATCTCGTAGACCGTGCGCCCCACCACTTCCTCGGGGCTGTAGCCGGTCAGCCGGCTGAAGCCGTCGTTGACCTCCACGTAGCGCCCGCTCTGGCGCTCGGTGATGGTGATGGCGTCGGGGCTGGAGTGGAAGGCCTTGGCGAATTTCTCCTCGCTGGCCTTGAGCGCCGCCTCGGCGCGTTGCTGCTGGGTGATGTCGCGCAGGGTGGTGACGCTGCAGGGCTGGCTGTCGACGCTGATCAGGCGGCTGGATATCACGCAGGTCAGCGGCGTGCCGTTGCGGTGGTTGACCACTACCGCCACGTTGCTCAAGGCCTGGTCGCGGATCACCCGCTCGATGCGCTGGGCGCGCTCGGCCGATTCGGCCCACAGGCCGATCTCCTCGGCGGTCTGGCCGAGGATCTGCTCCGGGTTCCAGCCGAAGGTCTGGCTGAAGGCCGGGTTGATCTCGATGAACTGGCCGGTGTCCTGGCGGGTCACGCAGATCGGGTCGGGGCTGACCTGGAACAGGCTGGCGAATTTTTCTTCCGAGGCGGTCAGGCGTTGTTCGCGCTCGACCTGGTCGGTGATGTCGAGCAGGGTGCCGGCCATGCGCAGCGGGTTGCCCTGGTCGTCGCGGTACAATCGGGCGCGGCTTTCGATATAGCGCGAGGCGCCGTTGTCCAGCTGCACGCGGTAGGTGATCTGGTAGTTGCCCGCCGGCCCCTCGCGCAGGCTGCGGTAGGCTTGGCGCATGACGCTGCGCTCGTGTTCGGGCACGCCTTCGAAGAACGCCTCGAACGACTCGTGGAACGGTACCGGGTCCAGCCCGTGCAACTGGGCGGCGCGGGCCGAGCCGTAGAGCATGCCGCTGGGGATGTGCCAGTCCCAGGTGCCGAGCTGGGCCGAGTCCAGGGCCAGGTCGAGGCGCTCCTGGCTGTCCTTGAGCGCCTGTTCCGCGCGTTTGCGCTCGGTGGTGTCGACGAAGGTGCTGATCAGGTAGGTGACGCCTTCGAGTTCGATGCCCTGGGTGCAGAGGATGCCGTCGTGGATCTTGCCGCTGGTGGCGCGGAACTGCACCTCCAGGGTGAACGGCCCGCTGCCGGCGCGGGTGGCGTCCATCACCAGGTGGCGCTGCTCGGGATTGACCCACAGGCCCAGCTCCAGGCTGGTCTTGCCGACCACCTGGGCGCCCGGCCAGCCGAACATGTGCTCGAAATGCTGGTTGACCTCGATGATCAGGCCGTCGTGGCGGCGGGTCAGGAGGATGGCGTTGGGGCTGAGGTGGAACAGGGTGGCGAAGCGCTTTTCCGAGTTGATCAGCGCGGTTTCCCGCTCGCGCTGGCGGGTGATCTCGCGAATGACCCCGATCATCTGTGGCCGGCCATGGGGGTCGTGGGTCAAGCTGCCGTTGATCTCCAGCCAGTGCACGCTGCCATCGGGCCAGCGGATGCGGTGGCGCATGGCCTGCTCCACCGGTTCGCCATTGACCACGGCCTGGAACGCCTGGCGGGTGCGGGCGCGGTCTTCCTCGGGAAGCAGGTCCAGGTAGTCGACATCGTTGGGCAGCGGGCGCTGCGGATCGAAGCCGAACAGTGCCTGGGTGCCCCGTGACCAGCTCACCCGGCCACTCTCGATGTCCCACAGCCAGGCGCCCAGGCGCGCGCCGTTGAGCGCGGCCAGCAGCTGGGGAGCGTTCTGCCAGGCCAGCTCCGATTCCTGGGGATCGGCCGCAGGGATGCGTGGCAGGCGCGGAAAGCGGTTTGCTGATTTGGGCATCGGTACCAGACCTTTGGCGGAAAACGCGTCCTTGTGGATGTCATGCCGTACTGACGAGCGGTCAGGCGGACCCTGCATGGCTGTCGAGCAAGGCCATGAAGGCCCTGGCCGCGTTCGACAGCGTGCGTTCGGTATGCAGTATGTAGCCTAGCTGGCGTGACAGCTGTATGCCGGGCAGGGCGATGGGCGCCACCTGTTCATCGAGCATAGTACGTGGCAGCACGCTCCACGCCAGGCCGATCGACACCATCATCTTGATGGTTTCCAGGTAGTTGGTGCTCATGGCGATGTTCGGCACCAGGCCCTGGCTCTCGAACAGGCGTTGGACGATATGGTGGGTGAAGGTGTTGCCGCCGGGGAACACCGCCGGGTGGCGCGCCACGTCGGCCAGGCTGACCGCGCCGTTGCTGGCCAGCGGGTGCTCGGGCGAGGCGACGAAGTCCAGGGCGTCGTCCCATACCGGCACCGCCCGCACCAGATGGTGCGGCTCGGGCGCCAGGGTGATCACGGCAATTTCGGCGCGGCCGTGCAGCACCTCGTCGTAGGCCGCCTCCGAGTCGAGGAACTGGATATCCAGGGCCACCGCCGGGTACTGGCGGGTGAAGGCGCGCAGCAGCGGCGGCAAGCGGTGCAGGCCGATGTGATGGCTGGTGGCCAGGGTCAGGCGACCGCTCACCGCCCCGGTGAGGTTGGTCAGGGCGCGGCGGGTATCATCGAGTACGTTGAGGATCTGATAGGCGCGGGGCAGCAAGGCGCGGCCGGCCTCGGTGAGGGTGACCTCGCGGCCCAGGCGGTCGAACAGGCGCACGTCCAGTTGCTGCTCGAGGCCGGCGATGCGCTTGCTGATGGCCGGCTGGGTCAGGTGCAGGCGTTCGCCCGCCCCGGAAAAACTGCCGGTTTCGGCGATGGCGATGAAGGCGCTGAGGTTGGCCAGGTCCATCTATTTGAATTCCTGATGGTTATGCAAAGCATGAAAATTATGAATTTGAGTTATTCAATCTATCGCCATAGCATCGTCCGTACAAGCCAAGGGGTCTTTGGCATAGAAAGACGCTGATGAGGAACAGTCTGATGGCTGGCAAAACGCTCTACGACAAACTCTGGGAAGCTCATGAGGTCAAGCGCCGCGATGACGGCTCGTCCTTGATCTACATCGACCGCCACATCATCCATGAAGTGACTTCGCCCCAGGCTTTCGAAGGCCTGCGCCTGGCCAGCCGCAAACCCTGGCGCATCGACGCCAACATCGCCACCCCCGACCACAACGTGCCGACCACGCCGGAGCGCAAGGGCGGTATCGAGGCCATCGTCGACCAGGTGTCGCGCCTTCAGGTGCAGACCCTCGATGAGAACTGTGACGAATATGGCATCGTCGAATTCAAGATGAATGACGAGCGTCAGGGTATCGTCCATGTCATCAGCCCGGAGCAGGGCGCGACCTTGCCGGGCATGACCGTGGTCTGCGGCGACTCGCACACCTCCACCCACGGCGCGTTCGGCGCCCTGGCCCATGGCATCGGCACCTCCGAGGTCGAGCACGTGCTCGCCACCCAGTGCCTGGTGGCCAAGAAAATGAAGAACATGCTGGTGCGCGTCGAGGGTGAGTTGCCCGCCGGCGTCACCGCCAAGGACATCGTCCTCGCCGTGATCGGCAAGATCGGCACCGCCGGCGGCAACGGCCACGCCATGGAGTTCGCCGGCAGCGCCATCCGCGAGCTGTCGATGGAAGGCCGCATGACCATCTGCAACATGTCCATCGAAGCCGGTGCCCGGGTAGGCCTGGTGGCTGTCGACGGCACCACCGTCGCCTATGTCGAAGGCCGTCCGTACGCGCCAAAGGGCGAGCAGTGGACGCAGGCCGTCGAGGCCTGGAAAGGCCTGGTGTCCGACGCCGATGCCGTGTTCGACACGGTGGTCGAACTCGACGCCGCGCAGATCAAGCCGCAGGTCAGCTGGGGCACTTCGCCGGAGATGGTTCTGGCCGTCGACCAGCGTGTGCCGGACCCGGCCGCCGAGCCCGACCTGATCAAGCGCGGCTCGATCGAGCGCGCCCTCAAGTACATGGGCCTGGCCGCCAACCAGGCAATCACCGACATCAAGCTCGACCGCGTGTTCATCGGCTCGTGCACCAACTCGCGCATTGAAGACCTGCGCGCCGCGGCCGAGATTGCCAAGGGCCGCAAGGTGGCCGCCAACGTCAAGCAGGCGCTGGTGGTACCGGGCTCGGGGCTGGTCAAGGCCCAGGCCGAGCGCGAAGGGCTGGACAAGATCTTCCTCGAGGCCGGCTTCGAATGGCGTGAACCAGGCTGCTCGATGTGCCTGGCGATGAACCCGGACCGCCTGGAGAGCGGCGAGCACTGCGCGTCCACCTCCAACCGCAACTTCGAAGGCCGCCAGGGCGCCGGTGGTCGAACCCACCTGGTCAGCCCGGCCATGGCCGCCGCCGCCGCGGTGACCGGCCACTTCATCGATGTCCGCGAGTTGATCCAAGGGAGCGCAGCATGAAAGCCTTTACCCAGCACACCGGTCTTGTCGCGCCATTGGATCGCGCCAACGTCGACACCGACCAGATCATTCCCAAGCAGTTCCTCAAGTCGATCAAGCGTACCGGCTTCGGCCCCAACCTGTTCGACGAGTGGCGTTACCTGGACGTCGGCCAGCCTTACCAGGACAACAGCAAGCGCCCGTTGAACCAGGATTTCGTCCTCAACCACGCGCGTTACCAGGGTGCCAGCGTGTTGCTGGCGCGGGAGAACTTCGGTTGCGGCTCGAGCCGCGAGCATGCCCCGTGGGCGCTCGACGAGTACGGTTTTCGCAGCGTGATCGCGCCGAGCTTCGCCGACATCTTCTTCAACAACAGCTTCAAGAACGGCCTGTTGCCGATCATTCTCGACGCTGCCGAGGTCGACGAGCTGTTCAAGCAGGTCGAGGCCAACCCGGGTTACCAGCTTACCATCGACCTCGAGGCCCAGGCCGTGACCCGCCCGGACGGCAAGGTACTGAAGTTCGAGATCGACGCGTTCCGCAAGCACTGCCTGCTCAACGGCCTGGACGATATCGGCCTGACCCTGCAGGACAGCGACGCGATCAAGGCGTTTGAGGGCAAGCACCGCGCCAGCCAGCCCTGGTTGTTCCGCGACGCGTGATTGACTGCTTGCCCCGCGCAGAAGGGCATTGGACACTGAAGTACTTCGGCGCGCCTGCGAGGCGCGCCGCTTGATTGGATAGAGGAAAGCATGAGCAAGCAGATTCTGATTCTCCCAGGTGACGGCATCGGCCCGGAAATCATGGCCGAGGCGGTCAAGGTGCTGGAACTGGCCAACGACAAGTTCCAGCTCGGCTTCAGCCTCACCCACGACGTGATCGGTGGCGCCGCCATCGACAAGCACGGCGTGCCGCTGGCCGACGAGACCCTGGCGCGTGCGCGCCAGGCCGACGCCGTGCTGCTGGGCGCCGTGGGTGGCCCGAAGTGGGACAAGATCGAGCGTGACATCCGTCCGGAGCGCGGCCTGCTGAAGATCCGTTCGCAACTGGGCCTGTTCGCCAACCTGCGCCCGGCCATCCTCTATCCGCAACTGGCCGATGCCTCGTCGCTCAAGCCCGAGATCGTTTCCGGCCTGGACATCCTCATCGTCCGCGAGCTGACCGGCGGCATCTACTTCGGCGCGCCACGCGGCCAGCGCGAGCTGGAAGGCGGTGAGCGCCAGGCCTACGACACCCTGCCGTACAGCGAGAGCGAAGTGCGCCGCATCGCCCGTGTCGGCTTCGACATGGCCCGCGTGCGCGGCAAGAAGCTGTGCTCGGTGGACAAGGCCAACGTCCTGGCTTCCAGCCAGCTGTGGCGCGAAGTGGTCGAAGAGGTGGCCAAGGACTACCCGGACGTCGAGCTGAGCCACATGTACGTGGACAACGCCGCCATGCAGCTGGTCCGCGCGCCCAAGCAGTTCGACGTGGTGGTGACCGACAACATGTTCGGTGACATCCTGTCGGATGAGGCTTCCATGCTCACCGGTTCCATCGGCATGCTGCCTTCGGCGTCGCTGGATGCCGACAACAAGGGCATGTATGAGCCGTGCCACGGTTCGGCGCCGGACATCGCCGGGCAGGGCATCGCCAATCCGCTGGCGACCATTCTCTCGGTGTCGATGATGCTGCGCTACAGCTTCAACCAGATGGCCGCCGCCGAGGCGATCGAGCAGGCGGTGAGCCGGGTGCTGGACCAGGGCCTGCGCACCGGCGACATCTTCTCCGAGGGCTGCCGCAAGGTGGGTACGCAGGAAATGGGCGACGCAGTAGTCGCAGCGCTGCGGAATCTGTAATCTCTCTGGCCCGCCACCAAAAACTCCCGGTGGCGGCCCACTTTTAGCAAAGGTGTAGTTGCGATGAAACGTGTAGGTCTGATCGGTTGGCGTGGAATGGTCGGTTCCGTGCTCATGCAGCGGATGCTCGAAGAGCAGGACTTCGACCTGATCGAGCCGGTGTTCTTCACCACCTCCAACGTCGGTGGCCAAGGCCCGAACGTGGGCAAGGACACTGGCCCGCTCAAGGACGCCTACAGCATCGACGAGCTCAAGACCCTCGACGTGATCCTGACTTGCCAGGGCGGCGACTACACCAACGAAGTCTTCCCCAAGCTGCGCGAAGCCGGCTGGCAGGGCTACTGGATCGACGCGGCCTCATCCCTGCGCATGCAGGACGACGCGGTGATCATCCTCGATCCGGTCAACCGCAAGGTCATCGACCAGCAGCTGGACGCGGGCACCAAGAACTACATCGGCGGCAACTGCACCGTCAGCCTGATGCTGATGGGCCTGGGCGGCCTGTTCGAGGCTGGCCTGGTCGAGTGGATGAGCGCCATGACCTACCAGGCGGCCTCGGGCGCCGGCGCGCAGAACATGCGTGAGCTGATCAAGCAGATGGGCGGTATCCACGCGGCGGTCGCCGATGACCTGGCCAACCCGGCCAGCGCCATCCTCGACATCGACCGCAAGGTGGCCGAGGCCATGCGTGGCGAGGGCTTCCCGACCGACAACTTCGGCGTGCCGCTGGCCGGCAGCCTGATCCCGTGGATCGACAAGGAGCTGCCGAACGGGCAGAGCCGTGAAGAGTGGAAGGCCCAGGCCGAGACCAACAAGATCCTCGGTCGCTTCAAGAGCCCGATCCCGGTCGACGGCATCTGCGTGCGCATTGGTGCCATGCGTTGCCATAGCCAGGCGCTGACCATCAAGCTGAATAAGGATGTGCCGCTGGCGGATATCGAAGGCATGATCAGCCAGCACAACCCCTGGGTGAAGCTGGTGCCTAACCAGCGCGAGATCAGCATGCAGGAGCTGAGCCCTACCAGTGTGACCGGGACGCTCAATGTGCCGGTTGGGCGGCTGCGCAAGCTGAACATGGGGTCGCAGTATCTCGGGGCCTTCACCGTTGGCGACCAGTTGCTGTGGGGCGCTGCGGAGCCGCTGCGGCGGATGTTGCGGATCCTGCTGGAGCGGTGATTCGAGTGGTTTGAGTTGATCTGTTGAAAAGCCCGTGTCGCGAGAGTGATGCGGGCTTTTTTCTGGGCGTTGGATAGCGTGTTGGTTTCGAAGTTTTCATGCGCATTCGTTGGCGAAGTCGGCGTTCTGTGCGTTCGTCGGCGTATCGCCTCAAACATCAATCATTGCTCTGTCACGCAACTGTATTGTTGACTATCCTGCGATCTGTCCCAGTACACTTCGCAACTGTTACGGTATTCTGCTTCGGCAGTGAGTCGCACAAGAACAACGATCCCGTCCGCGCTTCGAGAACATGCCATGACCAACCTGCTGCTGTACCAGCGTATTGCCCAGCAACTGGCTGATGATATCCGTCGGGGTGTCTACCAGCCGGGTGAGCGGGTACCGTCGGTACGCAAGATGAGCGCCCAGCTCAATGTCAGCCACGCCACCGTGCTGCAGGCCTACGCCAATCTCGAGGACCAGGGCCTGATCCGCGCCCGGCCGCAGTCGGGCTACTATGTCCACCAGACCCCGGCACTGACGGCGCAGACCCCGGATATCGCTCGGGTCGAGCGCCCCGGGCTGGTCACCCGGGCAAGCATCATCCAGCAAGTGCTGGTCGAGGCGCGGCGCGATGGCGTCTTTCCTTTCGGTGCGGCAGTCCCTCATGTCGACTACCTGCCCGTGCGCGCTCTGCACCAGCAACTGGCCAAGGTGACGCGCTTCCATAGCCCGCGTGCCTTCAGCTACATGTTCAGCCCCGGCTTTGAGCCGCTGCGTCGGCAGATTGCCATCCGCATGCGCGATGCCGGCGTGCTGGTCGATCCCCGCGAAGTGGTGGTGACCCATGGTTGCGTCGACGCCCTGCAGATGGCGCTGCGGGTCCTGACTCGCCCGGGCGACCTGATCGCCGCCGAGTCGCCCACCTACTACGGGCTGTTGCAACTGGCCGACCTGCTCGGGCTCAAGGTCATCGAGATCCCTAGCGATCCCTCCACCGGCATCAGCCTGGAGGCCCTGCAGCTCGCCGCCAACCAGTGGTCGATCAAGGCCCTGGTGCTGACGGCGCGATTGAGCAACCCGCTGGGCGGCACCATTCCCGAGGAGCGGCAGAAACAGTTGCTGCGTCTAGCCTCGGATTTCGACATCCAGATCGTCGAGGACGATATCTACGGCGAGCTGATGTTCGAGCAAGGGCGCACCAAGTCGCTCAAGGCGTTCGACCGGCTGGACCGGGTGATCTACTGCTCGAGCTTCTCCAAGACCCTGTCGCCGGGGGTAAGGGTCGGCTGGATGATCGCCGGGCGCTACCAGGACGAGATCCAGCGCCTGCAGACCTTCACCACTCACTCGGCGTGCAGCGTCACGCAGATGGCGGTGGCCGCCTACCTGGAGAATGGTGGTTACGACCGCCATCTGCGCTTCATTCGCCAGGAGTACCGCAAGAACCTCAGCGCTTACCAACTGGCGGTTCAGCAGCACTTCCCGGAAGGCACGCAGATGACCCGGCCCACCGGCGGCTTCATTCTCTGGGTCAGTCTGCCGGGGCGGGTCAATACCCAGGAATTGCACGTGCGGGCGCTGGAGCAGGGTATCAGCATCGCCCCCGGTTTGATCTTCAGCAATACCGAGCAGTTCAACCACTGTATCCGACTCAATTGCGGCATTCCCTGGAACCGCGAGGCAGAGCGTGCGGTGATGACGCTGGGGCTCTTGGCCCAGCAATTGTGCCGGGAATCGAACGGCGTGCTGTTGTAGGCTTGTCAGACGTGTCGGGAACAGGGAGCATACGCGTTTTACAGCCTGCGCTCCTGGTACCCATGAAACTGCTTCGTCCTCTCGTCATCGCCCTGTGTTTCGCCTTGCCCTGGTTGTCGGCCGGTGCGGTGCAGGCTGCCGAGCCCGCAGCCAAGACGCAGGGCGTGCACAAGCCGGCGAACAAGGTGTCTACCAAGGCTCCTGCCAAGCCGGTAACCAAGGCCAAGCCCAAACCGAAGGCCAAGCCTGTCAGCAAGGCCGTCGCCAAGCCGCTGCCTCAGCCGAAGATCGACCTGAGCCTGCCGAAGGACATGGTCAAGCATCTCGAGCCGGATCTCGGCAACGGGCCGGTGGTGCGCAAGCCGCTGCTGCCCTCGATGTTTCCCACCAAGCCCGAGTCCGACAGCAGCCCGTTCCAGCTCAACGGCCGACTGATCAGCAACGAAATGCAGCTGCAGTTGCGCAACGACAGTCGGCGGGACGTGGAAGGCGCGGCCATCGAATTCGAATTCCGCAACTGACTGCCGGGTCACGGCTGATTTCATCCGTCCGGCAATTTCAAACATATGTTTGAGCGGTTAGTATCCAGGGACGTTCGTCCCGTTTTGCTCCTGGGAGTCCTGTTGTCATGAAATGCCGCGAGGGCTGTGGTGCCTGCTGCATCGCCCCGTCCATCAGTTCGCCGATCCCTGGCATGCCGCAGGGCAAGCCGGCCGGCGAACGCTGCCTGCACCTGAATGTCGAAAACCTCTGTGCGCTGTTCGGCAAGCCCGAGCGGCCGCAGGTGTGTGGCGGCTTCAAGGCGGAAGCGGACATCTGTGGCAACGATCGTGACGAGGCCATCCGTATCATCGGGTGGCTGGAGCAGATGACGGCGGCGTGACAGGTTGGATCTTCGACAACAAGGAACAAGATGATGAGATCGATCAAAGGTATTGCACTGCTGTGTGGCATGGGCGTCCTGCTGGCACCGACGGCCTGGGCCGAGAACTGGCAGGTGGCCAAGGACGAGGAGGGGATCAAGGTTTCCCTCAGCGAGGTGGCCGGCTCGAAGTACAAGGCCTATCGCGGCGTGACCGTGATCAAGGCGCCGTTGGCCAAGGTCAAGGCGCTGCAGGAAGACGTGGTGGGGGCTTGTGCCTGGATCCACGAGTGCAAGTCGCAGAAGCTGCTCAAGAGCGAAGGTGACCAGAGCTGGACCTACACCCAGTTCAATACACCCTGGCCGGTGACGCCGCGGGATTCGATCCTGCATGTGACCACGGTCCAGGAGGCTGATGGCAGCCTGACGCGCAAGCTTCAGGAGGAGCCGAAGTATCTGCCGGAGGAAAAGGGCTTTGTGCGTGTCGCCCAGGTGGAAGGCTTCTGGAAGCTGGTGCCCAAGGGTGACAGCACCGAGGTGACCTACCAGGTGCACACCGAGCCGGGCGGCAGCGTGCCGTCGTGGCTGGCCAACAAGTTCGTGGTCGATGCGCCGTTCAATACCCTGAAGGGGTTGAAAGAGCGCGCCGAGAAGAACTAAAGGCTGGCGTGTCCTCTGTGTAGGAGCGGCCTTGTGCCGCGAAAGGGCTGCGCAGCGGCCCCGGCGATTTTGAGTCTGGCACGAGATCCTGGGGCTGCTGTGCAGCCCTTTCGCGGCACAAGGCCGCTCCTACACAGGGGAAGGGTATATAGGCCGGAACAAAAAAGGCTGCCCGAAGGCAGCCTTTTTGCGTTCAGCCAAAAGGCTTACTTGCGGTCTTTCAGGTCAACGATGTCACGCTGCTCGTAACCGGTGTACAGCTGGCGCGGGCGGCCGATCTTGTACGGGCCGGAGAGCATTTCCTTCCAGTGCGAGATCCAGCCCACGGTACGTGCCAGGGCGAAGATCACGGTGAACATGCTGGTCGGGATGCCGATGGCCTTGAGGATGATGCCCGAGTAGAAGTCGACGTTCGGGTACAGCGAGCGCTCGATGAAGTATGGATCGGTCAGGGCGATCTCTTCCAGGCGCATGGCCAGTTCCAGCTGCGGATCGTTTTTGATGCCCAGCTCGCCCAGGACTTCGTCGCAGGTCTTCTTCATCACGGTGGCGCGCGGGTCGCGGTTCTTGTACACGCGGTGACCGAAGCCCATGAGTTTGAACGGATCGTTCTTGTCCTTGGCCTTGGCGATGAACTTGTCGATGTTCGAAACATCGCCGATTTCATCGAGCATGGTCAGTACGGCTTCGTTCGCACCGCCGTGGGCTGGGCCCCACAGTGCAGCGATGCCGGCAGCGATACAGGCGAACGGGTTGGCGCCCGAGGAGCCCGCCAGGCGTACTGTGGAGGTGGAGGCGTTCTGCTCGTGATCGGCGTGGAGGATGAAGATCCGGTCCATCGCCTTGGCCAGCACCGGGCTGATCGGTTTGATCTCGCACGGGGTGTTGAACATCATGTGCAGGAAGTTTTCCGCGTACGACAGGTCGTTGCGCGGGTACATCATGGGCTGGCCCATGGAGTACTTGTAGACCATCGCGGCCAGGGTCGGCATCTTGGCGACCAGGCGCACCGCGGAGATTTCGCGGTGTTGCGGGTTATTGATGTCCAGCGAGTCGTGATAGAACGCCGACAGGGCGCCGACCACGCCGCACATCACCGCCATTGGGTGGGCGTCGCGGCGGAAGCCGTTGAAGAACGATTTCAGCTGCTCGTGAACCATGGTGTGGTTCTTCACGGTGCTGACGAACTGGGCCTTCTGCTCGGCATTCGGCAGTTCGCCGTTGAGCAGCAGGTAGCAGGTCTCGAGGTAGTCCGATTGTTCGGCGAGCTGTTCGATCGGGTAGCCGCGGTGCAGCAGGACACCCTTGTCGCCGTCGATGTAGGTGATCTTCGACTCGCACGAGGCGGTCGCCATGAAACCGGGGTCGAAGGTGAAGTGGCCGGATGCCCCCAACCCGCGGACGTCGATAACATCGGGACCAACGGTGCCGGTTAAAATGGGCAGCTCGACGGGGGCAGCGCCCTCGATGATCAACTGCGCTTTTTTGTCAGCCATGTGGCCTCCTATTAATGCTTGAAATCATCAGACAGACCCCCCACGCAGGGCCCGCACCACTATAGAGGGATAAATTCGAATGTCAATTTGCCTAAAGGCTGGTTGAAACGCCCCCTGAAGCCTGGTTTTTCACGAAATTCTCGCCCGTTTACGCCTTTTGTTCACTAAAGGCAATGCGCTATTTGGGCGAGCCCCTCACGTTGTCATAAGCAGCCTAACTGTCTATACTCGGCAGCCGACTCCCAGGGGCTTTCAAGCCCGCCCTGCTGGGTGTCGTCGCTCTCCTGGGTGGTGGGTACCTGACCAGTACACTTACCAACAACTTTGCCCTGTTAGCTAGGGGCTCTTCAGTGTGAAAAAAGCCGTGAAAAGCCAACGACCTGTAAACCTAGACCTAAGGACCATCAAACTCCCGATCACCGCGTACACGTCCATTCTTCACCGTATCTCCGGCGTCATCCTGTTCCTCGGCCTTGCCATCATGCTGTACGCATTGAGCAAGTCGCTGGGTGGCGAGGAAGGCTTTGCCGAGGTGAAGGCGTGTCTGACCAGTCCGCTGGCCAAACTGGTGACCTGGGGCCTGCTGTCCGGCCTGCTGTATCACCTCGTGGCAGGTGTGCGCCACCTGATCATGGACATGGGCATCGGTGAGACGCTGGAAGGCGGCAAGCTGGGCTCGAAAATCGTGATCGTCATCTCCGTGGTGCTGATCGTTCTGGCAGGAGTTTGGGTATGGTAACTAACGTCACGAACCTGTCGCGTTCGGGCCTCTACGACTGGATGGCGCAGCGCGTCTCGGCGGTCGTTCTCGCGGCTTACTTCATCTTCCTGATTGGCTACCTCGCCGCCCACCCGGGTATCGACTACGCCCAGTGGCACGCTCTGTTCTCCAACAACGCGATGCGCATCTTCAGTCTGCTGGCCCTCGTTGCCCTGGGCGCTCACGCCTGGGTCGGCATGTGGACCATTGCCACCGACTACCTGACGCCGATGTCCTTCGGCAAGTCGGCGACTGCGATTCGTTTCCTGTTCCAGGCGGTATGCGGTGTAGCGATGTTCGCTTACTTCGTCTGGGGTGTGCAGATTCTCTGGGGTATCTGATTCATGGCTAACATTCCTACGATTTCCTTCGACGCCATCATTATCGGTGGCGGCGGCGCTGGCATGCGTGCAGCGCTGCAGCTGGCTCAAGGCGGCCACAAGACCGCCGTAGTCACCAAGGTGTTCCCGACCCGTTCGCACACCGTATCCGCCCAGGGCGGCATCACCTGCGCCATCGCTTCGGCCGACCCGAACGACGACTGGCGCTGGCACATGTACGACACCGTCAAGGGTTCCGACTACATCGGTGACCAGGACGCGATCGAATACATGTGTCAGGAAGGTCCGGCCGCGGTCTTCGAGCTGGACCACATGGGCCTGCCGTTCTCGCGTACCGAGACTGGCCGCATCTACCAGCGCCCGTTCGGTGGCCAGTCCAAGGACTTCGGTAAAGGTGGCCAGGCCGCCCGTACCTGCGCCGCTTCCGACCGTACCGGTCACGCGCTGCTGCACACCCTGTACCAGGGCAACCTGAAAGCAGGCACCACCTTCCTCAACGAGTACTACGCTGTCGATCTGGTGAAGAACCAGGACGGCGCTTTCGTCGGTGTGATCGCGATCTGCATCGAAACCGGCGAAACCATGTACATCAAGTCCAAGGCCACCGTTCTGGCAACTGGCGGTGCCGGTCGTATCTACGCCTCCACCACCAACGCCCTGATCAACACCGGTGACGGTGTCGGCATGGCCCTGCGTGCCGGCGTGCCGGTGCAGGACATCGAGATGTGGCAGTTCCACCCGACCGGCATCGCCGGCGCCGGTGTACTGGTCACCGAGGGTTGCCGCGGTGAGGGTGGTTACCTGATCAACGCCCACGGCGAGCGCTTCATGGAGCGTTACGCGCCGAACGCGAAGGACCTGGCTGGTCGCGACGTGGTTGCCCGTTCCATGGTCAAAGAGATCATCGCCGGCAACGGCGTGGGCCCGAACAAGGACCACGTACTGCTGAAGCTGGACCACCTGGGCGAGGAAGTGCTGCACAGCCGCCTGCCAGGTATCTGCGAACTGTCCAAGACCTTCGCCCACGTCGATCCAGTGGTCGCGCCAGTGCCGGTCATCCCGACCTGCCATTACATGATGGGCGGCGTTGCCACCAACATTCATGGCCAGGCAATCACCATGGACGCCGAAGGCAACGACCACATCATTCCTGGTCTGTTCGCCGTGGGTGAAGTGGCGTGCGTATCGGTTCACGGCGCCAACCGCCTGGGCGGCAACTCGCTGCTCGACCTGGTGGTCTTCGGTCGCGCCGCCGGCCTGCACCTGGAGAAGGCGCTGAGCGACGGCGTCGAGTACCGCGATGCCAGCGACACCGACATCGACGTTGCCCTGAACCGCCTGAGCAAGCTCAACGAGCGCACCACCGGCGAAGACGTCGCCAGCCTCAAGCGCGAGCTGCAGAGCTGCATGCAGAACTACTTCGGTGTATTCCGTACCGGCGAATACATGCAGAAGGGTATCGAGCAGCTGGCTGGCCTGCGTGACCGCATCGCCAACGTCAAGATCAACGACAAGTCCCAGGCCTTCAACACTGCGCGTATCGAAGCGCTGGAGCTGCAGAACCTGCTGGAAGTCGCCGAAGCGACCGCCATTGCCGCTGAAGCCCGTAAAGAGTCCCGCGGCGCGCACGCCCGTGAAGACTTCGAAGACCGTGACGACGAAAACTGGCTGTGCCACACCCTGTACTACCCGGGTGAGAAGCGCGTCGCCAAGCGTGGCGTCAACTTTGCGCCGAAGACAGTTCCTGCCTTCGAACCGAAAGTCCGGACTTACTAAGGGTGGCCGCTATGTTGCAAGTCGAAGTTTATCGTTACAACCCGGACACCGATTCGGCGCCGAAGATGCAGACCTTCCAGGTCGACACCGGCGGCAAGGATCTGATGGTCCTGGACGTCCTGGCGCTTATCAAGGAGCAGGACGAGGGCTTCTCGTACCGTCGCTCCTGCCGTGAAGGCGTGTGCGGTTCCGACGGCATGAACATCAACGGCAAGAACGGCCTGGCGTGCATCACGCCGCTGTCCGCTGTCGTAAAAGGTAACAAGTTGGTCCTGCGTCCGCTGCCAGGCCTGCCGGTTATCCGTGACCTGGTCGTCGATATGAGCATCTTCTACAAGCAGTACGAGAAGGTGAAGCCGTTCCTGCAGAACGACACGCCGGCCCCGGCCATCGAGCGTCTGCAGTCGCCGGAAGATCGCGACAAGCTGGACGGTCTGTACGAGTGCATCCTGTGCGCCTGCTGCTCGACCTCCTGCCCGTCGTTCTGGTGGAACCCGGACAAGTTCCTAGGCCCTGCCGCACTGCTGCAGGCCTACCGTTTCCTGGCCGACAGCCGCGACACCAAGACTCAGGAGCGCCTGGCGTCCCTGGATGACCCGTTCAGCGTGTTCCGCTGCCGCGGGATCATGAACTGCGTGAACGTTTGCCCGAAAGGTCTGAATCCGACCAAGGCAATCGGCCACGTACGTAACATGCTGCTGCAAAGCGGCACCTGATTCAAAGCGTTGTACCTGCAGTAAGCCGAGGTGCGGGTGGTGAGCCCGCACTGAGGTAAAACCCGAGCAAGGGCTCAAAAAGCCCGCGCTCATTACCTATGAAGATATGAGACCAGCAGGGGCTTCCGGGCTGGTACCCGGAAAATCAGCAGGATCCAGGTGGCGTGGTTCAGTCGCTGTGTTCGGACTTTTCCAGGTTTGCTGTGGCTCTCGCCGATCAGTCCCCTAACCGAGGGTGACCAAGCATGCAAGAAAGCGTGATGCAGCGCATGTGGGATAGCGCCCACCTTTCAGGTGGTAACGCTGCATATGTGGAAGAGCTTTATGAGCTCTACCTGCACGACCCTAACGCTGTGCCAGAAGAGTGGCGCACTTACTTCCAGAAGTTGCCCGCCGACGGCAGCACCGCTACCGATGTATCGCACTCGACGATCCGCGACCATTTCGTACTGCTGGCAAAGAACCAGCGCCGCGCCCAACCGGTATCCGCCGGGAGCGTGAGCAGTGAACACGAGAAGAAGCAGGTTGAAGTGCTGCGACTGATCCAGGCCTATCGTATGCGCGGCCATCAGGCTGCCAAGCTCGACCCGTTGGGGTTGTGGCAGCGTCCTGCGCCCGTAGACCTGTCGATCAATCACTACGGCTTGACCAATGCCGATCTTGATACGACCTTCCGTGCCGGCGACCTGTTCATCGGCAAAGAGGAAGCGAGCCTACGCGAAATCTTCGAGGCGCTCGAGAAGACATATTGTCGCACCATTGGTGCCGAATTCACCCACATCGTCGATTCCGAGCAGCGCAGCTGGTTCCAGCAGCGCCTGGAAAGCGTGCGTGGCCGTCCGGAATTCTCCGCCGACGTGCAGGCTCACCTGCTCGAGCGCGTCACGGCCGGTGAGGGCCTGGAGAAGTACCTGGGCACCAAGTACCCGGGCACCAAGCGCTTCGGCCTCGAGGGTGGCGAAAGCCTGATCCCGATGCTGGACGAAATGATCCAGCGCTCCGGTTCCTACGGCACCAAGGAAGTCGTGATCGGCATGGCCCACCGTGGCCGCCTGAACGTGCTCGTCAACACCTTCGGCAAGAACCCGCGCGAGCTGTTCGACGAGTTCGAAGGCAAGAAGATGAACGAGCTGGGCTCCGGTGACGTGAAGTATCACCAGGGCTTCTCCTCCAACGTGATGACCCCTGGTGGCGAAGTTCACCTGGCCATGGCGTTCAACCCCTCCCACCTGGAAATCGTCTCGCCAGTGGTGGAAGGTTCGGTTCGCGCCCGCCAGGATCGCCGCAACGACACCGTTGGCGACAAGGTTCTGCCGATCTCCATCCACGGTGACGCAGCGTTCGCCGGCCAGGGTGTGGTCATGGAAACCTTCCAGATGTCGCAGACCCGCGGTTTCAAGACCGGCGGCACCGTGCACATCGTGATCAACAACCAGGTCGGTTTCACCATCAGCAACCCGCTGGATGCGCGCTCCACCGAGTACGCCACCGACGTTGCCAAGATGATCCAGGCGCCGATCCTGCACGTGAACGGCGACGATCCGGAAGCGGTGATGTTCGTCACCCAGCTGGCCATCGACTACCGCATGCAGTTCAAGCGTGACGTGGTTATCGACCTGGTCTGCTACCGTCGTCGCGGCCACAACGAGGCCGACGAGCCGAACGGCACCCAGCCTTTGATGTACCAGCAGATCAGCAAGCAGCGCACTACCCGTGAGCTGTACGCCGAGCAGCTGATCAGCGCCGGTCGCATCGACGCCGAGCGCGCCCAGGCCAAGATCGACGAGTACCGCAACGCCCTGGACAACGGCCTGCACGTGGTCAAGAGCCTGGTCAAGGAGCCGAACCGCGAGCTGTTCGTCGACTGGCGTCCGTACCTGGGCCATGCCTGGACCGCGCGTCACGACACCCGCTTCGACCTCAAGACCCTGCAGGAACTGTCGGCCAAGCTGCTCGAGCTGCCTGAAGGTTTCGTCGTCCAGCGCCAGGTCGCGAAGATCTACGAAGATCGCCAGAAGATGCAGGCCGGTGGCTTGCCGATCAACTGGGGTTATGCAGAGACCATGGCCTACGCCACCCTGCAGTTCGAAGGTCACCCGATCCGCATGACCGGCCAGGACATCGGCCGTGGCACCTTCTCGCACCGTCACGCGGTGCTGCACAACCAGAAGGACGCCAGCACCTACGTGCCGCTGAAGAACCTGTTCCCGGGCCAGCCGCGCTTCGACCTGTACGACTCCTTCCTCTCGGAAGAAGCGGTACTGGCCTTCGAATACGGCTACTCGACCACCACGCCGAACGCGCTGGTGATCTGGGAGGCCCAGTTCGGCGACTTCGCCAACGGCGCGCAAGTGGTGATCGACCAGTTCATTACCAGCGGCGAGCACAAGTGGGGCCGTCTGTGCGGTCTGACCATGCTGCTGCCACACGGCTATGAAGGCCAGGGTCCGGAGCACTCCTCCGCGCGTCTGGAGCGCTACCTGCAGCTGTGCGCCGAGCACAACATCCAGGTCTGCGTGCCGACCACCCCGGCACAGATCTACCACCTGCTGCGTCGCCAGGTCATCCGTCCGCTGCGCAAGCCGCTGGTCGTGCTGACGCCGAAGTCGCTGCTGCGCCACAAGCTGGCCATCTCGACCCTGGAAGACCTGGCCGATGGCTCGTTCCAGACCGTGATCCCGGAAATCGACACCCTGGATCCTGCCAAGGTCGAGCGCCTGGTGCTGGCCAGCGGCAAGGTCTACTACGACCTGCTGGAAAAACGCCGTGCCGAAGGCCGCGAAGACATCGCCATCGTGCGTATCGAGCAGCTGTATCCGTTCCCTGAGGACGACCTGGTCGAGATCCTCGCGCCTTACACCAACCTCAAGCACGCAGTGTGGTGTCAGGAAGAGCCGATGAACCAGGGCGCCTGGTACAGCAGCCAGCACCACATGCGCCGTATCCTGGGCCGCCACAACAAGGCGCTGGTCCTGGAATACGCCGGTCGCGACGCTTCCGCCGCGCCAGCTTGTGGTTACGCATCGAAGCACGCCGAACAGCAGGAAAAACTGCTGCAAGACGCCTTCACTGTCTAACGCCTTCGCGCACCTGAAACCGAATTTAAGGAAACACAGATAATGGCTATCGAGATCAAAGCCCCAACCTTCCCGGAATCGGTTGCCGATGGCACCGTTGCCACCTGGCACAAGCAGCCGGGCGACGCCGTCAAGCGTGACGAGCTGATCGTCGACATCGAGACCGACAAGGTCGTCCTGGAAGTCCTGGCCACCGCCGACGGCGTGCTGGGCGCCATCGTCAAGGGCGAGGGCGACACCGTCCTGTCCGACGAAGTCCTGGGCTCGATCGTTGAAGGTGGCGCCGCCGCCGCCGCCGCCGCCGCCGCACCGGCTGCCGCGCCTGCCGCTGCTGCTCCGGCCGCCGCTGCCGCCGACGCTGGCGAAGACGACCCGGTTGCCGCTCCAGCCGCGCGCAAGCTGGCTGAAGAGAACGGCATCGACCTGGCTACCGTTGCCGGCACCGGCAAGGGCGGTCGCATCACCAAGGAAGACGTCGTCGCCGCCGTCGCCAACAAGAAGTCGGCCCCAGCCGCTGCACCGGCTGCCAAGCCGGCCGCTGCTGCCGCTGCCCCGGTCGTCGTCGCCGCTGGCGACCGCACCGAGAAGCGCGTGCCGATGACCCGCCTGCGCGCCAAGATCGCCGAGCGTCTGGTCGAAGCACAGTCGAACATGGCAATGCTGACCACCTTCAACGAAGTCGACATGACCGAAGTCATGGCCCTGCGTTCGAAGTACAAGGACCTGTTCGAGAAGACCCACAACGGCGTGCGCCTGGGCTTCATGTCGTTCTTCGTCAAGGCTGCCACCGAGGCGCTGAAGCGCTTCCCGGCAGTCAACGCCTCGATCGACGGCAACGACATCGTCTACCACGGCTTCGCTGACGTCGGCGTTGCCGTCTCCAGCGACCGTGGCCTGGTGGTACCGGTGCTGCGCAACGCCGAATCGATGTCGCTGGCCGAGATCGAGAACGGCATCGCCACCTTCGGCAAGAAAGCCCGTGACGGCAAGCTGTCGATCGAAGAGATGACTGGCGGTACCTTCACCATCACCAACGGTGGTACCTTCGGCTCGATGATGTCGACCCCGATCGTCAACCCGCCGCAGGCCGCGATCCTGGGTATGCACAACATCATCCAGCGCCCGATGGCCATCAATGGCCAAGTGGTGATCCGCCCGATGATGTACCTGGCGCTGTCCTATGACCACCGCCTGATCGACGGCAAGGAAGCGGTAACCTTCCTGGTGACCATCAAGAACCTGCTGGAAGATCCGTCTCGCCTGCTGCTGGACATCTAATCAACTAGCTGCGCGCCGCCGGCCCCGCTCTTCGCAAGAGGCGGGGCCGTGCGGTACGCGGCCTGTAGCTTGTAGCTGATAAGGAATCTTTTATGACCCAGAAATTCGACGTAGTGGTGATTGGTGCAGGTCCTGGCGGCTATGTTGCCGCCATCAAGGCTGCCCAACTCGGTCTGAAGACTGCCTGTATCGAGAAATACACCGACGCCGAGGGCAAGCTGGCCCTGGGCGGCACCTGCCTGAACGTGGGTTGCATTCCGTCCAAGGCGCTGCTGGACAGCTCCTGGAAGTACAAGGAAGCCAAAGAGAGCTTCAACGTGCACGGCATCTCCACTGGCGAAGTGAAGATGGACGTGGCCGCGATGGTTGGCCGCAAGGCCGGCATCGTCAAGAACCTGACCGGTGGCGTCGCCACCCTGTTCAAGGCCAACGGCGTCACTTCGATCCAGGGCCACGGCAAGTTGCTGGCCGGCAAGAAAGTCGAAGTCACCAAGGCTGACGGCACCACCGAAGTCATCGAAGCCGAGAACGTGATTCTGGCTTCGGGTTCGCGCCCGATCGACATTCCGCCGGCCCCGGTCGACCAGAACGTCATCGTCGACTCCACCGGCGCCCTGGAATTCCAGACCGTACCGAAGCGCCTGGGCGTCATCGGTGCCGGCGTCATCGGCCTGGAGCTGGGCTCGGTATGGGCCCGCCTGGGTGCCGAAGTCACCGTCCTGGAAGCCCTGGACACCTTCCTGATGGCTGCCGACACCGCCGTGTCGAAAGAAGCCCAGAAGACCCTGACCAAGCAAGGCCTGGACATCAAGCTGGGCGCTCGCGTCACTGGCTCGAAAGTCAACGGCAACGAAGTCGAAGTCACCTACACCAACGCCGAAGGCGAGCAGAAGATCACCTTCGACAAGCTGATCGTTGCGGTCGGCCGTCGTCCGGTGACCACCGATCTGCTGGCTGCCGACAGCGGCGTGACCATCGACGAGCGTGGCTACATCTTCGTCGACGATCACTGCGCCACCAGCGTTCCGGGCGTCTACGCCATCGGTGACGTGGTACGCGGCATGATGCTGGCGCACAAGGCCTCGGAAGAGGGCATCATGGTCGTCGAGCGCATCAAGGGCCACAAAGCCCAGATGAACTACGACCTGATCCCGTCGGTCATCTACACCCACCCGGAAATCGCGTGGGTCGGCAAGACCGAACAGGCGTTGAAAGCCGAAGGCGTTGAGGTTAACGTGGGCACCTTCCCGTTCGCGGCCAGCGGCCGTGCGATGGCGGCCAACGACACCGGTGGTTTCGTCAAGGTCATCGCTGATGCCAAGACCGACCGCGTACTGGGCGTTCACGTGATCGGCCCATCGGCTGCCGAGCTGGTGCAGCAGGGCGCGATCGCAATGGAATTCGGCACCAGTGCCGAGGACCTGGGCATGATGGTCTTCAGCCATCCGACCCTGTCCGAAGCGTTGCATGAAGCAGCGCTGGCGGTGAATGGCGGTGCCATTCACGTCGCCAACCGTAAGAAGCGTTAATTATAAGAAACCACGGCGGGCTGCCCGTCGTGGGTCTTGCGTGCAAGACTCACCGCGGAACGTCCGCCGGACCGGATCACACGGGAAAACCCGGGGTCAACGGTCACAGGTGGTGCGGCGCCAGTAATGGCGCAGCGCCGAAGCGCAGTACCTAACGAAGACGGTAAAAAGCATGAATCTTCACGAGTATCAGGGTAAGCAGCTGTTCGCTGAGTACGGCCTGCCAGTTTCCAAGGGTTTCGCTGTCGATACCCCTGAGCAAGCTGCAGAAGCCTGCGACAAGATCGGCGGGAACGAGTGGGTCGTCAAAGCCCAGGTCCACGCCGGTGGTCGCGGCAAGGCGGGCGGCGTCAAGCTGGTTCGCAGCAAGGAAGACGCCAAGGCGTTCGCTGCTCAGTGGCTGGGCAAGAACCTGGTCACCTACCAGACCGACGCCAACGGTCAGCCAGTTTCCAAGATCCTGGTCGAATCCTGCACTGACATCGCCAAAGAGCTGTACCTGGGCGCTGTAGTCGATCGTTCGAGCCGTCGCATCGTGTTCATGGCCTCCACCGAAGGTGGCGTGGACATCGAGAAAGTCGCTCACGAAACTCCTGAGAAGATCCTCAAGGCCACCATCGATCCGCTGGTCGGCGCTCAGCCGTTCCAGGGTCGTGAACTGGCGTTCCAGCTGGGTCTGGAAGGCAAGCAAGTGCAACAGTTCGCCAAGATCTTCGTAGGCCTGGCCAAGCTGTTCAAGGATCACGATCTGGCCCTGCTGGAAGTGAACCCGCTGGTGATCAAGGCCGACGGCGATCTGCACTGCCTCGATGCCAAGATCAACATCGACGCCAACGCCATGTACCGTCAGCCGAAGCTGAAGACCTTCCACGACCCGTCGCAGGACGACGCCCGTGAAGCCCACGCCGCCAAGTTCGAACTGAACTACGTTGCCCTCGAAGGCAACATCGGCTGCATGGTCAACGGTGCTGGCCTGGCCATGGGTACCATGGACATCGTCAACCTGCACGGCGGCAAGCCAGCCAACTTCCTCGACGTGGGCGGCGGCGCTACCAAAGAGCGCGTTACCGAAGCGTTCAAGATCATTCTGTCCGACAGCAATGTCGCGGCCGTTCTGGTCAACATCTTCGGCGGCATCGTTCGCTGCGACATGATTGCCGAAGGCATCATCGGCGCTGTGAAAGAAGTCGGCGTTAAAGTTCCGGTTGTCGTTCGCCTCGAAGGCAACAACGCCGAACTGGGCGCTAAAGTACTGGCAGAAAGCGGTTTGAACATCATTGCGGCAACCAGCCTGACCGACGCTGCTCAACAAGTTGTCAAAGCTGCGGAGGGCAAGTAATGAGCGTCCTGATCAATAAAGACACCAAAGTCATCTGCCAGGGCTTCACTGGCTCGCAGGGTACTTTCCACTCCGAACAAGCCATCGCCTACGGCACCAAGATGGTCGGCGGCGTCACCCCGGGCAAGGGTGGCACCACCCACCTGGGCCTGCCGGTGTTCAACACCGTGAAAGAAGCCGTGGAAGCCACCGGCGCTGACGCGTCGGTCATCTACGTACCGGCTCCTTTCTGCAAGGACTCGATTCTGGAAGCCGCCTTCGGTGGCATCAAGCTGATCGTCTGCATCACCGAGGGTATTCCTACCCTCGACATGCTGGACGCCAAGGTCAAGTGCGACGAACTGGGCGTGACCCTGATCGGCCCGAACTGCCCAGGCGTGATCACTCCGGGCGAGTGCAAGATCGGCATCATGCCGGGTCACATCCACCTGCCAGGCAAGGTCGGTATCGTTTCGCGTTCCGGCACCCTGACCTACGAAGCTGTGAAGCAGACCACCGACGCCGGCTTCGGCCAGTCGACCTGCGTCGGCATCGGCGGTGACCCGATCCCGGGCTCCAACTTCATCGACATCCTGAAGCTGTTCCAGGAAGATCCGAAGACCGAAGCGATCGTCATGATCGGTGAGATCGGCGGTTCCGCTGAAGAAGAAGCCGCGGCCTACATCAAGGCCAACGTGACCAAGCCTGTCGTTTCCTACATCGCCGGTGTTACCGCACCTGCTGGCAAGCGCATGGGCCACGCTGGCGCCATCATCTCCGGTGGCAAGGGTACTGCGGACGAGAAGTTCGCCGCCCTGCAGGACGCTGGTGTGAAAACCGTGCGTTCCCTGGCTGACATCGGCAAGGCCCTGGCCGAGCTGACTGGCTGGGAAGTCAAGAAGTAAGTAGCACGTAGTACCCCCCCACGCGCACAAAGGCCACCTTCGGGTGGCCTTTGTCGTTTTTCTTCGGTCATCCGCGCTCTCACACCTATGAAAATTCGATCCCTTCAATCAGGATTTTCAACCAGACATCTGCCCAAATCCGCAATAAATTGTCGCCTAACACGTTCAACCAGACGACAAACACATACGCACATCGGACAAGCAGCACTGTGCCAGTGCGTTTGTCAGGCAAAACAGGTAGGCTACGCGTTCACTCTGTGCCCGTACCCCAAAAGGGAACGACACGCTAAACGGGTCTGGCTCACCAAGCCGGGCAGCATTTCCCTTCATCCTGTGGGAAATCCCCTCCGACTCCCGATTTCAGCAGTGTGGTATTTCCTTAAATGAAAGTGTTAAAAGGCCAGGATATCCTGGCGCTTGGCTTTATGACGTTCGCGCTGTTCGTCGGCGCCGGCAACATCATCTTCCCGCCTATCGTCGGTCTGCAATCCGGTCCGCACGTGTGGATGGCCGCACTCGGCTTCCTGGTCACCGCCGTGGGCCTGCCGGTCATCACCGTGGTCGCCCTGGCCAAGGTCGGTGGCGGCATGGACGCCCTGAGCAGCCCGATCGGCAAGTTCTTCGGTGGCCTGCTGGCGGCCGTGTGCTACCTCTCGGTCGGCCCGCTGTTCGCCACTCCGCGCACCGCGACCGTGTCGTTCGAAGTGGGCGTTGCACCGCTGACCGGTGAGAGTCCAGTGGCGCTGCTCATCTACAGCGTTGTGTACTTCGCCGTGGTGCTGGCCGTGTCCATGTACCCGGGCAAGCTGCTCGACACCGTGGGCCGCTTCCTCGCGCCGTTGAAGATCATCGCCCTGGCGGTGCTGGGCATCGCGGCCTTCGCCCTGCCTGCCGGCACCATTGGCGAGGCCCAGCCTGCCTACGCCGCCGCTGCGTTCTCCAAAGGCTTCTCCGATGGCTACCTGACCATGGACACCCTGGGCGCCCTGGTCTTCGGTATCGTCATCGTCAACGCCATCCGCTCGCGTGGCGTCGAGTCGCCGAAGCTGATCACCCGCTATGCCATCATCGCCGGCCTGATTGCCGGTGTCGGCCTGGTGCTGGTGTATGTCAGCCTGTTCCGCCTCGGCGCGGGCAGCCATGACATCGCCGCCGACGCCACCAACGGCGCGATGGTCCTGCATGCCTATGTGCAGCACACCTTCGGCTCCCTGGGCAGCGGCTTCCTCGCCGTGCTGATCGCCCTGGCCTGCCTGGTGACCGCTGTTGGCCTGACCTGCGCCTGCGCCGAGTACTTCAGCCAGATCCTGCCGCTGTCGTACCGCACCCTGGTGGTGATCCTGGCCGGCTTCTCGCTGGTGATCTCCAACCTGGGCCTGACCAAGCTGATCATGTTCTCGATTCCCGTGCTGACGGCGATCTATCCGCCGTGCATCGTGGTCGTGGGCCTGAGCTTCGTGAAGGACCTGTGGAATTCGCCAACCCGCATCCTGGCCCCGGTCATGCTGGTGTCGCTGGTGTTCGGCGTTGTCGACGCCATCAAGGGCAGCAGCTTTGCCCACGTACTGCCTGACGCCCTGGCTCACCTGCCGTTCAGCAACGAAGGCATGGCCTGGCTGGTGCCTTCGGTGGTCACCCTGGCCGCCGCCGTGGTCTTCGACCGCATGCTGGGCAAGCCGCGCGAGGCGCTGGCTTGATGGATTGAAGCCCGAAGGGCAGGGCGCCGGCCACAAGCCGAAGGGCGCCTGACCAAGGTGGATATCGAAACCCCGCTGCCGAAAGGCGCGGGGTTTTTTGTGGGCTGTACCGACGCTATCGCGGGGCAAGTCGCATCGGCGATTTTCACCGGATGGCGTGTCTTTTACCGAATCCGGGCGTCGAAAACCGGTCTGTTTCTCTTTGACGGGATTCCTGCATGAGCTTCATCCAAAACAACCTGGGCAACCTCCTGGCCGCCTGCTGGTTCGCCATCTGCTGGGGCGGCTATACCCGCTATGCCATCTGGAAAGGCCGCGACACAGCGTGCCTGGCCAGCGTGTTGCACCTGTACCGCGAAGACTGGATGCGCCGCATGCTGCTGCGCGATAACCGCATCGCCGATGCCAGCGTGATCGGTAACCTGGAGCGCAACGCGTCGTTCTTCGCCTCCAGTACCTTGATCATCCTCGCCGGCATCCTTACCGTGCTCGGTGCGTCGGATCGCGCGCTGTCGCTGCTGGCCGACCTGCCACTGGTGCAGCAGGCCTCGCAAGGGATGTCGGAAATCAAGTTGCTGTGCCTGGCGATGGTGTTCGTTTACGCCTTCTTCACCTTCAGCTGGTGCATGCGCCAATACAACTTCGCCGCCGTGCTGGTGGGCTCGGCGCCGATGATCGGCGAGCGCCTGGTCAACGAACTCGAGCGCAAGGCTTTCGCCTCTCGGGCTGCGCGGGTACTGTCGCTGGCCGCCAACCAGTTCAACCTGGGGTTGCGTTCGTATTACTTCGGCATGGCCATGCTGAGCTGGTTCATCAGCCCCTGGTTGTTCATGGTCATGAGCGTGGGCGTGGTATTCATCCTGTATCGCCGCGAGTTCCACTCCCATGTACTGGAAGTGATGGTGTTCACACCGACCGAAAGTGTCTCGGTCGAGGCAGGCAAGGACACTTCCGGTATTACCAGCTGAAGCCTTTCAGCGTTAAACTCCAGGTACAAAAAAACCCGACATTGTCGGGTTTTTTTGTACTGCGCGATTACTGCTTGGCAGGCTCGGCAGGCGCAGTGGTCGGCGCTGGAGTGGTCGGCGCGGCTTCCTCGGCGGCCTTCTGCTGCGCTTCGGCCTGATCTTTGGCGGCTTCGGCGTTTTCCTTGGCGGCTTCGTTCATTTTATCCTGAGCTTCGCCCATCTTTTCCTGGGCTTGCTCGGCGTGTTGCTGTGCGTCCTGGGCTTTGTCTTCGCTCGCTTTATCGCAAGCAGCCAGGCCCATGGCAGCGGCCAGCATCAGAGCAAAAGCAAAAGGTTTACGCATGGGGTGTTTCTCCTGGGTGGAATAACTTTACTTGTTCCTTCGAGTTCGCCGATGGCGAATAAGTTCCACGCAGGTTACAGATATATAACTGTCTGGCCTATATAGACTTTTTATTCATTTTATGCAGCGAGGGAAAATGAACGAGACGCCTTTGATGGCGATGGCCGAGCGTTTTCTCTCGGCGCTGAAACATTGCCAGGTATTGCAGATGCGTGTGCACCACGCCGACACCGACGGCATGACGCTGGTACTGCCCTGGTCGCCGGTTATAGTCGGCAATCCGCAGAACGGCGCGGTACACGGTGGCGTGCTGACCACGCTGATGGATACCACCTGCGGCATGGCCACGCTCTGCGCGCTGCCGCGTTTCGAGGTGTGCCCGACCCTGGACCTGCGCATCGACTACATGCACCCGGCCGAGGCGGGCAAGGATATCTACGGCCACGCCCAATGCTACCGGGTGACCCGCGATGTCATTTTCACCCGTGGCACCGCCTACCAGGACGACCCTTCGAAACCGATCTGCCAAGTGGTCGGCACCTTCATGCGCCTGGGGCAGGACGTCAAGGGCGGCATCCGCTTCGGCAACAGCCTCAAGGAGGGCCGCGCGTGATTCCCGCCGATATCCGTCAACAGCTGAACCAGGCCCACGCGCGGGGCGACTACCAGCCCCTGCTGGCGTTGATCCCGTATGCCGGGCTGATCGGCATCGAATGCGAGCGCCAGGACGACGACCTGCTGTTCCGCCTTCCGGCCAACCCCGACAACATCGGCAACCCGTTGCTGCCGGCGATCCATGGTGGCGTCATCGCCGGTTTCATGGAGCTGTCCGCGGCGCTCTACCTGCTGATCTACAGCGAGAGCGCGAGCATCCCCAAGATCATCGATTTCTCCATCGACTACCTGCGCGCCGGACATTTTCGTGACACTTATGCCCAGTGTCAGCTTTGGCGCCAAGGGCGGAGGGTGACCAACGTGGCGATCACCGCCTGGCAGGGCGATCGCGACACGCCGATTGCCACGGCGCGCGCGCATTTCAAGATCGAACCGGAAAAGCCCTTGAAATAGTCAGGGCTGCCCCCATCTGTTGGACATCCGCCATCAAAAGCAGGCCAGACGGCCGCCAGGCGCCAACAACCAACAGATTGGAGTTTTGAAGACCATGAGTGTGGAGACTCAAAAAGAAACCCTGGGCTTCCAGACCGAGGTAAAGCAGCTGCTGCACCTCATGATCCATTCCCTGTATTCGAACAAGGAAATCTTCCTGCGCGAGCTGGTCTCCAACGCCTCCGACGCCGTCGACAAGCTGCGTTTCGAGGCCCTGGCCAAGCCCGAGCTGCTTGAAGGTGGCGCCGAACTGAAGATCCGCGTGAGCTTCGACAAGGCCGCCAATACCGTGACCCTCGAGGACAACGGTATCGGCATGAGCCGCGAAGACGTCATCGCCCACCTGGGCACCATTGCCAAGTCCGGCACCGCCGACTTCATGAAGAACCTCACCGGTGACCAGAAGAAGGACTCGCACCTGATCGGTCAGTTCGGCGTGGGCTTCTACTCCGCGTTCATCGTCGCCGACAAGGTCGATGTGTTCAGCCGTCGCGCCGGCCTGCCGGCCGCCGAAGGCGTGCACTGGTCGTCCAAGGGCGAGGGCGACTTCGAAGTTGCCACGGTCGACAAGCCAGAGCGCGGCACCCGCATTGTCCTGCACCTGAAAAAGGGTGAGGACGAGTTCGCCGATGGCTGGCGCCTGCGCAACATCATCAAGAAATACTCCGATCACATCGCCTTGCCGATCGAGCTGCCAAAGGAGCAGTCCACCGCCGAGGGTGAGGAGCAGCCGGCGCAGGAGTGGGAAACCGTCAACCGCGCCAGCGCCCTGTGGACCCGTTCGCGTACCGAGGTCAAGGACGAGGAATACCAGGAGTTCTACAAGCACATCGGTCATGACTTCGAGAACCCGCTGGCCTGGAGCCACAACAAGGTCGAAGGCAAGCTCGAATACAACTCGCTGTTGTACGTGCCGGCCCGCGCACCGTTCGACCTGTACCAGCGCGAAGCGCCACGCGGCCTGAAGCTGTACGTGCAGCGCGTGTTCATCATGGACCAGGCCGAGTCGTTCCTGCCGCTGTACCTGCGCTTCATCAAGGGTGTGGTCGACTCCAACGACCTGTCGCTGAACGTTTCCCGCGAGATCCTGCAGAAGGATCCGATCATCGATTCGATGAAGACCGCGCTGACCAAGCGCGTGCTGGACATGCTGGAGAAGCTGGCGAAGAACGAACCCGAGCAGTACAAGGGTTTCTGGAAGAACTTCGGCCAGGTGCTGAAGGAAGGCCCGGCCGAAGACTTCGCCAACAAGGAGAAGATCGCCAGCCTGCTGCGCTTTGCCTCCACCCATGACGACAGCGGCGAGCAGAGCGTTGCCCTGGCCGACTACCTGGCGCGCGCCAAGGAAGGCCAGGACAAGATCTACTTCCTGACCGGCGAGTCCTACGCCCAGGTCAAGAACAGCCCGCACCTGGAAGTCTTCCGCAAGAAAGGCATCGAAGTGCTGCTGCTGACCGACCGCATCGACGAGTGGCTGATGAGCTACCTCAGCGAGTTCGATGGCAAGGCCTTCGTCGACGTCGCCCGTGGCGACCTGGACCTGGGCAAGCTGGACTCCGAAGAGGACAAGAAGGCCCAGGAAGAAGTTGCCAAGGACAAGGAAGGCCTGGTCGAGCGCCTGAAGGGCGCGCTGGGTGACAGCGTGGCCGAGGTGCGAGTCTCGCACCGCCTGACCGACTCGCCGGCGATCCTGGCCATCGGCGAACAGGACCTGGGCCTGCAGATGCGCCAGATCCTCGAAGCCAGCGGGCAGAAGGTGCCGGAGTCCAAGCCGATCTTCGAGTTCAACCCGACCCACCCGCTGATCGAGAAGCTCGATGGCGAGCAGAGCGAAGACCGCTTCGCCGAGCTTTCGCACATCCTGTTCGACCAGGCGGCCCTGGCGGCCGGCGACAGCCTGAAGGACCCGGCGGCCTATGTGCGTCGCCTCAACAAGCTGCTGGTCGAGCTGTCCGCTTGATCTGACGCAGACAAAGCCCGCTTCGGCGGGCTTTTTCGTTTCTGGCGGGGACTCACTTGTGGGAGCGGGCCCGCGATACCTGCTTCGCGGGGCAAGCCCGCTCCCACGAATACATCTATCATGTGCTGACCCGTGAAGCCCAAGGAGAGCTGAATGAGCAAGGTCATCGTCGAATCGCTGGTCTATCACCTGTCAGGCAAAGCCTACGAAAGCCGTCTGGTCTACACCCAGGGCGCGCTGCCGCAGCCGGGCCTGGTGATGGCGCCGAACTGGATGGGTATCGGCGAGGGCGCCGAACGTATCGCCAAGGAAGTGGCCGAGCAAGGCTATGTGGTGCTGATTGCCGACCTGTACGGCCAGTCGGTGCGCCCGTCCAATGCCGACGAGGCGGGCGCGGCGATGATGCCGCTGAAGAACGATCGCGCCGAGCTGCGCAAGCGCATGCAGGAGGCGCTGGCGCAACTGGTGGGGCAATCGAAGGCCTTGCTGGAGCCCGGCAAGGTAGCCACTTTCGGCTTCTGCTTCGGCGGCTGCTGCGCCCTGGAGCTGGCTCGTACCGGTGCCGACCTGAAGGCCGCCGTTTCCTTCCACGGCACCCTGGACACGCCGAACCCCGAGGATGCCAAGCGTATCAAAGGCTCGGTGTTGGTACTGCATGGTGCCTCTGACCCGCTGGTGCCCAAAGAGCAGCTACCGGCCTTCGAGGAGGAGATGAATGCCGCTAAAGTCGACTGGCAGTTGCTTAGCTATGGCGGTGCGGTGCACTCGTTCACCGACCCGAATGCCAATGTGCCGGGCAAGATGCAGTATGACCGGCGTACGTCCGAGCGGGCGTTCCGCTCGATGCATAACCTGCTCAAGGAAGTGTTCCAGCGCTGATACCGCAGGGGGCCGCTTTGCGGCCCTTTCGCGACACAAGGCCGCTCCTACAGGGGGGCGCGTATTTCTGTAGGAGCGGCCTTGTGTCGCGAAAGGGCTGCAACGCAGCCCCAATTCAGCGAGGCAACTCGATTCTCGAAGTTTCCCCCGGCACCGTCGGCCAATCCCCCGCAGCCCACTTGGCTCGCGCTCGCTCGATCAACTCCGGATCACTGGCGACGAAATTCCAGTTCATCCGCCGCGGTCCGTCCAATGCCGCGCCGCCGATCAGTACAAACTGGCACGTTTCCTCGGCATACAACACCAGCTCTTCGCCCTCGGGCAGCACGATCAGGTTGCATGGCTCGACTTCCTCATCATCTAGCATCAACTCACCTTCGAGCAGATACAACGCGCGCTGTTCGTGCTCGTCGGGCACGATCAGGGTGGTGGCCGGCTGCATGTGCACATGGGCATAGAGGGTAGGGGAGAGCACTGGCACCGGTGATGTCAGGCAGAACCCAGTGCCGGCAATCATGCGGATCTGCACGCCCAGGTTGTCGCTGACCGGGAGACTGGCCGCCGGGTGGTGGCTGTAGCTCGCCGGCCCTTGTTCGGCGCTTTGCGGGGAAGCCAGCCATACCTGCAGTCCATGCAGGCGCGAGCCTTTGCGAAACACTTCTGCCGGCGTGCGCTCGACATGCGCCACGCCTGCGCCGGCGGTCATCCAACTGACATCCCCCGGCTGTACATGCTGGTCCGAACCCAGGCTGTCCTTGTGCTGGATTTCACCCTCGAACAGGTAGGTAAGGGTGGATAGGCCAATATGCGGATGCTGGCGAATGTCCATGCCATGCCCCGGCGCGTAGTCGGTTTCCAGCATATGGTCGAAGAACACGAAAGGGCCGACGCTGCGGCACTGCGCCGAGGGCAGCGGGCGCAGGATCGGCTGGCCCTCGACCGATTCGGCACGTGGGCGGATGACCAGGGGACTGCTCATGGCGAAACTCCTTGAGGGATGCCTGCAAGCATAGCGTTTCACCGTCCGTGGCTGAACCGTCGCGGGTGCTGTCCGGTCTACTCTTGCGGGACCGGCAAAGGAGGCTTCGATGATCGCCCGCACACTGGCTTGCCTGTTGCTGAGCACAGGCCTGTTCGACGCCGCGCAGGCCCGCGACTACCGCTACAGCGATGCGCACCTGCACTACGTGGACTTCTTCCAGGAAACCGAGGGCATGCCGGCGCTGCTCAAGGCCATGGACGCGGCCGGGGTTGAGCAGTCGATGATCTCCGGCATCCCGGTGGCCAAGAAGTGGCATGAGGATGAGCCCAAGCGCCCTCGCTATTACGCCGGGGACGACGCTGACGCCTACTGGTACAGCGCCACCGACCTGTATGTCGCCGCCGCGTTGCAGAAGCTGCCAGCGGAGCAACGCCGTCGCTTCCACCCGTTCCTCACCGGCTTCAATCCGGTGGACAAGAACGCCGTCAGTCATATCGAGCGCATGCTCGACCTCTATCCGGGGTTGTGGCAGGGCATCGGCGAAGTATTCACCCGCCATGACGACCTCACCGCCCTGACCAGCGGCGATACGCCGCGGGCCAACAATGAAGCCATGACCCGTATCTATCACCTGGCTGCCGAGCGCGACCTGCCGGTGCTGTTGCATTCGAACATCACCTCCAAGCGCGAACGCAACCCGCTGTACCTGGCCGAGATCGAGGAACCGCTGCGCAACCACCCGCATACCCGCTTCATCTGGGCTCACGCCGGCAGCAGTCTGGAGATCCATCGGCACCAGGAACAGATGGATTTTCTCCTGCCGGTGCTGACCCGCCTGCTGGAGGACTACCCGAACCTGTACGTCGACCTGTCCTGGAGTGTGCTCGAGCCCTACCTGCTGGATCCACAGGGTGCGCCGCGCCAGGACTGGCTGGCGTTGGTCGAGCGCTTCCCGCAGCGCTTCGTGCTCGGCTCCGATCTTGTGGGGCGGTTCGACAGCCTGGGTGAGCAGATGCACGGTTTCGACCCCTTCCTCGATGCCTTGCCGGCAGCGGTGGCGGAGCAGGTGAGTCGGACAAATTTTGTCAATCTGCTGCCAAAAGCGGCGAAGTAGCGCGTTATAGCAGTAGATAGCTTTTTGATATCGCCTTTTCGTCTTACGCAATTTCCAGGCGGCCCGATACCTTCATTAAGCGACGGAACAACGCTTTTGGGAGGGATCCTGGAAATGAGCCTGAGACGCTTGAATATCGCCCCGCGCGCGGGACTGGGCTTCGGCATCATGGCGCTGCTGGTGGTGGCGCTGGGCGGCTTCGCGCTGCAGCAGATGACCAGCATGCGCCAGCAGTCCGAGCAGGTCGACAACAACTGGCTGCCGAGCGTGATCTCGGTGGGCCGCATGACCCAGGACATGCTGCGCATCCGCGCCTTGACCCTGCGCCTGCTGGTCAACACCGAGCCGGCCGCCCAGCAGCTGAACCGTACCCGCATAGAAGAAATCAAAGGTGGCTTGAGCAAGGCCCAGAGCCATTACGACGCCTTGATCGTGCTGCCCGAGGAGCGGACCTTGTTCGACCGCTACCAGGTCCTGGAGCGTCAATACATGACCTTGCAGGGGCAGGTGGTGCAGTTGGCCACCGATGGGCATGTCCAGGCTGCAGCGGCGCTGGTCAACGGCGAGATGAACCAGTTGGCCGACCAGATGACGGCCACGCTCAACGAGCTGATCGAGCTGAACAACCACCAGGCCAACTCCGCCACCGACCTGGCCGAGGCCGTGTACAACGGCGCCAAGGTGTGGGTCGGCGTGCTGCTGGTGATCGCCCTGAGCCTCACCGTGGTGCTCGCCCTGGCCCTGACCCGCAGCATCGTGCGACCACTCGGGCAGTCACTTAAGGTGGCCGAGACGGTCGCCACGGGCGACCTCACGCCGCAGATCACCGTGCAGGGCGACGATGAGCCGGCGCGCCTGCTGGCGGCGCTCAAGAGCATGCAGCAGAGCCTGCGCGAGACCATCGGGCGGATTTCCGACTCGGCCAGCCAGCTGGCTTCTGCGTCGGAGGAGTTGAGTGCTGTCACCGAGGATGCCACCCGTGGTCTGCAGCAGCAGAGCATGGAAATCGAGCAGGCCGCGACTGCGGTGAACCAGATGACGGCGGCGGTGGAGGAGGTGGCGAGCAATGCGGTGGCCACTTCGGAGGCTTCCCGCGAGTCCGACCAGATCGCCCGCCGTGGGCGCGAGCAGGTGCAGGCCACGGTCACCGCCATCGAGGCGCTGGCCAATGGCGTGGCGGGCAACGCCGAAGAGGTGGGGCAGTTGGCCCAGCAGGTGCACGACATCAGCAAGGTGCTGGATGTGATCGGCTCGATCGCCGAGCAGACCAACCTGCTGGCGCTCAATGCCGCCATCGAGGCGGCGCGGGCTGGTGAGGCCGGGCGCGGGTTCGCCGTGGTCGCCGACGAGGTGCGGGCGCTGGCCCATCGCACGCAGACCTCGACCCAGGAGATCGAGCAGATGATCGTTGCCATCCGCAGCGGCGCCGAGCGGGCCGTGCAGGGCATGCAGCACAGCGACGCCCAGGCCCGTTCGACCCTCGACGGCGCCCATGCCGCCGGCCAGGCGCTGGAGGCGATCGCCGCAGCCATCGGCCAGATCAACGAACGCAACCTGGTGATCGCCAGTGCCTCGGAGCAGCAGGCCCAGGTGGCGCGGGAGGTGGACCGCAACCTGACCACCATCCGCGACCTGGCGCACCAGTCCTCGGCGGGGGCCGAGGAGACGTCCGCCGCGAGCCAGGCGCTGTCGCGATTGGCGGTGGACCTGAACACCCTGGTACAGCGGTTTTCTGTCTGACGCTCCTACAGGTGGATGTGATTCGTCCGGCAGCACAAACAAAAACGCCCGGACCAAGGTCCGGGCGTTCTCGTTCAGCAGATCAAGCGATCACTTGCCAGTCCAGCGCTTGAGCACCAGGGTGGCGTTGGTGCCGCCGAAGCCGAAGCTGTTGCTCATGACCGTGTCGATCTTGGCGTTCTCTTCGGTCTTGCGCAGTACCGGCAGGTCGGCGACCTCTGGGTCCAGCTCGTCGATGTTGGCGGAGCCGGCGATGAAGTTGTTCTCCATCATCAGCAGGCAGTAGATCGCCTCGTGCACGCCCGCGGCGCCCAGCGAGTGGCCCGACAGGCTCTTGGTCGAGCTGATCTTCGGTGCCTTGTCGCCGAACACTTCACGCACGCCCTTCATCTCGGCGACGTCGCCGACCGGGGTGGAGGTGCCGTGGGTGTTCAGGTAGTCGATCGGGGTGTCGACGGTGGACAGCGCCTGCTGCATGCAGCGGATCGCGCCTTCGCCGCTCGGGGCGACCATGTCGTAGCCGTCGGAAGTCGCGCCGTAGCCGACGATCTCGGCGTAGATCTTGGCGCCACGGGCCAGGGCGTGTTCCAGCTCCTCGACCACCACCATGCCGCCGCCGCCGGCGATGACGAAGCCGTCACGGTCGGCGTCGTAGGCGCGCGAGGCCAGTTCCGGGGTTTCGTTGCGCTTGGTCGACAGGGCGCCCATGGCGTCGAACAGGAACGACTGGCTCCAGTGCTCTTCTTCACCGCCACCGGCGAAGACGATGTCTTGCTTGCCCCACTGGATCTGCTCCAGGGCGGTGCCGATGCAGTGCGCGGAGGTGGCGCAGGCCGACGAGATCGAGTAGTTGATGCCCTTGATCTTGAACGGAGTGGCCAGGCACGCCGACACGGTGCTGCCCATGGTGCGGGTGACACGGTACGGGCCGACGCGCTTGACGCCTTTTTCGCGCAGGGTGTCCAGGGCTTCCATCTGGTTCAGGGTGGAAGCGCCGCCGGAGCCGGCAACCAGGCCGGTACGCGGGTTGGAAACCTGCTCTTCGGTCAGGCCCGAGTCCTTGATCGCGTCCTGCATCGCCAGGTAGGCGTAGGCGGCGGCGTGGCCGACGAAGCGATAGACCTTGCGGTCGATCAGCTCTTCGAGGTTGAGGTCGATGGAACCGGAAACCTGGCTACGCAGCCCCATTTCCTTGTATTCCGGGTTGTAACGGATACCCGGACGGCTGTTGCGCAGGTTTTCGGTGACGGTAGCTTTGTCATTGCCCAGGCACGATACGATGCCCAGACCAGTGATCACGACGCGGCGCATGCGAATAACCCTTAGAAATTGTCAGTGGAGGTGAACACGCCGACCCGCAGGCCTTCGGCGGTGTAGATCTCGCGACCGTCGACGCTGACCGAGCCATCGGCGATGGCCATGTTCAGCTTGCCCTTCAGGACGCGCTTGATATGAATGTTGTAGGTGACTTTCTTGGCGGTAGGCAATACCTGGCCGAAGAATTTCACTTCGCCCGAACCCAGGGCACGGCCACGGCCCGGCAGGCCCTGCCAGCCGAGGAAGAAACCGACCAACTGCCACATGGCATCCAGGCCCAGGCAGCCCGGCATCACCGGATCGCCTTCGAAGTGGCAGGCGAAGAACCACAGGTCCGGATTGATATCCAGCTCGGCGACCAATTCACCTTTGCCGAACTTGCCGCCTTCCTCGCTGATATGGGTGATGCGATCGACCATCAGCATGTTCGGGGCGGGCAGTTGCGCATTACCGGGGCCGAACAGCTCACCGCGACTGCAGCGCAGCAGGTCTTCCCGAGTAAAGGCGTGTTGTTTGGTCATGCGAGCTCCTCAATAACCCCCTGCGGCAGGGGATGAATCTTCCCGGCCGGCCCGAAGCGCTTGGCATTCGAGGCGGCAGCCTACAGGTAGACTATTGCGTTGTGGTGAAAGTCACAGCGCACCTGGCAAAAGAAGTACAGGTGTGCACTGAAATGTTATTTTCCGGCCCTGAGGCGGTCCTGTCCAGTCCTTAAGACTGCCGCAATTTAGCATTTATCGCCAGTCGCGGCTGTCCGACCCGGCAACCAGCGCTGCAGGATGCGTTGCAGATCAGTGCGTTTGAACGGCTTGCTCAGGTAATCGTTCATCCCGGCTGCCAGGCAGCGTTCGCGGTCGCCCTGCAGCGCGCTGGCGGTCAGGGCGATGATCGGCAGGCCCTCGGTGCGCGGCAACTGGCGGATGCGGCGGGTGGCCTCGTAGCCGTCGACATTCGGCAGGCGGCAGTCCATCAGCACGGCGGCAAAGCGCTGCTGGCCGACCATATCGACCGCCTGGGCACCGTCCATGGCCAGGCTCACTTCGAAACCGAGGCTGCGCAGCATTGCTTCGATGACGCTCTGGTTGACCGGATTGTCCTCCACCAGCAGGACCCGCCCGCCGCCTGCGTCCGTCGTGCTGTCCCGGGGCGCGGCGCCGGGCAGGGCGGCGGGAGCGCTGGCCAGGGCCAGCGGCATCTCCAGGGTGAAGGTCGAGCCCAACCCCTCGCGGCTCTCGCCGCGCAGCTGGCCGCCCATGCGCTCGGCCAGTGTGCGGGCGATCGACAGGCCCAGGCCGGTGCCGCCGTAGCGCCGGGAAATGGTGTTGTCGGCCTGCTGGAAGGCCACGAACATCATCTCCAGGCGGTTGCTGTCGATGCCGATGCCGGTGTCGCGCACGGTGCAGGTCAGCCAGATCAACTGGCGGTCGAGCACCTGCCAGCGCGCCTCGATGGCCACCTCGCCACGCTCGGTGAATTTCAGCGCGTTGCCCACCAGGTTCAGCAGGATCTGGCGGATCCGCGTCGGATCGCCCACCACCTGCAGCGCGTTCATGCCCGGCGGCAACTGCAGGCGCAGGTCCAGGTTGCGCTGCTGGGCGCTGTGCTGGAACGACAGCACGCTGCTGGTGATCAGCTCGCCGAGGTTGAAGTCGATGTGCTCCAGCTCCAGGTTGGTGCGCTCGATCCGCGAGAAATCGAGGATGTCGTTGATCACCTTGAGCAGGTGGCCGGTGGATTCGCTGGCCACGGCGGTGTAGTCGGCCTGCTCGCTGGTCAGCTCGGTGGTCTCGAGCAGTTGCAGCATGCCCAGCACGCCGTTCATGGGCGTGCGCAGCTCGTGGCTCATCATCGCCAGGAAGTCCGACTTGGCGCGGTTGGCCTGCTCGGCCTCCTCGCGGGCCTGGATCAGCTGGCCCATGGCTTGTTGCTGTTCGTGGGCGGCCTGGTCGAGGGCGCTGGCCAGGTTGTTGATGTGCCGGGCCAGGTGGCCCAGCTCGCTGTCGTCGACCACCGGTAGCGGCGCGTTGAAGTCGCCTTGCTGGATTGCCCGGACCGCGTGGCCCATGTCGCTGATCGGCTTGGACAGGCTGGTGGCCAGGCGCCGCGCCAGCAGGAAGGTGAACAGCAAGGCGAACAGGGCAAGGATCGCGGCCTTGATCACGATCTCCTGCTGGCGTTGGCTGAAGGCGTCATCGGACATGCCGACGATCACCCGGCCGAGATAATCGTCGCCGATGCTCGGCGCTGGCGCCTTGCCCTGCAGGAAGTCGTTGTCCAGGCGAATCTGCTGCAGGCGGATCGGCGCCTGGAACACCTCGACGCGCTGGGCGCGGCTGTGGCTTTCATCGGGTTGCTCGACATACATCAGGATATGGTTGCGGCTGTCCTGCACCTCGAGGAAACGCACGTGGGGAATGCTCAGGGTGGCGCGCATCAGGCTCTCGAGCACTTCGTTGTTGCCCGAGATCACCCCGTACTCGGAGGCCGGCGCCAGCTGGTTGGCGATCAGTTGCCCGGTGTGGTTGAGTTCCTGGCGCAGGTCCTGGATCCGCACGAAGGTGAAGAAGCTGATCAGCAGCAGGGTCAGCAACAGGGCAGGGCCCAGGCTGATGATCTGGGTGCGGGTGTGGATGTCCCAGCTCAGGCGCTTGCTCATGGGATGGAGGCTCCTTCGGCAAGGGCCAGGGCGGCGGCGACCGGGTCGATCGCCTCCAGGCCCAGGGCGCGGGCCACCTGTTGGTTGCCGCTGACACCGAAGTGCGCGGGGTAGAGGCTGCGTGGCCAGCGGGTCGGTGGCAGGTCGAGCAGTTGTCCAAGCACCGCCAGCCAGTCGTCCTGATCGCTGTAGGTGCTTGCCAGGGCGCCGGCGCGGACAAAGCCGACGTTAGGCCCGATCAGCGCCATCTGCCGGCCATAGCTGCTCAGCAGCACGTTCTTGGCCGACTTGGAGTTGTACAGATCAGGATCGTCCAGGCCGAGCAGCACATCGCTATTGCCCAGCAGGTCTTGCAGGGGACGGCTGTCGCGCAGGTCGGGCCAGTCCTGGGCGACGATTTCCAGGCCCAGTGAACTGGCGGCCTGGCGCAGCTCGTCGAGCAGGAAGCGGCTGTGTTCACCGTAGAGCACGCCGATGCGCCGTGCCTGCGGTAACAGGTAACGGGTCAGGCGCAGTTGCCGGGCCAGGGGTGGGTCGCTCCACAGCAGGGTCAGGTAGGCCGGGCGCGAGGCACCCAGGCGCTGCTCGGCCTGGACCCGGCTGACCCGCAGCGCCAGCGCCGCCGGCCCCGCAGTTTCGCCCAGGCGCCACTCCAGGGCCGGGGTGTCGAGCAGGATCAGGCGGGTGTCGGCCTTGAGCTTGCCCGGGCTCGGCAACTGCTCGACGGTCTGGAACCGCACCTGGTCGTTGGGGCGACGTTTTTCCAGGGCCGTGACGAAGCTGCGGATGCCGGGCTGGTCCTCGGCGCCCACCAGCAGGATTTCGCTGGCGGACAGCGATCCCAGGGGCCAGAGGCACAACAGCAACAGGCGCAGCAGACGGACCATCAGAATTCCAGCTCCGCGCTGACGCTCAGGCGGTGGCGGCTGTCGTACCGGTTCTGTTCCAGGGTGACCGGCTCGTCATCCAGGCGCTGCTGCCACAGCGCGGCCAGTTCCAGGTTGCTGCCCTGCACCTTGAAGCGCTTGGCCAGGCGCAGGTCGACCCGCTCGTAACGATAGCCGTTGAGGGCGTCGTCACCGTAGTAGAAGAGGGCGCTGGACCAGTCTTCGCCCCAGTCGCGCAGCCAGCCGGCCGAACCGCTGTTGCGGGCGCTCAGGCGCCGGTCGTTGGGGTTGCTGGCCCAGGCGTCGACGTAGGCGTAGGTCAGTCGCAGACGGTCGCGCTGGGTAGCGCGCCAGTCGAACTGCGCCTCGCTGCCGCTGAAGCGCGCCTTGTTGGCGTTGCTGGCGATGTACTGGTTGTTCTTCAACGGCTCGCTGATCATCCCGGTGATCTCGTCGTAGAACAGCTTCACGTCCATGCTCAGGTCGATGTCGGTGAAATAGCCGTTGTAGCCGAGCTCACGCGAGCGCATGCGCTCCTGGTCGAGGTTGCCCGGGCCGCGGGTCTTGACGAAATATTCGCCGTTCTGCAGGCCATACAGGTTGGGCGACAGGTTCTTGACCGTGTAGCTCCAGTTGACGTTGTTCTCGAACATGTCCGGCGAGCGGATCGCCTCGGAATACACGGCGCGCAGGCCATGGCGCGGGGTGATCAGGTAGTTCACCGCCATTCGTGGCGTGAGCGAGTTGCCCGACAGCTGCGAGTGCTCGTGCATTGCCCCGCCCTGGACGATCCAGTGTTCGTCGATGCGCCATTCGAGCTGGCCGAACAGGCGCCAGGTCTGGTCGTCGATGCTGCCGTTGAAGTAGGTCTGCGAGTCGGCCTTGTCATAGCGGTAGTTCATGCCGGTGACCAGGCGCAGGCTGTCGGTCAGGCTCAGGGTGTCCTGGATTTCCAGGTCGTAGCGGGTCTCGCGGGTGCTCTGGTCGACGTCGCCGCAGACCGTGTTGCGGCCACCGTTGGCCCACTGGTTCTGCACCTGGCCCATCAGTGAGCCGAGCACCGGGTCTGTGGTGCTGGGCAGGTTGCCGGTAAACAGGTTGCGCGCGACCTTCTCGGCGAAGTTCGGGTCGAGCTGCCACAGGCGGGTCAGCTCCGGGCTGAAGGCGATCGCCGCATCACAGGCGCGCCACACCTGCTGGCGGTCGAAGTGCTGGGCCGAACCCTGCACATACAGGCTGTGCTCGGGGTTCAGGTCGATGTTCCAGCGCACCGAACCTGCGTAATCCTTGGCGTTGACATCGGCGTTGTCGCCGGCCCGGTAGTTGCCGAACACCGGCTGGTAGGTATAGGGCCGCTGGTTGCTGCCTTCCTTGGCCGCCAGCTGCCATTCCAGGGTCTGGTTCGGCGCCAGGGTGTGGCTGGCGTTGAGGTTGACGCGGTTGAGCCGGCGGCTGTCGCGGTAGTCGCGGCCAAACTGGTCCTGGTCGAAGCCATCGTCCTGCTGCCCGGACAGCGACAGGCGCAGGTCGCCGCCGTCCCAGCCAAAGCCCTGGCTCGCGTAGTAGTCGTTGATGCCATCCTGGCCGCGGGTCAGCTTGACCCGCGTGCCGTGGCTGTCGGCTGGGTTGCGGGTGAGGATGTTGACCACCGCCATCAGCGCGTTGGCGCCGTAGCTGACGGTGTTGGGGCCGCGGAACACCTCGATGCGCTCGATGTCCTCGATCGCCACCGGGATATCGCTCCAGTCCACCGTGGCAAGGCCTGCTCGGTACACCGAGCGGCCGTCGATCAGCACCTGCATGCGCCGGGCGTCGCTGACGTTGCTGCCGTGGTAGTTGACCGTCGGCTGGTTGCCGGCGCCGTAGCCGATCATCATCCCCGGCACCAGGCGCAGCAGCTCGGGGATATCGCGGGCGCCACTGGCGCGGATCAGCTCGCTGTCGAGCACGGTCATGCTGCCCGGGACCGCCGCCGGGGATTGTTTCAGGCGCGTGGCGGTCAGAACCTGCGGCAGGTCCTGGTTGTCGATGAACAGGTCGTCGGCCACGGCGGGGCTGCCCAGCAGGGCAGTCAGCAACAGCAGGCGAGGGTACGGTGGCGTGCCAGGAAACACGAAACGGCCTTGTTTCAGAAATGAATCAGGCATGTTAACCGACCCTACGGCTTTTGCCAGTGATCGGCGGATGGCCTATTGCCGCATTGCGGGCTTTCCCTACCACTCTGGTGTGTGGGTTGCGTGGCCGCCGGCTGGCCCCACGATGCATACGCACTGGTTCTGTCGCATCGGCACCGTATAATGCCCGGGTCGCCACTTACTTTATTGGTTAACGGATTGGATATGACTGAACAGCAACCTGTTGCGGTTCTTGGAGGCGGCAGCTTCGGCACCGCCGTGGCGAACCTCCTGGCCGAGAACGGCCATCCGGTGCGGCAGTGGATGCGCGACCCGGCGCAGGCCGAGGCGATGCGCGTCGATCGCGAGAACCCGCGCTACCTCAAGGGCATCCGCCTGCACGACGGCGTCGAGCCGGTCAACGATCTGCTCGCCACCCTGCAGGGCAGCGCGCTGATCTTCGTCGCCTTGCCCTCCAGCGCCTTGCGCAGCGTGCTCGCGCCCCATGCCGAGCTGCTGCGCGGCAAAGGCCTGGTCAGCCTGACCAAGGGCATCGAGGCGCACACCTTCAAGCTGATGAGCCAGATCCTCGAAGAGATCGCCCCCCAGGCGCGCATCGGCGTGCTGTCGGGCCCCAACCTGGCCCGCGAGATCGCCGAGCATGCGCTGACCGCCACCGTGGTCGCCAGCGAGGATGAGGCGCTGTGCCAGCAGGTACAGGCCGTGCTGCATGGCCGTACCTTCCGCGTCTACGCCAGTGCCGACCGCTTCGGTGTCGAACTGGGCGGCGCGCTGAAGAACGTCTACGCCATCATCGCCGGCATGGCTGTGGCCCTGGGGATGGGCGAGAACACCAAGAGCATGCTGATCACCCGCGCCCTGGCCGAGATGACTCGCTTCGCCGTGAGCCAGGGCGCCAACCCCATGACCTTCCTGGGGCTGGCCGGGGTCGGCGACCTGATCGTCACCTGCTCGTCGCCCAAGAGCCGCAACTACCAGGTCGGCCACGCCCTGGGCCAGGGCCTGAGCCTGGAACAGGCGGTCAGCCGCCTGGGCGAGGTGGCCGAGGGCGTCAACACGCTCAAGGTGCTCAAGGCCAAGGCCCAGGAAGTGGGCGTGTACATGCCGCTGGTGGCGGGCCTGCACGCGATCCTGTTCGAAGGGCGCACGCTCAACCAGGTGATCGAGCACCTGATGCGCGCCGAGCCCAAGACCGATGTCGATTTCATTTCCACCAGCGGTTTCAACTGAAGGAGCGACCCATGAACGATACCCCTGAGCGCGCCCAGCGCGAGTCGATCATCCTGCGGGTGCTGTGGATGCTGGTGTTCCTGGTGGCCTGGCAACTGGCCGAGCTGCTGCTTGGCGGCCTGGTGCTGGTGCAACTGATCTATCGGCTGATCTACGGCGCGCCCAGCGCCAGCCTGATGAACTTCGGCGACAGCCTCAGCCAGTACCTGGCGCAGATCGGTCGGTTCGGCACCTTCCATTCGGACCAGAAACCCTGGCCGTTCGCCGACTGGCCGACGCCGCGCGCCCCGGAGGGCGAGGCGCCGCACGCCGTCGCCCCGGCAGCGCATCCGGTACGTGACGAGGAGCCCAAGCTGTGAAGCTCTGGGTGCTGCGCCACGGCGAGGCGGAACCCCGGGCCAACAGCGATGCCGAGCGACGCCTGACCGCCCACGGTCGCGAGCAGGTGCTGCGCAGCGCCGCGCACCTGCTCGGCCAGCCGTTGCAGGCGATCATCGCCAGCCCCTACGTGCGCGCCCAGCAGACCGCCGCCCTGGTGCACGGCGCGCTGGGCTTTGCCGAGCCGGTGCGCACGGTGCCCTGGCTTACGCCGGACAGCGACGTGCAGCAGGTGATCGGCGAGGTCGAGCGCCTGGGGCTCGAGCATGTGCTGCTGGTCAGCCACCAGCCGCTGGTGGGGACCCTGGTCGGTCTGCTCGAGCATGGCCATGGCCAGCAACCGGCGCCGTTGAGCACGGCGAGCCTGGCCGAACTGGAGGGGGACTGGCCACTGGCGGGGCTGATGACCCTGCTTGGCCTGCGTCATTCCGGCTGAGCCCCGACAACTGGCATTTCTGTCAGTTGCCAGCCTGTCGCCTGGCCAAGTAGCGTGGCGCCGGGGATGTATCATGGGGCCGCGCAGGCACAGGGAGAGGCAAATGAGCAGTTATCGCTTGGAGCTGGTGCGCTCCGTTAACCCGCAACCGCTGCTCGACAAGCTGAGTGACGCGCGTGCCCTGGACTTCGCGGAATACCGCCTGTTGCAGGACTGCGCCGACGCCAAGCTCGACCAGTTGATGCGCCGCTTCGAAGGCCAGTACGAGCTCGAGCAGTTGCGCCAGGCCAGCATTCGCATGGCCCACCTGCTGCAGACCAGCTGCCTGGCCTTGCGCCGGCTGGTCGACAATGAAGCGGACCGCAGCCTGGCCCGCGAAGCGCTGGAATGGCAATTGGGCTACATGCGCGCCTGCCTGCACCGTTCGCTGGCCAGCCTCGAGCACTGCTCGATGACCTGATCGTCACTGGCGATGACCTATCCGAACGTTGCCGCCGAGGTTCGGCTTGCCGACAATGGGCCATCCATCCCCGTGCAGAGCAGGCGGCCATGTCGCAGCAGATCTTCTTCGCCCACGCCAACGGCTTCCCCTCGGCCACCTACGGCAAGCTGTTCGCCGCCCTGGGGCCGGACTACGAGGTCCAGCACCTGGCGCAGCATGCTCACGACCCGCGGTTTCCGGTCAATGACAACTGGCAGAACCTGGTGGACGAACTGCTGCATCACCTCGAGCAGCAGGACGCGCCGGTCTGGGGTGTCGGCCACTCGCTGGGCGGCGTGCTGCATCTGCATGCGGCGCTGCGCCGTCCGGAGTTCTACCGTGGGGTGGTGATGCTCGACTCGCCGGTGCTGACCCGCGCGGACGAGTGGCTGATCCAGGCCGCCAAGCGCTTGGGCTTCATCGACCGCATCACCCCGGCCGGGCGCACCCTGGGCCGGCGCGAGGCATTTCCCGACCGCGACAGCGCGCGCAACTATTTTGCCGGCAAGACCCTGTTCCGCCACTTCGACCCGGACTGCCTCGAAGCCTACCTGGAACATGGCCTGGAACAGGGGGAGGACGGCCTGCGCCTGCGCTTCGACCCGGCCACCGAGATCAGCATCTACCGCAGCATTCCCCATGTCAGTCCGGCCCGGCCGCGCCAGTTGCAGGTGCCGCTGGCGATGGTGCGCGGCGCCCAGAGCCGGGTGATCCGCAAGCACCACGCCCTGGCCGTGCGCGCCATGGCCAAGGGCGAGTACCACAGCCTGCCGGGCGGGCACATGTTCCCGCTGGAGCGGCCCACCGACACTGCAGGCCTGATCAAGGGCCTGTTCGACCGCTGGAGCCAGGCATGAGCGCCCAGGTCGAGGAGATCCGCCTGACGCTCGGCCATATCGAGCTGGCCGCGCACCTGTTCGGCCCGGTCGACGGCCTGCCGGTGATCGCCCTGCATGGCTGGCTGGACAACGCCAACAGCTTCGCCCGCCTGGCGCCGCAACTGAAGGGACTGCGCATTGTCGCCCTGGACCTGGCCGGGCACGGCTACTCCGAGCATCGCCCGGTCGGCGCCGGCTACGCCCTGGCCGACTACGCCCATGACGTGCTGCGGGTTGCCGAGCAACTGGGCTGGGAGCGCTTCGGCCTGCTGGGGCATTCGCTGGGCGCGATCATCTCGGTGCAACTGGCCGGGGCCTTGCCCGAGCGGGTCAGTCACCTGGCGCTGATCGACGGGGTGATTCCGCCGACGCTCAGTGAACAGGACGCCGCCGAGCGCTTGGGGCTGGCGCTGCAGGCGCAACTGCGCCTGGAAGGCAAGCGCAAATCGGTGTACGCGACCCTGGAGGAGGGCGTCGAGGCGCGCATGAAGGGCATGGTCGCGGTCAGCCGTGAAGCCGCTGAACTGTTGGCCCAGCGCGGCCTGATGCCGGTGCCCGGCGGCTACAGCTGGCGCAGCGACAGCCGCCTGACCTTGCCCTCGCCAACTCGCCTGAACCAGGACCAGGCCATGGCCTTCGTCAAACGCATCAGCTGCCCGGCCTGCCTGGTGGTGGCCGCCGACGGCATGCTGGCGCGCCACACGCAACTGCTGGAGCAGCTACCCTTCGAGCAGGTGACCCTGCCGGGTGGCCACCACCTGCACCTGAACGACGTCGAGGGCGCGGCCCTTGTCGCAGACTGTTTCAATCGCTTCTTTGGCATTCCTTGACTTGCACCGGACAAGTGTCGAGGCTTGGCGGGTTGAAAGGGAGACAACCATGTACATGCCAGACATCCACGCGTCTTGCCCCGCCACCTGCGAGGGTGGTCGATGAGCGCACCTGTTTTCGTTCGCGGCGCCATCGCCGCCTGCCTCGCCATCGCCAGCCCCCTGTTGTGGGCCGGCAGCCTGCCGGTACCGCCTGACGCCAAGGTGGTCGACCAGCGCCCGGCGGTGGAGCAGGAGCGGGTCTACCCCATGGGCCCGCTGCGCAAGATCAGCGGCCGCCTGCGGGTCGACGACAAGATCGAGAGCCGTGGCCAGGTCAGTTCCGTGACCTACGAACTGCCGGTCGAGCGCAGCGCCCGCGAAGCCTTCACCAGCGCCCGCGAGGCCCTGCAGCAGGAGGGCGGCTATCCGCTGTTCTGGTGCCAGGGGCGCGACTGCGGCGAAGCCAGCCTGTGGGCCAACGACGTGTTCGCCAATGCCCGGCTCAATGGCGGTGACGAGCAGCAGGCGTTCATCCTGTTGCGTCGCTCAGCCGAGGAAGCCGACACCCTGGTGGCGCTGTACAGCGTGACCCGCGGCAACCGCCGCGCCTACCTGCATGTCGAGGAGTTCGTCGCCGGCAGCCCGCTGGGCGATTTGCTGCCCACTGCCGCCACGGTGCTGCGCGAACTGCGCGATACCGGCAAGCTCGACTACCCTGATCTGGCCGAGCCCCAGGCTACCTGGGCAACGTTGCTGGCCCGCAGCCTGAACCTCGACAGCACCCTGCGCGTCAGCCTCAGTGGCAAGGGCGCCGAGGACTGGCGCGAGCAACTGGTCAAGGCCGGCGTGCGCAGCGCGCGGCTGGAGGTCGGCGACGCCCCGACCGATGGCCTGCACCTGGAACTGATCCGTTGAGTGAGCGCCACCATGGCCAACAATGACCGCCTGTTGATCCAGATCCTGCTGCTGACCCTGCTGGGCGCCGCGCTGTGGGTGATGGCACCGTTCATCTCGGCGCTGCTGTGGGGCGCCATCCTGGCCTTTGCCAGCTGGCCTTTGATGCGCCTGCTGACCCGTGTGCTCGGCGGGCGCGAAACCCTCGCCGCGAGCCTGCTGACCACGGTGTGGATCCTGCTGGTGGCCCTGCCGCTGGTGTGGCTGGGTTTCAACCTGGCCGACCATGTGCGCGATGCCACCGCGTTCATTCGCGACGTGCAGGTCGATGGCCTGCCGGATGCGCCCGCCTGGGTGGCGGGCATTCCGTTCGTGGGCGAGCGCCTGGTGAGCTGGTGGGAGTCGTTCGACCAGCAGGGCGCGGCCTTGCTGGCGTCGGCCAAACCGTACCTGGGCCAGGTCGGCAACTGGTTGCTGGCGCGCAGCGCGCAGATCGGTGGCGGGGTGCTGGAGCTGACCCTGAGCCTGGTGTTCGTGTTCTTCTTCTACCGCGACGGGCCGCGGCTGGCGGCCTTCGTCCACCGCCTGCTGCAACGGCTGGTGGGCGAGCGCGCCGAGTACTACGTCGATCTGGTGGCCGGTACCGTGCAGCGGGTGGTCAACGGCGTGATCGGTACCGCCGCGGCCCAGGCGCTGCTGGCGTTGATCGGCTTCCTGATCGCCGGCGTGCCGGGGGCCATCGTGCTGGGCCTGGTGACCTTCATGCTCAGCCTGATCCCGATGGGCCCGCCGCTGGCCTGGATACCGGCCACCGCCTGGCTGGTGTCGAAGGGTGACTATGGCATGGCGGTGTTCCTTGGGGTATGGGGCACGTTCATCATCAGTGGCGTGGACAACGTGCTCAAACCCTACCTGATCAGCCGGGGCGGCAACCTGCCGCTGGTGATCGTGCTGCTGGGTGTGTTCGGCGGCCTGATCGCGTTCGGTTTCATCGGCCTGTTCATCGGGCCGACCCTGCTGGCGGTGGGGTACAGCCTGCTGCTGGACTGGAGCCGCAACTCCACACAGCACGTGTAGGAGCGGCCTTGTGCCGCGAAAGGGCTGCATGGCAGCCCCGGCGATTGCAGCTTCAACGTTGATGCCCTGGGGCCGCTTTGCGGCCCTTTCGCGGCACAAGGCCGCTCCTACGGCGACCATCGGCATCCGTGATCTTTACGCTTTCTTTATGCCCTGACCCCACCCCCGATCTCGCCCCTTTACGCCCCTCCCTCGGACAATTTCCCCAAAGCGGCCCTCACGCCGCAATCAGGGGAGATTCACTCATGTACATGCTCGACGGGCTGTCACTGCTTCTTGCAGTGGCGTTGGCGGTTTACCTGCTGGTGGCGCTGCTGCGCGCCGATCGCGGCTAAGGGGCGACCATGCACAGTTACGATTACCTGCTGCTGCTGGCGTTCTTCGCCATCGTGCTGCTGCCGGCGCCCTGGCTCGGGCGTTTCTACTACAAGGTGATGGAAGGTCAGCGCACCTGGCTGACGCCGATCCTCGGCCCGGTGGAGCAGGGCTGCTACCGCGTGGCCGGCGTGCGCGCCGACCAGGAACAGAGCTGGAAGCAGTACACCCTGGCCCTGCTGGCCTTCAACCTGGTCGGTTTTTTGATGGTGTTCGGCGTCCTGCAACTGCAGGGCAGCCTGCCGCTCAACCCGCAGCACCTGCCGGGCCAGGAGTGGTCGCTGGCGTTCAACACCGCGGTCAGCTTCATGACCAACACCAACTGGCAGGCCTACAGCGGTGAAGCCTCGGTCAGCTACCTGAGCCAGATGATCGGCCTGACCGTACAGAACTTCGTCAGCGCCGCCACCGGCCTTGCCGTGCTGGTCGCCCTGTGCCGGGGTATCGCCCGTCGCTCGGCCAGCACCCTGGGCAACTTCTGGGTCGACCTGACCCGCGCCACCCTCTACGGCCTGCTGCCGCTTTGCCTGGTGCTGGCGCTGCTGCTGGTATGGCAGGGCGTGCCACAGACCTTCGCCGACTACGTTCACGCCGTGACCCTGCAAGGTACCGACCAGACCATCCCGCTGGGCCCGGCCGCCAGCCAGATCGCCATCAAGCAGTTGGGCACCAACGGCGGCGGCTTCTTCGGCGTCAACTCGGCGCACCCGTTCGAGAACCCCACGGCCTGGAGCAACCTGTTCGAGGTGGCCTCGATCATCCTGATCCCGGTGGCCCTGGTGTTCACCTTCGGCCATTACGTCAAGGACCTGCGCCAGAGCCGCGCGATCATCGCCTGCATGCTGGCGCTGTTCCTGATCGGCGGCAGCACCGCGCTGTGGTCGGAGCATCAGCCCAACCCGGCCCTGGAAAGCGCCCAGGTACAGCAGAGCGCGCCGCTGGAAGGCAAGGAGAGCCGCTTCGGTACCACCGGCTCCGTGTTGTGGACGGTGACCACCACCTCCGCCTCCAACGGCTCGGTCAACGCCATGCACGACAGCCTCAACCCGATTACTGGCATGGTGGCGATGGTCAACATGATGCTTGGCGAAGTGATCTTCGGCGGCGTCGGCGCGGGCCTCTACGGCATGCTGCTGTTCGTGTTGATCGCGGTATTCCTGGCCGGCCTGATGATCGGCCGCACCCCGGAGTACCTGGGCAAGAAGCTGCAGGCCCGTGAAGTGCAACTGCTGGTGGCGAGCCTGCTGGTGATGCCGGTGGGCGTGCTGATCCTCGGTGCCATCGCCGCCAGCCTGCCCGGGCCGGCCGGCGCGGTGACCAACCCCGGCGCCCACGGTTTCAGCCAGCTGCTGTACGCCTACACCTCCGGCACCGCCAACAACGGCTCGGCCTTCGCCGGTTTCGGCGCCAACACGGCGTACCACAACGTGATGATCGGCCTGGCCATGCTGATCGGCCGCTTCGGCTACATCCTGCCGGTGCTGGCCCTGGCCGGCAGCTTGGCGGCGAAGAAGAGCGCGCCGCAAGGCATCAACAGCTTCCCCACCCACGGCCCGCTGTTCACCACGCTGCTGCTGGTGACCATCCTGCTGGTCGGTGGCCTGACCTTCCTGCCGACCCTGGCCCTGGGGCCGATCGCCGAACACCTGAGCCTGGGTTTCTGAGGAATACACAATGAACATGCCCATTCCCGAAGTGAAGGCGCGTCAAGGCGCCAAGGACCAGACCCGCTTCAGTGCGTTGTGGCGCCCGGCGCTGGTCCAGGCTTTCGTCAAGCTCGACCCGCGCCAGCTCAAACGCGCCCCGGTGATGCTGGTGGTAGCCCTCACCGCCGTACTCACCACCGTGCTGTGCTTAGTGCCCGGCAGCGGCGTGAGCACCGGCGTGGCGGTGCAGATCGCCGTCTGGCTGTGGTTCACCGTGCTGTTCGCCAACTTCGCCGAAGCCTTGGCCGAGGGCCGCGGCAAGGCCCGCGCCGACAGCCTCAAGGCCGGCAGCCAGGGCCTGACCGCCAAGCGCCGCAAAAGTGATGGCAGCTTCGAGACCATCGCTGCCACCCAGCTGCGCAAGGACGATGTGGTGCGCGTCGTGGCCGGCGAGATGATCCCCGGCGACGGCGAGGTGCTTGAAGGCATCGCCGCGGTCAACGAGTCGGCGATCACCGGCGAATCCGCCCCGGTGATCCGCGAGTCCGGCGGCGACCGCTCGGCGGTCACCGGCAACACCCGCCTGGTCTCCGACTGGCTGCTGATCCGCATCACCAGCAACCCGGGCGAGTCGACCCTGGACCGCATGATCGCCCTGGTCGAAGGCGCCAAGCGCCAGAAGACTCCCAACGAGATCGCCCTGGACATCCTGCTGATCGGCCTGACCCTGATCTTCCTGATCGTGGTAGTGACCCTGCAGCCATTCGCCCGCTTCGCCGGCGGCGAACTGCCGCTGATCTTCCTCGCCGCGCTGTTGGTGACCTTGATCCCCACCACCATCGGTGGCCTGCTGTCGGCCATCGGCATCGCCGGCATGGACCGCCTGGTGCGCCTGAACGTGATCGCCCGCTCCGGCCGTGCGGTGGAAGCAGCCGGCGACGTGCACACCCTGATGCTCGACAAGACTGGCACCATCACCTTCGGCAACCGCCGCTGCAGCGCCCTGCACGCCGCCTCCGGGGTGACCGCCAAGGAGCTGGGGGAGGGCGCCTTGCTTGCCTCGCTGGCCGACGACACCGCCGAGGGCAAGTCGATCGTCGAGTACCTGCGTCAACTGCACGACTTTGCCGAACCTTCGACCGAGCAGTACGAAGCCATCGCCTTCAGTGCCGAGACCCGCCTGTCGGGCATCGATTTCCAGCAGCGCCGCTACCGCAAGGGTGCCGTCGACGCGGTGCTGGCTTTCTGCGGCATGCAACGCCTGGAGCTGCCTAGCGCCCTGGCCCGTGAGGTCGAGCGCATCGCACAGAGTGGCGGCACCCCGCTGCTGGTGTGCGTCGACAAGCACCTGCTCGGCGTGATCCACCTCAAGGACGTGGTCAAGCCCGGTATCCGCGAGCGCTTCGCCGAACTGCGCAAGCTTGGTATCCGTACCGTGATGGTCACCGGCGACAACCCGCTGACCGCCGCCGCCATCGCCGCCGAGGCCGGTGTGGACGACGTGCTCGCCGAAGCCACCCCGGAGAAGAAGCTGGCGCGCATCCGCCAGGAGCAGAACGATGGCCGCCTGGTCGCCATGTGCGGTGACGGCGCCAACGACGCCCCGGCCCTGGCCCAGGCCGACGTGGGCATGGCCATGAACGACGGCACCCAGGCCGCCCGCGAGGCCGCCAACATGGTCGACCTGGACAGCGACCCGACCAAGCTGCTGGACGTGGTGCAGGTGGGCAAGGAACTGCTGGTCACCCGCGGCGCGCTGACCACCTTCTCCATCGCCAACGACGTGGCCAAGTACTTCGCCATCCTGCCGGCGCTGTTCGCCGCCATCTACCCGCAACTGGGCGTGCTCAACCTGATGCACCTGGCCAGCCCGCAGAGCGCGATCCTTTCGGCCATCGTGTTCAACGCGCTGATCATCATCGTGCTGATCCCCCTGGCCCTGCGCGGGGTGCGGGTGCAGGCCGCCAGCGCCGCCCACCTGCTGCGGCGCAACCTGCTGATCTACGGCGTGGGCGGCATCATCGTGCCGTTCGCCGGGATCAAGCTGATCGACATGTTGCTCACTGCGCTGCACCTGGTCTGAGGAGACTGACATGACCGCTTATGTACGCCCGGCCCTGAGCCTGGTCCTGCTGATGACCGTGATCACCGGCGCGCTGTATCCCATGGCGGTGACCGGTATTGCCCAGGTCGCCTTCCCCAAGCAGGCCAACGGCAGCCTGGTGCGCGATGACCGTGGCGAGGTTCGTGGCTCGGCGCTGATCGCCCAGGAGTTCAAGGGTGACGCCTGGTTCCAGTCGCGGCCTTCGGCGGGTGCCTATGCCACCGTGGCCAGTGGCGCCAGCAACCTGGCGCCGAGCAATCCGGCGCTGGCCGAGCGCGTGAAGACTGATGCCGCCGCGCAGTACCAGGGGCAGCAGGGGCCGGTGCCTCAAGCGCTGCTGACCACCTCGGGCAGCGGGCTGGATCCGCATCTGCCGCCCGAGGCGATCGCTTACCAGCTGCCGCGCGTGGCGGCGGCGCGGCAGGTCTCGGAGGAACGCTTGCAAGCGTTGGTGAATGAGGCCACCCTGCGTCCACTGGTCGGGCCGCCCGTGGTCAATGTGCTGGCGCTGAACCAGGCGCTTGAGCGCCTGGCGCCTGTGGCCCAGCGCTGAAAGTGGGGCCGCTTTGCGGCCCATCGAGGGCAAGCCCGCTCCCACAGGTACTGCGCTGACCTTGAGAACTGCGCCGAACCTGTGGGAGCGGGCTTGCCCGCGAATGCCTGCAAAGCAGGCCCTGCGCCCACCGATCACCGCACAACCAAAGGACAAGACATGAGTGACTCCGCCCGCGCCGACGCGCTGTTGGCGGGCCTGCCCCGGGAAGGTCGGGGCAGGCTCAAGGTATTTCTCGGCGCCGCGCCCGGGGTCGGCAAGACCTTTTCCATGCTGCAGGCCGCCCACGCCCAGCAACGCCAGGGCGTGCGCGTGGTGGCCGGCGTGGTCGAGACCCACGGCCGTGCCGAGACCGAGGCCCTGCTCGGTGGCCTGACCCAGCAACCGCTGCTGCGCAGCGAGTACCGTGGCGTGATGCTCGAGGAAATGGACCTCGACGGCCTGCTCAAGGCCACGCCCCCCTTGGTGCTGGTCGACGAACTGGCCCACACCAACGCCCCCGGCAGCCGTCACGCCAAGCGCTGGCAGGACGTGCAGGAGCTGCTCGCCGCCGGCATCGATGTGTACACCACGGTCAACGTCCAGCACCTGGAAAGCCTCAACGACAAGGTCCGCGACATCACCGGCGTGCAGGTGCGCGAGACCCTGCCTGACTGGGTGCTGCAGGAAGCCTTCGAACTGGTGCTGATCGACCTGCCACCCCGTGAACTGCTCGAGCGCCTGCGCGAGGGCAAAGTCTACGTGCCCGAACAGGCGCGGGCGGCCATCGAGGCTTATTTCTCCCAGACCAACCTCACCGCCCTGCGCGAGCTGGCCATGCAGACCGCCGCCGCCCAGGTCGACGCGGACCTGGCCAGCGGCTACCGCCAGCGCGGCCAGGAAGCCCCGGCCCTGCGCGGTCGCCTGCTGGTGGGCATCGACGGCGATGACCAGGCCGAGCGTCTGGTGCGCCATGCCTGTCGCGTGGCCCAGCGTCGCCACCTGCCGTGGAGCGTGGTGCATGTGGACAATGGTCGGTTGCGCGACGAGACCGCTCGCCATCGCCTGCAGGCCGCCCAGCAGCTGGCCGAGCGCCTGGGCGGCGAAGTGGTGCTGCTGCGCGCTGGCGAGGTGGCGCGCACGCTGATCCAGCATGCCGCCGAGCGCCGCGCCAGCCTGGTATTGGTAGGGCAGTCCCGCGATCTGCTGCGTCGGCGCTTCTTCGGCGCCGGCGTCGCCGCGCGCCTGTTGCGCGAGAGCCACGGCCTGGAGATCAACGTGCTCGACCGCGACGCGCAGCCACAACTGGCGCGGGCGGCGGTCAAGCGCGTCTGGGTATGGCGTCACTACCTGCTGGCGCTGTTCGCTACCGTGCTGGCCACCGGCCTGGCCTGGGCTGTGTCGAGCATGCTGGCGCTGCCCAACATCTCCCTGGTATTCCTCGCCGCCGTGCTGCTGGTGGCGGTGCGCAGCAGCCTGGGCCCGGCGTTGGCCTGCGCGGCGTTGTCGTTCCTGACCTATGACTTCCTGTTCATTCCGCCGAACTTCTCCTTCGCCATCCAGCGCGAAGAAGACGTGCTGACCCTGGTGTTCTTCCTGCTGATGGCCGCGCTCACCGGCAATCTTGCCGCTCGCCAGCGCCGTCAGCTGCAGGCCCTGCGCGAGACCCAGGCGCAGACCAACCAGCTGCTCGACCTGTCGCGCCGCCTGACCGTGGCCACCGACCGCCAGGCCGTGTTCAGCGCCGCCGGCCAACATATGGATGGCTGGCAGGACGTGCAGGTGTGCCTGCTCGAACGCAGCGCCGATGGCTTGCTGCAGGTCGCCAGCGGCGGCAACCATGCCTTCACCGACAACGAACGCGCCGCCGCTGATTGGGCCTGGCAGCATGGCCAGGCCGCGGGCTTTGGCAGCGATACCTTGCCTCACGGTCGTTGGTGGTGGTGGCCGTTGGCCGTGGAAGAGCAACCCCTGGCGTTGCTCGGCATTCGCCCCCGCGATGGCGAGCCACTGAGTGCTCAACGCCGCCGCCTGCTGAAGGCCCTGGCACAACCCCTGGCCCAGGCCCTGGCCCGTGCCCGTCTTGGCGAGCAACTGGAAGCCGCGCGCCTGCACGGTGAAACCGAGCAACTGCGCAGCGCCTTGCTCGCCTCGGTGTCCCACGACCTGCGCACCCCGCTGACCTCGATGCGCGGCAGCATCGACAGCCTGCTGGCCCTGGGTGACGCCATTCCCCCGGACGGCCGCCGCGAACTGCTCGAAGGCACCCGCAACGAAGCCGAGCGCCTGGACCGCTACATCCAGAACCTGCTGGACATGACCCGCCTGGGCCACGGCACCCTCAAGCTGGCCCGCGACTGGGTGGCCCCGGCCGACATCGTCGGCAGTGCCCTCAATCGCCTGCGCGTGGTGCTGGCGCCCCTGCGCGTGCACACCGAAGTGCCGCCCGAGCTGCCGCTGCTGTTCGTGCATGCGGCGTTGATCGAGCAAGCGCTGATCAACGTGCTGGAGAACGCCGCCCGTTTCTCCCCGCCGCAGGGCCGTCTGGAGCTGCAGGTTTCGGTGCGCGACGAACAGCTGTGCTTCGCCGTCGCCGACGAAGGTCCCGGCATCCCCCCGGACGAGCGCGAGAAGATCTTCGACATGTTCTACACCGCCGCCCGCGGTGACCGGGGCGGGCAGGGCACCGGCCTGGGCCTGGCGATCTGTCAGGGCATGATAGGCGCCCATGGTGGGCGCATCCTGGTCGATGACGGCATCGATGGCCACGGCACCTGCATCACTCTATGCTTGCCGCTGCCCACTCAACCTGAAACCGAAAGTGAAGCCCCATGAGCCAAGCCGCCACCCTGCTGGTCATCGACGACGAGCCGCAGATCCGCAAGTTCCTGCGTATCAGCCTGGCGTCCCAGGGCTACAAGGTGCTTGAAGCCGCCACCGGCAGCGAGGGCCTGGCCCAGGCTGCGCTGAACAGGCCCGACCTGGTGGTGCTCGACCTGGGCCTGCCGGACATGGACGGCCAGCAGGTGCTGCGTGAGCTGCGTGAGTGGAGCGCGGTACCGGTGATGGTGCTGTCGGTGCGCGCCAGCGAGGTGCAGAAGGTCGATGCACTGGATGGCGGGGCCAACGACTACGTGACCAAGCCGTTCGGCATCCAGGAATTTCTCGCCCGGGTGCGGGCGTTGCTGCGTCAGGCGCCCCAGGTGGGCACCGTGTCGTCGGCGGCGAGCTTCGGGCCGCTGGTGGTGGACTTCGCCTTTCGCAAGGTGACCCTGGAGGGCGTCGAGGTGGCGCTGACGCGCAAGGAGTACGCGCTGCTGGCGCAGCTGGCCGGGCATCCGGGGCGGGTGATCACCCAGCAGCAACTGCTGAAGGACATCTGGGGGCCGACCCACGTGGACGACACCCACTACCTGCGCATCGTGGTGGGGCATCTGCGGCAGAAGCTGGGGGATGACCCCACGGCGCCGCGGTTCATCGTTACCGAGGCGGGGGTGGGGTATCGGTTGGTGACGCCGACCCTGTAGGAGCGGGCTGGGCGTTAAACACCCAGTTCCAGTGCCAAAAGCTCCTGCACGGTCTGGCGCCGGCGGATCATGCGCAGGTTGCCCTGTTCGATCAGAAATTCAGGCAGCAGGGGGCGGCTGTTGTAGTTCGACGACATCGACGCCCCGTAAGCTCCCGCATCGTGAATCACCAGCAGATCGCCCACCTTGGCCTGGGGCAGTTGCTGCGGGGTCAGTTCCTCGTCGTTCTGGGTGAACACATCCCCCGACTCGCACAGCGGCCCGGCCACCACGGTCGGCTGCAGCGGGCGGCTTACGGGCCGGCCCACCGCATCGAACAGGCTCATACGGTGGTAGGCACCGTACATCGCTGGACGCATCAGGTCGTTGAAGCCGGCATCGACCAGGATGTAGTGCCGGTCGCCCATCTGCTTGACGGCGCGCACCTCGGTCACCAGGCAACCTGACTCTGCCACCAGGAAGCGGCCCGGTTCGATCTCCATGCGCACGGGGTGGCTGAGCATGGTTTCGATCTCGGCCCGAGCCACCGCCCAGGTGCGGGCGTAGCGTTGTAGGTCTACCGGTTGGTCATCGCTGCGGTACGGCGTGGACAGTCCGCCACCGATGGAGAAGGCCTCGATATCCATGCCCAGCTTGCCGACCAGCCCGACCATGGCACCGGCCACCTGCTCCAGGTGCGCGTAGTCCACCCCCGAGCCGATGTGCATGTGCACGCCCACCAGGTGCAATCCGTGCTGTTTCACGCAGGCCAGCGCCTCGGGCAATTGCTCGTGCCAGATGCCGTGCTTGCTGTTCTCGCCTCCGGTGTTGGTCTTGCGGCTGTGGCCGTGGCCGAAGCCCGGGTTGATGCGCAGCCATACCCGGTGCCCGGGGGAGTGCTCGCCCAGCTGGCGAAGCATGTCGATGGAGCCGGCGTTCACTTCGATCTTCGTTTCGATCGCCCGTGCGAGGGTGGGCTGGTCCAATACGTCGCAGGTCAGCACCACGCCGGCCGGATCGCCGTCTACCGTCGCCCCGGCCGCGAAGGCACGCTCCATTTCCCCCAGCGACACGGCATCGAGCACCAGGCCACGTTCGCGCATCAGGCGCAGGACGTGCAGGTTGGGGTTGGCCTTCTGCGCGAAGCGGACCGTGTCGAAGTGCTGCTGCAGCTGGTCGATGCGCTGGTGGATGGTCTGGGCGTCGTAGGCCCACAGCGGGGAACCGTGCTGGCGGACGGCCTGGGCCAGGAGGGTGGTGGTCATGGTGGTGTTCCTTGTAATGGATGCACCGATCTTGAGCGAGTTGGATGATTCATAAAAATAGATAATTTTCAGAAGGTCATCCGTATTTGATATACATTCGATTGCTGTAGGAGCGGGCTTGTCCCGCGAACACCGGCAAAGCCGGTGCCATCCACCGCGTTGCCGGTGTTCGCGGGACAAGCCCGCTCCTACAGGTCTCTGCCAAACGTTCAGGCGTTGCATCCCCCCATGAAACTCTCCATCCGCCACATCGAAGTGTTCCGCGCCATTATGGCCGCCGGCAGCGTCACCGGCGCCGCCCGCCTGCTGTTCACCTCGCAGCCCACCGTCAGCCGCGAGCTGGCGCGCATGGAGCAGGTCACCGGTTTGAACCTGTTCGAGCGCGAAGGCGGGCGCCTGGCGCCCACGGCCCAGGCCTTGCTGCTGATCGAGGAGGTTGAGCGCGCCTTCGTCGGCCTGGAGCGCATCGACCGCTTCGCCCAGGCCATCCGCAATTTCGAGCAGGGCCGGCTGGCCATCACCTGCCTGCCGCTGTTCTCGCAGACACTACTGCCCAAGGCCTGCAAGGTATTCCACCAGCAACACCCGGGCGTCAGCGTGAGCATCACCGCCCAGGAATCGCCGTTGCTGGAAGAGTCACTGGTTGCCCAGCAGCACGACCTCGGCCTGACCGAAACCGGGCAGGTGCCCAGGGGCGCGGTCGGGGAGCTGCTGTTCAGTGCCGATATGGTCTGCGTGCTGCCCGAGCAGCATCCGTTGCTGGCCAAGCCGGTGCTTGAGCTGCACGACTTCCATGAGATCGACTTCATCAACCTGGCCAGCCTGGACATCTACCGGCAACAGTTGGACCGGCACTTCCGCGAAGCCGGGGTGAACCGCCGCACGATCATCGAAACCACCAGCGCGGCGTCGGTGTGCGCGATGGTCCGGCAGGGCTTGGGCGTGGCGATCATCAACCCGATGAGCGGGCTGGAAGCGGGGCAGGGTGGCTTGCCGATCCGGCGGTTGAGTCTCTCCATACCGTATCAGGTCATGCTGATCAGGCCGGAGCTGAGACCGGCGTCGGCGGTGCTGGAACCCTTCTGCCAGGCGCTGCGGGTACAGGCCAGGGCGATGGAGCGCGCACTGGCCAGAGGTGTCTGACCCGTTGGAACGTTTCGGACAAGGCTGGAGTCAACCGCTGCAGCAGTGATCAAAAATGGTCCGCAGCATGAGGATTGCCCATGAGTACCCTGACAATCGAAGGCTGGTGCAAAAGCAACGGTGACCGCCGGTCCACCCCGGTGGGCGACATTCATTTCGACATCCAGGGCCCGGCCCATACGGCGCTGGAGCAGGCCGAAGAGCGCCTGCAGCAAAGCCACGAGTCTGAAGCGATGGTGGATGTCGACATGGACACGCTGAACCTGGTATTGCCCGAAGGCTATGGCCCGCTGTCCGACTGCCGCCTGCGCGTCTACTTGAGCGACGACGAGCGGGGCCAGTTCCACCTGGTCGGGCATCGGGCCAGCGATGGCAGCCTGATCTACACCAATGCGGTGTTGATTGCGCAGTTGAGCTGACCCCCTAGCACATGTGGGCTATGGAAGCCTGGACGGCTCGCGGCCAGGGTGCAGGCTTTGCCGCATCCCTCGATAGGGATTTCCTCCCCTGTGCTCGTTGGCCCGACTGTGTTCCATCTGCCTTTTGCTCGGCATGTTCGCCTGGCAGGCAATTAGTTCGGTGGCGCCTGCGATGTTCCGGATTATCGACCGTGACGGCAACGGTACTGTCGGTCACGAAGAAATCGCGCGAACATCGCGGCTAAATATCCGCTCGCAGCGGGCACGCCAGTGTCAGCCGTTGCCTTAGTGCCGTCCGCAATTGTCCAAGTTCTTCGAGACGCTGCTCGATCAACGCCAGCTTGTCGCGCAGCAGTGCCTCAACTGCCTGGTCGGGGTCTTCGGCTTGCCAGAGCTGTTTCACGTTGGCGCCGATTTCATTCAGGCTGAAACCCAGTCGTTGGGCTGTGCGGATGAACAGCACCAACTGCGCCGTCTCCTGAGGGTAGTCGCGATAGCCGTTGGCCCGACGCTGCGCGTGAATCAGCCCGCGTTCCTCGTAGAACCTCAATGTGTCGCGACTCACGCCGCAGGCCTGGGCCAGTTCACCGATGCGCACAGAATCTTCCTGATGGGGGCTTGACCTTGGAGCTTACTCCACGCTTTAGCCTCGTGCCCTCATTCATTGGAAGAGGAGGTGAGCATGTGGAGCAAGGCCCGATACCGCAAGCTGGTGCGCGCCAGCGGCATCTACGATCTGTTGGTCACGGTCGGTTTTGTCACGCCTTGGGGCTTTGCCCTGTTGCATGACTGGCTGGGCGCGCTTCACACCGGGCTTGGCCTGGGTGGCAACCTGGCGGTGTTCGACCCGTTGCAGATGATGATGGCCAACCTGATGGGGTCGATCGTGTGCGTCTGGGCGTGGTTGCGGATACGTCATCCGCAGGTACGGTTCGGGCGCTATGACGCGGCAGGACGGGTACTGTTCGCGACCTGGCAGGCATATGCGCTGGCCCATGGGGCGTCCGGACTGCTGTGGGGCATATTCGTGCTCGAAGTGTTGTGGGCAATTGCTCAGTGGCTTCCAGTCAAGGTGCAAAGCGTGCCGCCACCTGCGCAGCCAGTTTGATGAACGCCCGCGCCGCCGCACTCTGGTAGCCGCCCTTGCGTTGTATCAGCACGGCGGCGCGTTGCAGGCGCGATGGATCGAGAGCGACGGCGACCAGGTCGTCGTGGGCCAGGGTGACGGCGGCGGGCAGCAGGGTCGACAGCGTCGTCCTGCGCACCACTTCGATCACCGCGCCGACGGCGTTGGCCTCCATCCGGACCTGCGGGCGTATGCCGTGCTGGCGACAGTAGCGCTCGATCTGCTCGCGGGTGGCGAACTCGCTGCTCAGCAGGATCATCGATTCGTCATTCAGGGCTTCTGGTCCGACGGCGCTCTTCTCGGCCAATGGATGGTGACGGCCGACCACCATGGCCAGGGTTTCGACCAGCAGCGGTTGGGTATCTATGTCCTGGGCGTGGACCTCGTCGAAGGCGATGCCGACATCCAGCTCATCGGCCAGCAGCAGCGCTTCCATGCGCTCCTGGGCGATTTCGCTCAGGTTCAGGGTGATATTCGGGTAGTGGTTGTGGAAAGCCTCTACCAACGGTCCGACCAGGTAGCTGGTGAAGGTCGGCGTCACCGCTACCCGCAGCGACCCGCGACTCAGGTCAGCCACGTCATGGATGGCGCGCCGGGCTTCCAGCAGTTCCTGCTCCGCCCGCCTTGCATAGCGCAGGTAGACCTCGCCGGCATCGGTCAGCCGTGTGGTGCGCCCCGAGCGATCGAACAGCTGTGCGCCAAGGCTTTCCTCCAGTTGTCTGATCTGTTGTGACAGGGCCGGCTGAGAGACATGCAGGGCTGCCGCGGCCCGCGTGAAACCATGGTGTTGCGCCACGGCGAGGAAGTACTGGATGTGTCGGGCAAGCATGCTCATACCCATAAGATAAACGGATGCAGTTCATCATAAATTAGACTTTTACCTTATGTAATCAACCGCCTAACCTTTGCCTCACACACCGCGACACTGAGGCATCAGCCATGCAAGACATCATCGACGGCTTCCTGAAGTTCCAGCGCGACGCCTTCCCCGAGCGGGTCAAGCTGTTCAAGGACCTGGCCACCCAGCAAAGCCCACGGGCGCTGTTCATCTCCTGCTCCGACAGCCGCCTGGTGCCCGAACTGGTTACCCAGCGTGAACCCGGCGACCTGTTCGTCATCCGCAACGCCGGCAACATCGTGCCGTCCTACGGACCTGAACCCGGCGGGGTGTCGGCCTCGGTCGAGTATGCCGTCGCCGCCCTGCAAGTGGCCGACATCGTCATCTGCGGCCACTCCGACTGCGGCGCCATGACCGCCATCGCCACCTGCAAGTGCCTGGACCACATGCCCGCCGTGGCCGGCTGGTTGCGCTACGCCGACTCCGCCCGTGTGGTCAACGAAGCCCGACCGCATCAAACCCCTCTCGCCAAGGTCGAGGCCATGGTGCGAGAGAACGTGATCGCCCAGCTGGCCAACATCCAGACCCATCCCTCGGTGCGTCTGGCCCTTGAAGAGGGCCGCGTGGCCCTGCATGGATGGATCTACGACATCGAGAGCGGTCGCATCGACGCCTTCGACGGACGCACTGGCCGGTTCGTATCCCTGGCGGACAACCCAGGAGTCCGCGCTGTTTCCCACGCTTCCCGGCACGTTGCCTGAACCTTTTTTCAACCCAAGGAGATACTCCCATGATTCAGTCGCAAATCAGCCAGAACGCCCGTCTTGCCCTGAGCGAGGTCATCCTCCTGGCCAAGGCCCGCAAGGACCTGTCGTTCGCCCAGATCACCGAGGGCACCGGCCTGTCCGAAGCCTTCGTCACCGCCGCGCTGTTGGGCCAGCACCCGCTCCCGGCCAGCGCCGCCCAGGTGGTGGGTGACAAGCTTGGCCTAGACGCCGATGGTATCGCCCTGCTGCAGACCATCCCGCTGCGCGGGAGCATCGAGGGTGGCATACCGACCGACCCGACCATCTACCGCTTCTACGAGATGCTCCAGGTGTACGGCACCACGCTCAAGGCGCTGGTCCACGAGAAGTTCGGCGACGGCATCATCAGCGCCATCAACTTCAAGCTGGACGTGAAGAAGGTCGACGACCCGGAAGGCGGTTCCCGCGCCGTGATCACCCTGGACGGCAAGTACCTGCCGACCAAGCCGTTCTGATTCACCCGTAGGGACATGGCCCGGTCGCCTCAGGGTGGCCGGGCCGCTATTGGCCCCCTGTAGGAGCGGGCTTGCCCCGCGAACACCGGCAAGGCCGGTGCCATCCACCGCGTTGTCCGACATCGCGAGTACAGGGTGTCGACCGTAATGACTGATCACGAGAAACGACGGCATGGACCTGATATTCAGAAATGTCCGCATCGACGATGCAAAACCCTTGATGGATGTGGCCGTGCGCAACGGCAAGATCACTGAAATCGCCCCGACGATCACCGCAACGGCAACCCAGGAAATCCAAGGCAACGGCAATGTCCTGATCCCAGGCTTCGTCGAAGGCCACCTGCACCTGGAAAAAGCCAACGTCATGCAGCGCAAGGCCAACCGCTCCGGCACCTTGAAGGAGGCGATCGCCGTCACCGCCGAGCTCAAGCCCACGCTCACCCGCGAAGACATCCGCGAGCGCTCGACCCGGGTGTTGCGCACGCTGGTGCAGGCCGGCACCACCCATGTCCGTGCCCACGCCGAGTTCGACCCCGCCCAGGGTTTTACTGGCCTGGATGTGGTGCTGGAGCTGCGGGAGACATTCCGCGATGTCATCGATATCCAGGTGGTCGCCTTTCCCCAGGAAGGCATCCTCAAGTTGCCCGGCATGAAAGCGATGATGGTCGAGGCGATGGAGAAGGGCGCCGATGTGGTCGGCGGCATTCCCTACAACGACGTATCGCCCTACGAGCACATTGATTTCGTTTTCGACCTGGCCAGGCGCTACGACAAGGACATCGACCTGCATCAGGATTTCGCCGATGACGCCGAGCAGATGACCATCGAATACGTGGCCCGCCGGACCATCGCCGAGGGTTACCAGGGGCGGGTGTGCGTCGGCCACCTCACCAGCCTCGCGGCCGTCGAGCCCGAGCGGCAGGCGCGTATCGTCGCGCTGCTGCGCGAAGCCGGTATCAGCGTGATGTGCCTGCCGGCCACCGACCTGCACCTGGGCGCCCGTGGCGACAGCCACAACGTGCGCCGTACCCTGACACCGGTGCGAGCATTGCGCGATGGTGGGGTGAACGTGTGCCTGGCCACCAACAATATCCGCAACGCCTTCACCCCTTATGGCACGGGCGACCTGCTGAACATCGCGCAACTGGCCATCCCCGCCTGCCACCTCGGCGGGGCGGACGACCAGGCCACGGTGTTGTCGATGCTCACGACCAACCCGGCCAGGGCCTTGGGCTTGCGCGACCATGGCCTGGCCGTGGGCAAGGATGCGGATCTGGTGCTGGTGGATACCCAGCGCGTCTGCGATGTGATCCTCGACCTGCCGGCGCGATTGGCGGTGCTCAAGCGTGGGCGGGTGGTGGCGACGGCCGAGCATCGCCGGTCGGTGGTGTTCTGAGCGGTCGCTACGGTTCCTGCGCCAGATGCGCTGCCACTGCTGCTTCCAGGATGAGCACAAGCTCAGGGTCCATGTATTGGAAGTCGTCGGGGATGTCGAGCACATGCAGCCGTTTGTGTTCAAGCAAGCGTGCGAACTGAGCCAGCAAGCGTTGCTGGTGTTTGCGCTCCATCACCAAGATGACGTCGGCCCAGCGAATGTCCGCCGGGCCAACCGGCTTGCGTGCGTTCGGGCTGGTGCCCGCCGACCGGGCGGCAAAGCCCGGGCGACGGCGCCAGATCATCTCGGCGGTGGGGCTGCGCCACTGGTTGCGGCTGCAGACGAACAGGAGATTGGTCACGCTTGGTCCAATAGTTGGCGAGTGGTGCGGATGGGATAGCTGAAGCCGAGCTGGCGCGCCCTTGCCAGCTTCGAGGCGCGGGTATAGAGCAGCTTCCAGTTCTTTTCTGGCTTGAACACCTGTGGGCACGCCGCAGGATGGTGAGCATGTTTGCGGGCCTGAGAGCGTCGCCAGGCGCGAGATCTTTTCATGGGAGATTCCTCGTGGATAACCGGGTTCAGCAGCCACGGCAATACGAGTGGGGAGAAGGTTACACGGTAATCGGGAGGGTGGCCAGATAGTGCACAAATCCCAAGTGCCAATCGTGGTTATCCGCAGCAAAGCCACCGTGATATCAGGCGGCATGCCGAAAGTGGTGAAAGGAGACAGAAGCGCACGTCATGGTCGCGGTGAAAGGTTTGGCTATCGTCCGCTATCAACGCGATCAATGTTGGCAGACGCGCTTTGCCATCTCCCTCTAGTTTGCGCAGGGCGTGCTGGAACCCCGAACAACGATAACGAGGGACCCGACTATGCCCACCGCCATCCAAGCGTCCAACGCCTGGCGCATTCTGTTCCTGCTGTTCCTGGCCAACCTGTTCAACTTCTTCGACCGCACCATCCCCGCCATCGTCATCGAGCCGATACGTCTGGAGTGGCACCTGAGCGACTTCCAGATCGGCATCATCGGCACCGCCTTCACCCTGGTCTATGCCATCGCCGGCCTGCCACTGGCGCGCATCGCCGACACCGGCTCGCGCAGCCGGCTCATGGGCTGGGGCCTGCTGGCGTGGAGCGGGCTGACGGCGGTCAACGGCATGGTCGGCAGTTTCTGGAGCTTCCTGCTGGTGCGCATGGGCGTGGGTATCGGCGAGGCCAGCTACGCGCCGGCCGCCAACTCGCTGATCGGCGACCTGTTCCCGGCCGGACGGCGGGCGCGGGCGATGGGCATCTTCATGCTCGGCCTGCCGCTTGGCCTGCTGCTGGCGTTCTTCACCATCGGTGCGATGGTCCAGGCGTTCGATAGCTGGCGCGCGCCGTTCTTCATCGCCGCCGTGCCTGGCGTGCTGCTGGCGCTGTTCATCTTCATGATCCGCGAGCCCGCGCGCGGCGCGGCGGAGACGGTGGTCACCGCCCAGGCCCCGCTGGACCGCCCCCTGCGCCGGGTGCTGAGCGTGCCCACCTTCGCCTGGCTGGTGCTGGCGGGGCTGACCTTCAACTTCGCTTCGTATGCCTGCAACTCGTTCATGGTGCCGATGCTGCAGCGCTACTTCGCGCTGCAGCTGCACGACGCCGCGGTGGCCACCGGGATGATCGTCGGTCTGAGCGGTCTGGTGGGCCTGACCCTTGGAGGCTGGATGGCCGACAAGGTGCACCAGCGCTTTGCCAATGGCCGCCTGGTGTTCGCCGCGCTGAGCATGCTGGCTGCCACCTTGTGCACCGCCTGGGCGCTGCATGCCGGGCGTATCGAACTGGGGGTGTTCGTGGCGGTGTTCGGGGTCGGCTGGCTGTTTTCGTACAACTTCTACACCTGCGTATACACCGCCATTCAGGATGTGGTGCAACCGCGGCTGCGGGCCACGGCCATGGCCCTGTTCTTCGCCGGGCTGTACCTGCTGGGTGGCGGCCTGGGACCGGTGGTGGTCGGTGGGCTGTCAGATCATTTTGCCGTGTCGGCCATGGCGGCGGCGGGCGAGGTGGCGATGAGCGAGGCGTTCAAGGCCCAGGGGCTGCATGACGCGATGTACCTGATCCCTGTGGCCCTGTTGCTGACCATGGTGTTCCTGCTGGCGGCCTCGCGGTGTTTCAGCCGGGATGCGCAGCGGATGCGCGAGGGCATGGTGCTGGATGGCGCAGAGGTGGCGGGGCAGGCCGCGCAGGCCTGAATCCCTGTAGTTCGGCCAGATGCTGCGGCTCGATCATTATCGGTTTTATCGTGGGTGATGCTGAGCCAGCCATTGATCATAGGCCGTCGTCATTGTTCGCCACGTGGTGCCGTCGGCCGGCACCAGGTGTTCGATGCGTAGTGACGCCACCGTGATGTCCTGTGGCATGCCGAAGGTGGTGAAGGTGGACAGGAACCTCAATTCACCTTCGGCAGTCCGCACCCGCGTCAACACCACAGGTGATTGCGGCGTGCCTGCTGCCAATGTGGGCGGGGTGGGCAAGCCTTGCAGCCGCCGCGCCAGGTCAGGATTGCCCACCGCCTCCCTGGCCGCCCGCTGCCAGGCGATCGCCCGTATCTCATCGGCATTGAGCAGATGATCTCCCAGTCCGCCCGGGCGCAGCAGTGTGTCCAGCAGGTTAAGGCCCGAGGTGCTGTTTGTTGGGACACCGACCATTGTGAACAACAGCCCGGCACTGGCATTGGCTGCAGTGATGTCCCAGTTGCTGGCGATGACGATGGCCGGTGCGGGGTTGTTGGCCAGCAGGATGTGCTCCACTGCGTCATGCACCATCTTCATGGCCGGGGCGTCCGGTGCAGAGGCCATGTAGCGCGGTGCGTAACCTGCCGCGAGGAATACTTCATTGCAGTGCTCGAGTGGTACATCCAGCGCGCTGAGCAGGGCATGCAGGGTACTGGGGCTGGCTTTGGCGCGGCCTGTTTCGACGCAGCTCAGGTGGCGTTGCGACAGGCCGGCCAACAGCGCCAGGTCGAGCTGGCTGAGCCCGGCCTGGCGGCGTAGGCGGCGCAGGTGCTCTCCGGCATCGGTGATGGCAGGTGTTTGCGTGGGGTGAAAGGGAGTGGGGCTCATGCTTCGACTCTGGCTGTCCTTGGCTGAAGCGTCCATGACCTGTGAGGTCATTGAGGCGGGGACGACTCTATCACTACCGTGACGGCAACATCGCCCCTGTAGGAATCGGACAATGAACGCACGATGGATCGCGCTGCCAGTGTTGCTGCTGTTTACCCTGTACACCGGTTGGACCCTGATGATTGCGGACCAATCACTTGTCGCCTTTGGCCTTGATCTGCTGTCCCGGCCAGATACGGCCCAGGTCGTTATCGACCTGTATGTGATGGCCGGGCTGGGCTGTGTGTGGATGGTCAGCGACCAGCGCCAGCGAGGCGGCTCGTTACTCGGGGTCTTGCCCTATCTGTTGCTGACGGCAATTTTCGTCTCCCTGGGGCCGCTGCTGTACATCGTGGTCAAGGACTTTGCGCAGAAGAGCGGGGCATGAGCGCCGCCCTGGCGGTCTATGCCTGCTGCGTGGTGGTGCTGTGCTTCAAGATGCTGGGTATTTCCTGCTACCAGGGCTACTTCCGCCTGCGCTTCCTGGCCTTCACCAACAGCGAGGATGCGGCAGTGTTCAAACGCTCGGCTTGCCCTGCGGAACTGCCGCAGGTCACGCGGGCCATGCAGGCTTGGCGCAACGATCTGGAGAACATCCCGATGTTCCTCGCGCTGGGCGGCCTGGCGGTCGTGCTGGAGGCGCCCGTTGTCATGACGGCTTGGCTGAGCGGGGTATTCACCGTGGCCAGGGTGTCGCATACGGTGACTTACCTGGCGGGTATCCAGCCGTGGCGGACGGTGAGTTATGGCGTGGGGGTAATCTGTTTGATCGGGTTGGCGACCTTGGTCATCGAGGCGCTGGCATCGACGCCTTGAAGGCCTGCGAGGCGTTCAGCAGCCGGTGGCAGGCAAGGTGCCTGAATTCAACTGGTACAGAAAGCATCCGGCTTCGGCATAAAGAACCGAGCAAACAATTCCGATTGCGACTTGATGTTCAACTTGGCGTAAATATTCCGGCGGTGCACTTTCACCGTTTCCGCCGAGAGTGAAAGCTTCCCGGCAATCTCTTTGTTGGAGAAGCCACTCAGCAGCAGCCTGAGCACATCGCTTTCGCGGGTGGTGATCTGTGCGCCCAGCTGGGTCAGTGTTTCCTGCCAGGGCGGCGCCTCGGCAAGGTCCTTCTCGACGTCCACCTCGAAGGCCATGCGCTGGTGCATCAAGGCCGTCACCCAGGGCTTGATGAGGTCGAGGATGGTGATTTGCTCCTGGCTGAAGCGCGCCTTGCTGCCAATGGAGATGCACAGCGTGCGGTCAGCGTCGAGTTGAACGTTGTACTGCGCCTCATCGGCCGAGATGTAGTGCGCGAAGTACTGGTGGTAGTACTCGGTTTCGAGAAAGTACTCCGGCGCGATATCCAGCAGGTGGAAGAAACCGCTCTGCGGGTTTTCCCGGTTGGCGATGTAGAACGGGTCCAGCAGGTAGAGCCCCTTCACATAACGATGGATAAAGGCGTTGACCTCTTCGGCATCCGCCACCTCGGGCAGGCTCACCACTTCCACTTGCTGGTTGGTGAAAATCAATACCACCCAGTTGTCGATCTGCACGTACTCGTTCAACACCCGAACCAGCGAACTCCAGAACGCCGGACGGTCCAGCTGCATGATCAGCTTGCCGATCGATCGGTGCCAGGCCAGGCTTTGCAGGTCGAACGGCATCAACTACCCCTTTTGGGTTAGGCATTCGCGGGTCAGAGGTAAGTATTCCGAGGTATTTACTATCCGGTCCTGCCCGGTATAGTCGCTCACTGGGCCTAGGATGGCCGTGAAGATACATCGATTCGATAAGGATGTTGCATGAGAAGGTCACGTTTGCGAACCCTTTTTTCGGCCTCGCTGCTCTGCGCGGGGATCAGTACCTCGGTGCTGGCCGCCGAGCCCGGGATGCACCTGTACAACTGGTTCGGGCTGCTCGCGCCGGAGACGCCCAAGGCGTTCGAGCAGGAAACCGGCACCCGCGTGCACATGGACGCGTTCGACAGCGCCGACATCATGCAGAGCAAGGTCATGGCCGGGCGCACCGGGTATGACGTGGTGGTGGCCACTTCCAACGTGCTGCCCAGCCTGATCGCGGCAGGCGTGCTGCAGCCGCTGGACCGCGCGCAATTGGGTAATCTTTCGCATATCGACCCCGATATCCTTGCCCAGCTGGCGGTCAACGACCCCGGCAATCGCTACGCGGTGCCCTACCTGTGGGGCACCACCGGCATCGGCTACGACATCGACAAGGTCAAGGCCGCGTTGGGCGACCAGGCGCCGGTGGACAGCTGGGACCTGATCTTCAAGGAAGAGAACATCAGCAAGCTCAAATCCTGTGGCGTGGCGATGCTCGACTCGCCCAGCGAGATCATCTCGATTGCCCTTAACTACCTGGGCCTGCCCAGCAACAGCAGCAACCCGGCGGACTACCAGAAGGCGCAAGACCTGCTGATGAAGATCCGCCCTTACGTGCTGTATTTCGACTCGTCGCGCATCGACACCGACATGGCCGACGGCAATATCTGCGCGGTGGTCGGCTGGGCCAACGGCGCCCTGGCCGCCCAGGCCCTCAACGAGAAGAACAACACCGGGCGGCGGATCGGCTACAGCCTGCCGCGCGAAGGCGCGCTGGTGTGGTCGGAAAACCTGGTGCTGCTCAAGGATGCGCCCCATCCCAAGGCAGGCATGGCGTTCATCAACTACATGATGCGCCCGGAAGTGATCGCCAAGACCTCGAACCATACCCTGTACCCCAACGCCAACAAGGACGCCACCCAGTTCGTCGAACAGGCCCTTCGGGACAACCCGTGGATCTACCCCGACAAGAAGACGGTTGCCACGTTGATCCCGCTCGAGCCGTTGCCGTTGAAACTGGAGCGGATCCGCACGCGGGTCTGGACCAAGGTGAAGAGTGGCGTTTGACCTGAATTGACGTGTCGCCCGCTGCCCGGTGCAAGGGAGTCCCGGACAGCGCGTTGACCAAGGTTGCCTGCGGCCGATTGCTTCAAGCACCAGCGAACACCATCGTCTCGCGATATCCGGCTGCTCAGCCGAGGCGGGCGATGGTCTTGCGCACCTGATTTCATCTTGAGCCGGAGGAGAACAGCGGATGTTCAGCCCAGCCCATAAGACACACTTGAACTTGACGATCGAAGGTGTGGAGCACGATTTCCAGGTGCTCGGCTACACCGGGGAAGCGGTGGCCAACAGGCCTTTCTTTTACAACGTGGAACTGGCCAGCGAATGGCCTGACCTGGACCTCGAACGCTTCCTCGACCTCGAGGCGTTCTTCAGCTTTGACAGGAACGGCAATGGCATCCATGGGCGGATCTACCACATCGCGCCGATGGGGCAGGCCCCGTGTTCGGCGCGTTACAGGTTGACCCTGGTGCCGCATTTGTCCTACCTGCGCCATCGCATCAACCAGCGGATCTTTCAACAGTTCTCGGTGCCCAGGATCGTCGCCTTGATATTGGAAGAGCATGGGATAGTGGGAGACGCCTATCGCTTCGAGCTGAGTGCGAGCTACCCCGAGCGCGACTATTGCACCCAGTATGGCGAAACGGATCTGCACTTCGTCCAGCGCTTGTGTGAAGAGGAGGGCATCCGTTTTCATTTCCAGCACAGTGCCCAAGGCCATGTGCTGGTGTTTGCCGATGGCCAGGCGGTGCTGCCGTGGGGCGTGCTTTATCGTCCGCCCCTGGTTCATGCCAAACCACGGGTGGTGGAGAACCAGACCGCCGTGGTCATTGCCGTGGAGGATGACGAGAGCCGGTGTGATCGGCGCCTTGCCCGGATTCAGGTCAAATTTCCCTGGGATCCTGAGGACAGGTTCGACGACAAGAGCTGTTGCTGGCTGTCGGTGGCTTCCGATTGGTGTTGTGCGGTCACGCCTCCGCGAACGGGGATGGAGGTGATGGTCTCGTTTCTCGGAAACGATCCTGACCAGCCGCGGGTCAGTGGGTGCCTGTGTTGCCGATAGCCTCATTCCGGCCACGGCAGCTTTATCCGAAACTATTCCAGGCCGATAATTATTGGCATCCCATAATTGCGAATAAACCCATGGCTGACGATTCCCTGCCCCCCGGTGGGACACACCGATGAACATCGACTCTCGATATGGCGTGATTACCGTCGTTGACGAGCCGACCTACACGTTCGACTCCACAGACAATATCCGGTGTTATGCGCGGGAAATCATCCTGGGCGACGATGGCGTGTCATCGGTTCAGGGCGTGATGCTGGACGACACCGGCCTGCTGGTGATCGGTGCCGGCGGAGGCGGGACAGGAGTGCATGCACAGTCGGCGCTGGTGATCGACGACAAGCTGCTGTTGGCCGTGGGCAACCAGGTTGCCTGCGTGTCGCTGCCCCCTCCCCATGACCTGCTTTGGTCGCGCAAGGTGGATATGGCGACGTGCTTCGGTCTCTATTGGGCAGCGCGGCAGCGTGCATTGATTTCGCACGGCGAGCTGGAAATCACGTGTTTGTCCCTTGAGGGTTACGTCGTCTGGAAGGCCATGGGTGCCGACATCTTCACCGGGCGCTTTCAGCTGGCGCCTGACCTTGTGGAGGTCGTGGATTTCTACGACACCATCTACCGTTTTGATGTGGCGACGGGGGAGGCATTGAAAGGCCGTTGATGCATGGAGCCGATTGTACGTCCCCATGCAATCCTTCTGCGTCCTGCCCTGTCGTGTTCTCCTTTAATCGATAACCAGCTCCCATACACCACTGGCATGTTCTATCCGCTCACCCGGCAACCGGATGCGCTGGTTGGCGCTGTAGTCATGGAAGGCGCGGGCCTTGCCGATCAGCGACAGGTCCAGGATCACGCTATGCCGCGACTCGCCACGCCCGGCCTCGAATAACGTCCGGCCATACGGGTCCACCGCCAGGCTCGCCCCCACGAACACGCAACCATCCGGCCCATCGCCCACGCGGTTGGCGACCACGGCGAACACCTGGTTCTCCATCGCCCGGGCCATCACCGACACCCGATGCACATGATCCTCCGGTTCGGCCAAGCCATCGGTGATCAGCATCAACTGCGCGCCCAAGGCCTTCAGCGCCCGCGCCGTCTCGGGGAATTCGCTGTCGTAGCAGATCAACAGGCCCAGGCGCACGCCGCGCCATTCGACGGTGGCGAAACGGTCGCCCGGTACCACGATGCCGTGCTCCGGCAACCACAGGTGGGTCTTGCGGTAGGTGAGCAGGATACCTTCAGGGGCGATGAACAGGGTGGTGTTGTAGAACGTGCCGCCGTCGTTCTCGTACAGCCCCAGCACCACCGCGACATTGTGCTGGCGCGCCGCCGCGACCACTGCCTGCACGGCATCGCCATCAATGGCTTCGGACAGCATGCCGACGTCGTCCTCAGTGAGAAAACCGGTCAGGTGCGACTCGGGAAACAGCAGGATATCGGTGTCCGGCGCGCACTGGCCCAGGGCCTCGAGGATGCCGCGCAGGTTGTGGGCGGTGTCGCCGTCGCGGGTTGTCGTCTGTACCACTTCGATCTTCATGGGCAATCCGTCTCGCTGGGCCCGACCCTTCCGCGGGCGAGTGACATTTGCGAAGGGTGGTGCAAGTATGAAAACAATCACTGGCAAAACAATCACTTCGACGGGTTAACCCGGGGGTAGTCATGAGCTTGAGCCTGCAGGATCTTTCGTGGCACCAGGGTGTGGGCCAATGCATCGAGCACCTCGACCGGCCGAGCTTCTGGCGCACCCTGGCGACGCTGCTCGGCGACTTCGTCGAGGTGGATACCTGGGTGGCGCTGCTGTTCAGCCACGACAAGCCGTTGATCTTCGACCAGAGCCCCTACGAGCGCGAGGGCATCGACCCGCTGGTGAGCGAGTACGCCAACGGCCTGTACCTGCTCGACCCGTTCTACATCAGCAGCCGCGAGCGGCCGCTGACCGGCCTGGTGCGCCTGGCCGACGTGGCCCCGGAGCAGTTCCAGCAGACCGACTACTACCGCCTGTACTTCACCCACAACGTGGTCGCCGACGAGGTGCAGTTCAACCTGGCCCTGGGTGATGGGCGCACGCTGTGCCTGTCGCTGGGCGGGCGCTCACGTTTCGACGCCCAGGCCATCGCCCAGCTGGAGCTGGTGCGCCCCTGGCTGATCGGCCTGCTGCGCCAGCGCCTGCACTTCGAGCAACTGCCCGAGCGCGCACCGGCCAAGCCCGCGCTGGGCCTGGCCCAGGGGCGCGACGAAGCACGGCGGCAGTTGGAGTCGGTGCTGACGGCGCGGGAGCTGGACGTGGTGCGGCTGATCCTGTCGGGGCATTCGAACAAGGAGACGGCCATCAAGCTCAAGCTGTCGGCCGAGACGGTGAAGGTCCATCGCCGCAACGTGTACCGCAAGCTGGACGTGAACTCCCAGAGCGAGCTGTTCTCGCTGCTGTTCCTGGCCGGTGAAGACCTCGCCAGCCTGCAACCGGCGCCGTGATTCCCCCGGGCCATTACCCCCAGGTTAATCCTTCGACGTTATAGGAATCCGCACGGGGATCCGCATACTGGCCCTGCACCTTGTAGGCGTGGGCTGGCCCCGCGATCACCGGCAAAGCCGGTGCCTTCCCCCGAGTAACTTGCTGTGCACGCCGTCCCTGCGCCCCCGCGCAGCCAGACCGGCTGGGCAATTTCCTAGAACAATCACAAGAGGATGACCCATGGCTCATTTCGCTCACGGCCCGGCCCGTGGCATCGCCCCTGCGCGCCAGGAGGCCACCCATGCCTGACGCCACCCCCGCAAAACTCTCCCTGACCTCCCTGACCGTCTTCGGCCTGGCCTACATGTGCCCGAGCCTGGCCATGGTGATCTTCGGCGTGATCTCCGAACGCAGCGACGGCATCGCCCCCAGCGCCTTCCTGCTGGCCACCGGCGCCATGCTGCTGTCGGCCCTGAGCTACGCCAAGCTGTCGCGCCTGTTCCCGGTGTCCGGCTCGGCCTACTACTACGCCAAGCGCCTGCTCGGCCCCGGCTGCGGCTTCGTGGTCGGCTGGGCGGTGCTGCTGGCCTACCTGTTCATGCCCATGGTGGCCTGGCTGCTGCAGTCGGTGTTCCTTAACGCCCAGTTCCCGCAGGTGCCTACCTGGGGCTGGCTGCTGATCAACATCGGCCTGACCACGGCGGTGACTGTCAGCGGCATGACCCTGACCGACCGCCTGAACAAAGTGCTCACGGTCCTGAGCGTGGCCCTGGTGCTGTTGTTCATTGGCTACTGCCTGCGCTATGTGGCCGGCCAGCCCCAGGTCGGCTTCATCCACCCCGTATGGAACGAGCACAGCACCTTGACCGGCCTCACCGCCGCCGCCGCCATCGCCGCCTATTCGTTCCTCGGGTTCGACGCCGTGACCACCCTGGCCGAGGAGGCCGAGCAACCCAAGCGCGACATCCCCCGGGCGGTGCTGCTGGTGATCAGCGTGGGCGGGCTGCTGTTCACGGCGGTGGCCTACCTGATGCAACTGAGCCACCCCGGCGGCCAGTTCGCCGACCCAGAGACTGCGACCTATGCGCTGTCGATCGAGGTGGGTGGGCAGTTCTTCGCCGACTTCGTCAACCTTGGCGGCATCGTCGCCGGCTTCGCTTCGTGCCTGGCGGTGCAGGTCAGCGCCAGCCGCTTGCTGTACTTCATGGGGCGTGAAGGTGTGCTGCCGCCGCGCTATTTCGCCAAGCTGCAGGGCAAGGCGCGCACGCCGGTGTTCAACCTGCTGCTGATTGCCGGGCTGGGGTTGATCGGGATCGGCGCGGATGTGAGCTCGGCCGCTTCGCTGATCAACTTCGGCGCGTTTCTGGCGTTTGCGGCGGTGAATGTCTGCGTGATTGCGTACTACCGGCGTGAGCGGCGCAAGCAGCGGTTGAGTGGGGTGGGGTTCGTGGTGTTTCCGCTGCTGGCGATTGGGGTGAACCTGTATCTGCTGTCGCTGCTGAGCACGGTGGTGATACTGGCCGGGGTGGCTTGGCTGGTGTGTGGCGGGTTGTACCTGATGTGGCTGACGGCGGGGTTCAGCAAGCCCACGCCGGGGTTGATGGAGGTTGAGTCTTGAGGTGTTGCGCAAGCCACCGCGGCTTTACACGGAATTATTCCAGGCCAATAATTATTGGTAACTCATAATTCAGGATAAACCCATGGCTGACATTTTCCTGCGCCCGGAACTGGCGGCCGATATGGCCAGGCAACTGCTCAAGCCCTCTGCACTGGATATCGGCCTGCGTTCCGGGTTGTTCCTGTCCGGCCTGCGCCGGACGGGCAAGACCACCTTCCTCAAGAACGATCTGATCCCGGCCCTGGAGGCACAGGGCGCACTGGTGATCTACGTCGACCTGTGGAGTGACACCCAGACAAGCCCGGTGAAGCTGGTGCTGGCTGCCGTGCGCAAAGCCCTGCTCGAACTGCAGACAACGACCTCGTCGTTCATGCAGCGTCTCAGGCGCGTGCGTGGCGCCGAGGTGGAGCTGGCCGGTTTCAAGTTCGGTTTCAACCTCGATACCCTGGGTGAAGCAGGCGGCGTGACACTCGCCGAAGCGCTGACCGAAGCGGTGGACCAGGCCAAGGCGACTGTCGTGCTGATCGTCGACGAAGTGCAGCATGCCATCACCACAGAAGACGGGCAGCAGATGATGCTGGCCCTGAAGGCCGCACGTGACGCCATCAACCCAAGGCCCGCGACGCCTGGGCATTTCCTGTTCATTGGCACCGGCTCGCACCGGGCCATGGTCAACGAGCTGACCGCCCGGCGTAACCAGGCGTTTGCCGGCGCCACCAACGTGGCTTATCCGGTGCTGGACGAGGGCTATGTCGCGTTCTGGCTCCAGCGGCTTGCCGCTGATGGCCTCGACAACCTGCCCTCGCTGGAGGTGGCGACCGAGGCGTTCAAGACACTGGGCAGCCGGCCTGAAGAGTTCATCCGTGCCCTGCGTCAGTTGATTCACTCGCCCAGCCTCGGTTCCGGGGCGGATGTGGTGCTGCCGGTGATCGCGGCCACGCTGCGCTCGGCGGCGGCCGACCTGGAGCTGATGAAGGTCGAGGAACTGGGCGTGCTGGCCCAGGCCATTTTCGCCCGGATCGCCTCCGTGGATGGCGAGACACGGGGTGTGTTTTCCAGCGAGGCGGCAGGGGAGTATTCGACGTTCGTGGGGCGTGAAGTGCGGGTGGAAGAAATCCAGCCGGTGGCCAATGAGTTGCTGGCGGCGAACCTGATCATTCGCCGGGGGCATGGCCTGTATGGCGTGACCGATCCGTTCGTGCAGGAGATCTGGCGGGAGCGCCAGGCGATGCTGGGTAAGCGCTGATAGACGTTCAGGGCAGGCGAACACCGATGAAGATAGACTTTGAATTGCTCACATTGCCGGACGACATGTCGGGCTACAACACGGCGGCCTTTACTGAAGGCCGTCTAAGCATTGAAGTGCAGGGGCGGGTGTTCTTGCAGGTGGAGTTCTGCCTGCTGTTCGAATTGGCGAACGTGGTGACGCAATGGCTGGCGTCCGTGGCCACCTGTGGGGCTCAGGATTTCTACTACGCCTCGATGGACGAAGAAGAGGAGCCGATCATCGCGCTGCGCTACTGCCATGCCAGATCGGTCTTCTCACTATGGTCCTGTTGGGCGGTGTGCGAGCCAGGTCCTGAAGTGACGTTGGAGCAGGCTATCGTATGTTTCGAGCGGTATGTTCATGGTTTGATGCAGGTGATCGAGCAGCGCCTGCAGGCCGTTTCGCCCTGATGTCCGATGGCTGGCGCTTGCGCATCTATTGGCGTACTTGATCCGTTCGTGGCGTAGACCCACCCTGTTATTTTTGTCAGTTGCATAGGGCTGTCCTACTTCTTAGTCTCAGCTCAACTGCGAGCAGGTGGCGCAGATCCTTGAGGGGCTTGCGGAGGTTGAAATGGACAAGAACATGAGAATCCTGATCGTTGAGAACAGCTACACCATGCGGACTATTCTCAAACGTACCCTGGGCGATTTGGGTTTTACCAATGTTTCAGAGGCAGAAAACGGTACTGCTACTCTCTCGCGCCTTGGAAGCGAATCCTTTGATTTTCTGATTGCAGTGGATCCATTGCGAGACATGTTCGGCGCTGATTTATTGCTTAAGTTACGTGCTGATGAGCGGCTCAAGAAACTGCCGGCGTTGATGGTTTTGGCTGAACCTAAGCAATCACTTATAGGTGAGGATCTCATCGCAGGTGCCAATGACTATGTAATCAAGCCAGTATCCGCTACAGAGCTGCAAGAGAAAATCGAGAAAATTTTCAACTCCAGCAAGACCTGAGATTTTAACGGGCGGGTCGGCGGGAGCTTGCCGTGCGACTACCTATAAAGCCAGTGCGAACACTACGTTCTCGTGCGAAACCATGTAGTATTTCGTGACTCGCTTTCGAAATGACTCACTCGTAACCCATTCTTAGGTTCTGAGCTTGGGTGGCCAGTTCATCCATTACGGCCCGGTTAATCTTGTCATGCCTGTCCTTGTAGGCAATCAGCTCGGAGAACGCGATAGCCCGTTCGCCTTCAGCGCTGGCATGGGGGATTGCTCCCTCATCCAGCAGCTTTGCCAGATGCTCGCAAGAAACGTTAATCGCGAGGGCCGTCTCCGTCATGGTCAGCGTGGACTTTTCCATGACAATGGTGCGCTCCATACCATGGAATTCATCACGAAGCTTCCGATACCCCAGCCGCGCGTAGAACCCTTGGGCGGTGATGGATGAAGGAACGCGCAGTGCCGTGACACCTGCCCTGATCGCTGCAGCATGAACGGTCTCCATCAACCGTTTGCCGACACCTGTCCGATGATGGATTGGAGCGACGAACACTGTCCTGACAACCTCGCCATCCAGGCTTGCCGTCCCCAGCAATTCGTTTTGGTTGACTGCTACGAATACCATTCGGCTATCGAGCAATGCACTGACCGCCGCAGGTGAAAAGCTCTGCTCGACCTGGGCGATCACCTCTGCCGGGTAATCCTGCGAGTTGGATTCGCGCAATGCCGTGATCACGATGCGGCTGATGGCTTCTGCGTCTTCGCGCTGAGCGCGGCGGATATGACATTCCATGGAGAAATCCCGAATTTATGCCCAAAGCCTAGCCCGTGTAGGAGCGGCCTTGTGTCGCGAAAGGGCTGCGTAGCAGCCCCAGCAATCTTCGCAACATATCAGAAACCGGGGGCCGCTTTGCGGCCCTTTCGCGACACAAGGCCGCTCCTACAAAGTCCGCATGTACCCAGAGGTCAGTGCTTCATCCCCAACTCCGCATCATCCATCAGCGCCTTGGCCAGCGCGCTCAGGTAATACGATGCCCAGATCAGCTGAGGCTTCTCCTCCATGATCCCGGTGATGGTCAGGTCGCACACGCAGCCCATCAACTCCGAAGCCTGTTCCCGTGCGTGCTGGCAAGGGATGCCGGGTTCGATGCAGAACAGCGGGTCGGTATGCCCTTCACCCTGGTAGAACTTGGTCTTGCCCACCGTGGTGTGGGGCGTGGTGTCGTCTGTGCTCATTGCTCAATCTCCCTGAAATGATCGGTGCCTGGGCTTGCGCAATCGCGGGACAAGCCCGCTCCCACGGGTACATGTATCACGGCGCATGTGGGGTGCTGCGCGTGGATCGCAGCGATGGATCACAGCGTGTTTGGATTACAGCGTGGGAGCGGGCTTGCCCCGCGATTGCGTCAGCTCAGCCAACAAATGACTTAAGCCCTAGTGCAACGTCCGAGGCTCCACCTGCGGCATCTGCACCTGAATCAACGCCGATTCGAGCAGCACCCGCAGCGCCTCCATTTCATGCATCACGGCCATGACCAGAATCGACACGGGCGACTTGGGATGCAGCAGTACAGCCTGATGCGCCACAGTCTGCGCGCACAGGGCGTACTCCGTGGCCTGGATGATGGTGTCTTCGAGGGAGTGGTGATTGTGGGGTGGATCGGGAACTATCTTCAGCATGGTTTTGTGCCCTTTGATGGGGCCGCTACCGGACTGCTGTCAAACAGGTAGGTGGCAGCTATGCATAGGTTGACAGACCGGCGGACACAAAAACCGGCGCACGCAAGCGTGCCCCATGCACAGCCGCCATAAAGGGCAAGCAGTGCAGGTGTCGCGTCGCGGCCTGTCAAAGCCGATCGCTGATATGCAGCGACTTGCCGAGACTAGAGTGCTGGCAGCGTGATCGCAACGGAAATTATGAGGGTGGAGTATCTTTGGGAAATGGACTACAAGAAAGATGTAAATTCTGATTTTTTGCTGGCGGTACAAACTCGGGTGGGCGAGGTGGAGTTAACCTCGACTGGGTGTGATGCTGAACTGCCCAGGGTTGGAGTCGGATTGTTCTGTATGATTTTCATACTGGCTGCAAGAGTGAGGGTGCCGCCAGTGTTGTTGGAAGTGTTGGGGGTGAGTAGGTTTTGAATTATAGTTAGCTATTTTTTTGGGGTGGTTATGAAATTAGGCTGGCCTAATGGTGTTGAGCATCTAGTGGTAAATCTCGGATTTAAGGGTTTGACGCATCGGTTTAAGTTTTAAATGAAAACTATTTACAGGGTCTGTCTGACGACAGACCCTGTCCAGTAGCTCAGAAGCGGGCATCTCATTGGCGCTAGGGAAGGGGTGTTTCCGTTCACTCTTTCGGCTGTGAGTTACCCGAACCAACCTGTCTGATGCCTTTATTTGTGCTGGTCCACATAATTTTTGCGCTAACCCTCCTTGGGCTGCATTGCCGACAAAAATGTGTTCCAATGACTCTGCGTTTCACTGCTTATTTGACTGCTTTGGACGCAGGTTTTTCTGGATTTTCCGGTTTAATCGGAGGCTCAGATTTATCCGAAAATTCTTGCTCATCTGGTTTTTCCGTGCTCATGATACACCTCGGTGAGTGTGAATGAGAGTGTAGTAGATGCTTATGGTTGTTGGGCTGCAACTGGTAATTTTGTCAGTTGACAAATTTAGGTTGATTGCTTGGGGTTGGTTGTAAGTCCACGTAATCGGTCAGCCGATACTGCGCTTGCGTCTTTGCTGATGTTGACGGCTAAGGGTGGTTGTAATAAGTGTCGGAATGACTTGCATAAGGATTAGTGTTATGTGGTGCATGTCGGTATAAATACTTAATTTGTTTATTCTTTTTCAAGGAACGCCGCTTCCAACAACTGCCTCGTATACCCATGCTTCGGCTCATGAAAGATAGCCCCTGCATCCCCCTGTTCCACCACCTGCCCATGCTTGATCACCATCAACTGATGACTCAACGCCTTGACCACCGCCAGGTCATGACTGATAAACAGATAAGTCAGGTTGTACTTAACCTGCAAATTCCGCAACAGCTCCACCACCTGCCGTTGCACCGTCCGATCCAGCGCCGAGGTCGGCTCATCCAGCAATATCAGCGCCGGCTTCAACACCAACGCCCGAGCAATCGCAATCCGCTGCCGCTGCCCCCCAGAAAACTCATGGGGATACCGATGCCGCGTCCGCGGATCCAGCCCCACTTCCTCCAACGCCGCAATAATCGCCGCTTCCTGCTCAGCCGGTGTGCCGATCTTGTGAATCCGTAACCCTTCGCCAACGATATCCGCCACGCACATGCGCGGGCTCAGGCTGCCAAAGGGATCCTGAAACACCACCTGCATCTCCCGCCGCAGCGGCCGCACGGCCTTCTGGTTCAGCCCTTCAAGATTCTGCCCATGGAAGCGAATACCACCCTGGCTGGAAATCAACCGCAGGATGGCTAGTCCCAAGGTGGACTTGCCCGACCCACTCTCGCCAACGATCCCCAGCGTCTGCCCCTGGGGCAGGCTGAAGTTCACCCCATCCACGGCCTTCACATGGTCCACGGTCCGGCGCAGCAGCCCCTTCTTGATCGGGAACCACACCTTCAGATCCTTCACCTCCAGCAACGGCGCCCCTTCGGCATTCGCGGCAGGCGCCCCACTGGGCTCGGCGTTGATCAGCATCTGCGTATACGGATGCTGCGGCTTGCTGAACAGCGTGGCGCAATCGGCCTGCTCGACGATCTTGCCGCACTGCATCACGCACACGCGGTGGGCGATGCGGCGCACCAGGTTGAGGTCGTGGCTGATCAGCAGCAGGGCCATCCCCAAGCGCGCTTGAAGCTCCTTGAGCAGGTCGAGAATCTTCAACTGCACGGTCACGTCGAGCGCCGTGGTGGGCTCGTCGGCGATCAGCAGTTCGGGTTCGTTGGCCAGGGCCATGGCGATCATCACCCGCTGGCGCTGGCCACCGGACAGTTCATGGGGGAGGGCTTTCAGGCGCTTCTTCGGCTCGGGAATACCAACCAGCTCCAGCAGCTCCAGCGTGCGCGCAGTGGCGGCCTTGCCGGTGAGGCCCTTGTGCAGCAACAGGATCTCGTTGATCTGCTTCTCGATGCTGTGCAACGGGTTCAGCGAGGTCATCGGTTCCTGGAAGATCATCGCAATGCGGTTGCCGCGAATCCGTTGCATGGGCTTCTCGCCCAGGTGCAGCAGGTCCTTGCCGCCGTACTGGATGGTGCCGGAAGGATGCCGCGCCAGCGGGTAGGGCAGCAGGCGCAAGATCGAATGGGCGGTCACCGACTTGCCCGAGCCGCTTTCACCCACCAGGGCCAGGGTCTCGCCCTTGCGGATGTCGAAGCTGATGCCGTCGACCACGCGGTTGACCTGCTCGCCAGTGACGAACTCCACCGCCAGGTCGCGGACTTCGATCAGGGTGTCTTGGCTCATGTCATTTCCTCGGGTCGAAGGCGTCGCGGGCGGATTCGCCGATGAATACCAGCAGGCTCAGCATCACCGCCAGCACGGCGAAGGCGCTGATGCCCAGCCAGGGGGCTTGCAGGTTGGACTTGCCTTGGGCCACCAGCTCGCCCAGCGACGGCGAGCCTGCGGGCAGGCCGAAGCCTAAGAAGTCCAGGGCGGTGAGGGTGCCGATGGCGCCGGTGAGGATGAACGGCATGAAGGTCATGGTCGAGATCATGGCGTTGGGCAGGATATGCCGGAACATGATCGGGCCGTTGCGCATGCCCAGCGCGCGGGCGGCGCGCACGTATTCGAGGTTGCGACCGCGCAGGAACTCGGCGCGCACCACGTCCACCAGGCTCATCCACGAGAACAGCAGCATGATGCCCAGCAACCACCAGAAGTTGGGTTGCACGAAGCTGGCAAGGATGATCAGCAGGTACAGCACCGGCAGGCCGGACCAGATCTCCAGGAAGCGCTGGCCGGCCAGGTCGACCCAGCCGCCGTAGAAGCCCTGCAAGGCGCCGGCGATCACGCCGACGATGGAGCTGGCGATGGTCAGCGTGAGGGCGAACAGCACCGAGATGCGAAAGCCATAGATCACCCGGGCCAGCACGTCGCGGCCCTGGTCGTCGGTGCCCAGCAGGTTGTCGGTGGAGGGCGGCGCGGGGGCGGGCACCTTCAGGTCGTAGTTGATGCTCTGGTAGCTGTAGGGGATCGGCGCCCACAGCACGAAGGCGTCTTTCTTCTCAAGCAGCTCGCGGATGTACGGGCTCTTGTAGTTGGCCTCCAGCGGGAACTCGCCGCCGAAGGTGGTCTCCGGGTAGCGCTTGAAGGCGGGGAAGTACCACTCGCCGTCGTAGCGCACGGCGATCGGCTTGTCGTTGGCGATGAACTCGGCGCCCAGGCTCAGCACGAACAGCACCAGGAAGATCCACAGCGACCACCAGCCGCGGCGGTTGGCCTTGAAGCGCTCGAAGCGCCGGCGATTGAGGGGGGACAGGGCCATGTCAGTGCTCCCGGCTGGCGAAGTCGATGCGCGGATCGACCAGGGTGTAGGTGAGGTCGCCGATCAGCTTCACCACAAGACCGAGCAGGGTGAAGATGAACAAGGTGCCGAACACCACCGGGTAGTCGCGGTTGATCGCCGCTTCGAAACTCATCAGGCCCAGGCCGTCGAGGCTGAAGATCACCTCGATCAACAAGGAACCGGTGAAGAAGATGCCGATGAACGCCGAGGGGAAGCCGGCGATCACCAGCAGCATGGCGTTGCGGAACACGTGGCCGTACAGCACCCGCGAACGGCTCAGGCCCTTGGCCTTGGCGGTGACCACGTACTGCTTGTTGATCTCGTCGAGGAAGCTGTTCTTGGTCAGCAGGGTCATGGTGGCGAAGTTGCCGATCACCAGCGCGGTGATCGGCAGCACCAGGTGCCAGAAGTAGTCGAGGACCTTGCCGGTGGTGCTCAGCTCATCGAAGTTGTTGGAGGTCAGCCCGCGCAACGGGAACCAGTCGAAGTAGCTGCCGCCGGCGAACAGCACGATCAGCAGGATGGCGAACAGGAACGCGGGGATGGCGTAGCCGACGATGATCGCCGAGCTGGTCCATACGTCGAAATGGCTGCCGTGGCGCACGGCCTTGGCGATCCCGAGGGGGATCGACACCAGGTACATGATCAGCGTGCTCCACAGCCCGAGCGAAATGGACACGGGCATCTTCTCGGCGATCAGGTCGATGACCTTGGCATCGCGGAAGAAGCTGTTGCCAAAGTCCAGCTGGGCGTAGTTCTTGACCATGATCCACAGCCGCTCGGGCGCGGACTTGTCGAAACCGTACATGCGCTCGATCTCGGCAATCAGCGCCGGGTCCAGGCCTTGCGCGCCGCGGTAGTTGGAGCCGGCCACCGAGACTTCGGCGCCGCCGCCGGCGATGCGGCTGGTGGCGCCGTCGAAGCCTTCGAGCTTGGCGATCATCTGCTCGACCGGGCCACCAGGGGCGGCCTGGACGATGATGAAGTTGATGATGAGGATGCCGAACAGGGTCGGGATGATCAGCAGCAGGCGCCGCAGGATATAGGCCAGCATGTCAGTGGGCCTCTTCCACGGCGGGGGCTTCGCTCACGGCAGGCGTGACATCGGGCTTGATCCACCAGGTGTCGATGCCGATGTCGTACTTGGGTGACACGGCGGGGTGGCCGATGTGGTTCCAGTAGGCCACGCGGGAGGTCTTGATGTGCCAGTTGGGGATCACGTAGTAGCCCCACAGCAGCACCCGGTCCAGGGCGCGGCAGTGGTCGACCAGGCTCTGGCGCGAATCGGCGTTGATCAGCTGCTCCACCAGCTGGTCGATGGCAGGATCGCGCAGGCCGATGAAGTTGCGGCTGCCGGGGTTGTCGGCGGCTGCGCTGTTCCAGTATTCACGCTGCTCGTTGCCGGGCGAGTTCGATTGCGCGAAGCCGCCGACGATCATGTCGTAGTCCCGCGAGCGCAGGCGGGTGATGTACTGCGACACGTCCACGCGGCGGATCTCGAGGTTGATGCCCAGGTCCGCGAGGTTGCGCTTGAATGGCAGCAGCACGCGCTCGAACTGGGTCTGGGCCAGCAGGAACTCGATGCTCAGCGGCTTGCCGTCCTTGTCGACCATCTTGTCGTCGACGATCTTCCAGCCGGCGTCCTGCAGCAGCTTGTAGGCCTGGCGCTGCTGGTCGCGGATCATGCCGCTGCCGTCGGTGACGGGGTTGCGGAAGGCGCCGTTGAACACCTCGTCGGGCACCTTGCCGCGCAGCGGTTCGAGGATCTTCAGCTCGGCGGGTGAGGGCAGGCCGCTGGCGGCCATCTCGGAGTTCTCGAAGTAGCTGCCGGTGCGGGTGTAGGCGCCGTTGAACAGCTGCTTGTTGGTCCATTCGAAGTCCATCAGCAGGCTGATGGCGTGGCGCACGCGGATGTCCTGGAACATCGGCTTGCGCAGGTTGAAGATGAAGCCCTGCATGCCCACCGGGTTGCCGTTGGGGATCTCTTCCTTGATCAGGCGGCCGTCGCGCACGGCGGGCACGTCGTAGGCGGTGGCCCAGTTCTTCGCGCTGACTTCCAGTCCGTAGTCGAACTGGCCAGCCTTGAGCGCTTCGAGGGCGACGGTGTTGTCGCGGTAGGAGTCGAAGGTCATCACGTCGAAGTTGTAGAAGCCGCGGTTGATCGGCAGGTCCTTGGCCCAGTAGTCCTTGACCCGCTCGTAGCGGATCGAGCGGCCGGCCTTCACCTCGGCGACCTTGTACGGGCCGCTGCCCAGCGGGATCTCCAGGTTGCCGCGGTTGAAGTCGCGGTTTGCATACCAGTGCTTGGGCAGCACCGGCAGTTGGCCGAGGATCAGCGGCAGCTCGCGGTTGTTGCTGTGCTTGAACTTGAACAGCACCTTGAGCGGGTCTTCGGCGACCACTTCGGCGACGTCGGCGTAGTACTGGCGGTACAGCGGCGCGCCGTCCTTGATCAGGGCGTTGAAGGTGAACACCACGTCTTCGGCGCGCATCGGGTGGCCGTCGTGGAAGCGCGCCTCGGGGCGCAGGTAGAAGCGCACCCAGCTGTTGTCGGGGGCCTTTTCGATCTTGCCGGCCACCAGGCCGTACTCGGTGAAGGGCTCGTCCAGGCTCTGGCGCATCAGGGTGTCGTAGATGCTGCCGACGTTGTCGGCGGGCACGCCCTTGTTGATGAACGGGTTGAGGCTGTCGAAGCCGCCGAAGCTGGACTGGCGGAAGGTGCCGCCCTTGGGCGCGTCGGGGTTGACGAAGTCGAAGTGCTTGAAGGTGGCCGGGTATTTCGGCGCCTCGCCATACAGGGTCAGGGCGTGTTGCGGGGCGGCCACGGCCGGGAGCGTGAGGCAGGCCAGCAGCAGGCTGGCGGCCAGGCGGCGCAGGGTCGGCGTCATTTGGCTTTCTCCGAAGTCTTCTTGATCCACCAGCTGTTCAGCCCGAGGGTGTAGGGCGGCGTGGTGACGAAGGCGAACCGGTTGCGGTAGGCCAGGCGGTGATTGTCGAGGTACCAGTTGGGGATCATGTAGTACTGCCATGAGAGCACGCGGTCCAGGGCGCGCGCGGCGGCGATCTGGTCATCGCGGCTGCGGGCGGCGAGCAGGGTGTCGAGCAGGTGGTCGACCACCGGGTCCTTCACGCCAGCATAGTTCTTGCTGCCCTTGGTGGCGGCCTGGCTCGAATGGAAATACAGCCACTGTTCGAGGCCCGGGCTCAGGGTCTGGTTCAGGGTCATCAGGATCATGTCGAAATCGAACTGGTCGAGCCGTTGTTTGTACTGGGCGCGGTCGACGGTGCGCAAGCGCGCATCGATGCCGATGCTGGCCAAATTTTCGACATAAGGTTGCAGGATGCGTTCGAGGTTCGGGTTCACCAGCAGCAGTTCCATACGGAATGGCTGGCCCTTGCCGTCCACCAGGCGCTGGCCGTTGAGTTTCCAACCGGCCTGGGCGAACAGGTCGAGGGCCTGGCGCAGGGCCGCGCGGCTGATGCCGCTGCCGTCGGTGTGGCTGACCTGGTAGGGCTGGGTAAACAGCTTTTCGGGCAACTGGTCGCGGAACGGCTTGAGCAGCAGCCACTCCTTGCCGGTGGGCAGGCCGCTGGCGGTGAACTCGCTGTTGGGGTAGTAGCTGGTGGCGCGCCGGTAGGCGCCGTTGAACAGGGCGCGATTGGTCCATTCGAAGTCGAGCATCAGGCCCAGCGCCTGGCGCACCCGTGGGTCGCTGAACGCGGCACGGCGGCTGTTCATGAACAGGCCTTGGGTCTGCGTGGGGATCTGGTGCGGGATCTGCGCCTTGATCACCTCGCCCCGGCGCACGGCGGGGAAGGTGTAGCCGTTGGCCCAGTTCTTCGCCTGGTGCTCGATGTAGATGTCGAATTCGCCGGCCTTGAACGCTTCGAAGGCCACGGTGGCGTCACGGTAGAACTCGTATTCGACGCGCTTGAAGTTGTACTTGCCGCGGTTCACGGCCAGGTCCTTGCCCCAGTAGTCCTTCACCCGTTCGAACACCAGGCGCCGGCCCGGTTGCACCTCGGTGATGCGGTAGGGGCCGCTGCCCAGCGGCGGCTCGAAGGTGGTGGCCTTGAAGTCGCGCTTTTCCCAGTAGTGCTTGGGCAGCACCGGCATCTCGCCCAGGCGCAGGATCAGCAACGGGTTGCCGGCGCGCTTAAAGACGAAGCGGATGCGCAGCGGGCCGAGGATGTCGACCCGGGCCACTTCCTGCAGGTTGGTGCGGTAGATCGGGTGGCCGTCCTTGAGCAGGGTGCGGTAGCTGAAGGCGACGTCGGCGGCGGTGATCGGCACGCCGTCGTGGAAGTGCGCCTCGGGGCGCAGGTTGAACACCACCCAGCTGCGGTCTTCGCTGTACTCGACGGAACGGGCGATCAGGCCGTAGCTGGAGGTGGGTTCGTCGCCGGAGGGGTCGTACATGCCGGTGCCGACCATCAGCGGCTCGTTGAGCTCGTTGATGCCGTACTGCAGGAAGTTGGGCGTGGTGACCGGGCTCGAGCCCTTGAAGGTATAGGGGTTGAGCGTGTCGAAGGTGCCTAAGGCCATGGCCCGCAAGGTGCCGCCTTTCGGGGCTTGCGGGTTGACCCAGTCGAAGTGGGTGAAGCTGGCCGGGTACTTGAGCGTGCCGAACTGCGCGTATCCGTGGCTTTCGCTCACCATCGCGACGGCGGGGAAGCTCAAGGCCAGGCTGAGAGACAGCAGGAGGGGACGTATCAAGTCGGCATCCGATCCAGAAGGCGTTGGGCTTGGTTCGGGGTACAGTAACAGCTTGTCTGGAATGGAAAAAGGGTGCGGGTCGGTCAGATGGGTGTGGCTGATTGGGGCTGCTTTGCAGCCCTTTCCGGCCGGTCCGACGCCTCGGCAAGGCCGCTCCTACAGAGTCCGCGCAATCCCGAGGGCTAGCGCAATCCCTGTAGGAGCGGCCTTGTGTCGCGAAAGGGGCGCGAAGCGCCCCCAGGATTCACATCAACGCGACAGGTAAACGGTCAGCGTCTGCCCCGGCTTGAGCGCATGCCCGCTGCGCGGATTCCAGCGTTTGAGGTGCTTCATCTCGACGTTGAAGCGCTTGGCCACCAGGTAGTACGAGTCACCCTTGCGCACCTTGTACTGGGTGGACCGCTGCTTCGCATCGGCCACCCGGTTGGCCGCCGCGCTCGGCGCGTTGCCGCCACGCAGGGCCAGCACCTGGCCGACCTTGAGGCTGTTGCCGCGCAGGCTGTTCCAGCGCTGGATGTCCTTGACCGCGACACGGTTGGCCTTGGCGATGCTGCCCAGGTTGTCGCCACGCTTGACCCGGTAGCTGCGCGCCGCCGGCGCCTTGGCATCGGCCAGGGCGGCCTGGAACACGGCCTTGTTCGGCTGCAGGGCGACCAGTTCCTCGGGCTTGAGGTTGGACATGCGGTCGCTGAGCAGCTGCGCCTTGGCGGTGGGCACCAGCAGTTGCTGCGGGCCGTCCACGGTCATGCGCTTCTTGAAGGCAGGATTGAGCTGGATCAGTTCGTCTTCGTCGATGTCGGCGAAGGCCGCGACGCGGGACAGGTCGAGGCGGTCGTTGATGGCGACAGCTTCGAAATAGGGTTCGTTGGCGATCGGGTTCAGGTTGATCCCGTAGGCGGCCGGGGTGTTGACCACCTGCGACAGGGCCAGCAGCTTGGGCACGTAGTCGCGGGTTTCCTGCGGCAGCGGCAGGTTCCAGTAGTCGGTCGGCAGGCCCAGGCGCTCGTTGCGCTCGATGGCGCGGCTGACGGTGCCTTCGCCGGCATTGTAGGCCGCCAGTGCCAGCAGCCAGTCGCCGTTGAACATGTCGTGCAGGCGGTTCAGGTAGTCCAGCGCGGCGTTGGTCGAGGCGGTGACGTCGCGACGGCCGTCGTAGAAGTTGGTCTGGCGCAGCTTGAAGTGGCGCCCGGTGGACGGGATGAACTGCCACATGCCGGCGGCGTGCGCGCGGGAGTAGGCCATCGGGTTGTAGGCGCTCTCGATGGCCGGCAGCAGGGCCAGCTCCAGCGGCATGTCGCGTTCTTCAAGGCGCTCGACGATGTAGTGCAGGTAGAGGCTGCCGCGCTCGCCGGCGTTCTCGAGGAACGACGGGTTGCTGGCGAACCACAGGCGTTGCTGTTCGATGCGCGGATTGACGTCCATGCCGTCCTGCAGGGTGAAGCCCTGGCGCATGCGTTCCCAGACGTCCTGTGGCGGCGCTTCCTTGGGCTTGACCACCAGCGGCGCGGGCTTGTGCTTGATCCGCGCCTGGTAGTTGTGCGCGCGAACGCTGTCCGAATCGTCGAGCTGACGGGTGCTCTGGCAGCCGACCAGGGTGGCGGCCAGCGCCAGTGCACTGATCTGTGCCAGTCGCGTCAGGGCGACCGAATGAGCGGTTCTGCGGCTAGGGGAAGACATCGGCTGGAACGGTTATCCGGGCAAAAAAGTTGGGCGATTCTAGAAACCGGCCCCGGCCGGGTCAACCTTTGGGCTTATGTCACGATATATCTTGAGGTTATCAGAACACGTCCTTCCAAGACCTCAAGGCAGCAAAAACAGTGGCTTGGGTGGGGTTGGAATGTCCCTTCCATTCGTCTGCTTTTTGTTTAACGAATGTTTCAGCGGTACGCAAAAACGGGTTGGTCAGGCGCTCGAGGCCGATGGTGGAGGGCAAGCTGATGCGATTGTCGGCGCGCAGGCGGGTAACGTCTTCGAAGCGTTGCAGAACGTGCGGGTTTTCCGGTTCCACGGCGCGGGCGAAGCGCAGGTTGCTCAGGGTGTACTCGTGGGCGCAGTACACTTCGGTCTCTGCGGGCAGCGCGGCCAGGCGCTGCAGCGAGTGGTGCATCTGCTCGGGCGTGCCTTCGAACAGGCGGCCGCAACCAGCGGCGAACAGGGTGTCGCCACTGAACAGTAGCGGCGTGGGCGATTGCGCAGTGTAATAGGCGATGTGCCCCAAGGTGTGGCCGGGCATGGCCATGACTTCGAAGGTCAGGCCCAGCGCCTGGACCTGCGCGCCATCCTCCAGGGCGACATCGCGGGCCGGAATGCGTTCGCTGGCCGGGCCGTAGACGGTGGCGCCGCTGGCCTGCTTCAGGGCTTCGACGCCGCCGACGTGGTCATGGTGATGGTGGGTGACCAGGATTGCCTCCAGCACCCAGTCGGGATGCTGGCCGAGCCAGGCGAGCACCGGCCCGGCATCGCCGGGATCGACCACTGCGCAGCGGCGATTGGCAGTATCCTGTAACAACCAGATGTAGTTGTCGTTGAAAGCGGGTAGGGCATCGATCTGTATCATGTGCGGATCCGTATCGCCAAGCCTGGACATTGGGGGCATCTTAGCCGCGATGGCGCGGCCGGAGAACCTTCGAGGGAGAACGCAATGACCGACCAAGCCTTCGCCCAGGCCGACCCCGACTGGGTCGAACTCATCAGCCTGGCCCGCGACTGGTTCAATGGCCCCCTTGGGCAGTTGATGCTCAAGGAAGAGGAAAAGTTGCTCGAAGAGGAGCTGCGACGGTTCTTCGGTGGCTACCTGGTGCACTACGGCCCCTGCGCCGAACCCCCGCCCAATGCGCCACAGGTGCAGCGCAACGTGCGCCTCGGTGCGCCACTGCCGGGGGTGGAGATCGTCTGCGAGGAACAGGCCTGGCCGTTGTCGGAGCATGCCGCCGACGTGGTGGTGCTGCAGCATGGCCTGGACTTCAGCCTGTCGCCCCATGGCCTGCTGCGCGAGGCGGCCAGCGCGGTGCGCCCGGGCGGTCACCTGCTGATCGTCGGCATCAACCCGTGGAGCAGTTGGGGGCTGCGCCATTTCTTCAGCCAGGGCGCCTTGCGCAAGGCCCGCTGCATCTCGCCGTCGCGGGTCGGCGACTGGCTCAACCTGCTGGGCTTCGCGCTGGAGAAACGCCGCTTCGGGTGCTATCGTCCGCCGCTTGCCTCGCCGGCCTGGCAACAGCGTCTGGCCGGCTGGGAGCGGGTGGCCGGGGGCTGGCAGAGCGCCGGGGGCGGCGTCTACCTGCTGGTGGCGCGCAAGATGGTGGTCGGCCTGCGGCCGCTGCGTCTTGAGCGCCGCGAGCCGATGGGCAAGCTGCTGCCGCTGCCATTGGCCAAGGTCAACCGCAGCGCCACCCACCCCGATTCCGAAAAGCACTGAACACGAGTGGTACATGAGCGATAGCGTCGAGATCTACACCGATGGTGCCTGCAAGGGCAATCCCGGCCCGGGCGGCTGGGGCGTCCTGATGGTTTTCAAGGGCGTCGAGAAGGAACTGTGGGGCGGCGAGCGCGAGACCACCAACAACCGCATGGAGCTGATGGCCGCGATCGAGGGCCTGAGGGCGCTCAAGCGCGAGTGCGAGGTGGTGCTGACCACCGACTCCCAGTACGTGATGAAGGGCATCAATGAGTGGATGACCAACTGGAAGAAGCGTGGCTGGAAGACCGCCGCCAAGGAGCCGGTGAAGAACGCCGACCTGTGGATGGCCCTCGATGAACAGGTCAACCGGCACAAGGTGACCTGGAAGTGGGTGCGTGGGCATATCGGTCACCCGGGCAACGAGCGGGCCGACCAGTTGGCCAATCGTGGGGTCGACGAGGTTCGGGCTCAGCGTTAATTCATAGGGGCTGCTGCGCAGCCCTTTCGCGGCACAAGGCCGCTCCTACAGGATTCGCGCGGTCCCTGTAGGAGCGGCCTTGTGCCGCGATGGGCCGCAAAGCGGCCCCGATTCCGGTATACTCCCGCCTCGAATTCAAGCCCCGCAAGTTGGAGTCACCCGTGGAGCAGCAGCAAGACAAACGGTTCGTCATCCTCGACACCGAGACCACCGGCATGCCGGTGGCCGAAGGCCACCGCATCATCGAGATCGGTTGCGTCGAGGTCGTGGGCCGGCGCCTGACCGGGCGGCATTTCCACGTCTACCTGCAGCCTGACCGCGACAGTGACGAGGGCGCGATCAACGTCCACGGCATCACTGACGCCTTCCTGGTCGGGAAGCCTCGTTTCGGCGATGTGGCCGAGGAGTTCTTCGCGTTCATCCAGGGCGCCACCTTGGTCATCCACAACGCGGCGTTCGACGTCGGCTTCATCAACAACGAGTTCGCGCGGATCGGCCAGCAGGACCGTGCCGACATCTCGCAGCACTGCCCGATCCTCGACACCCTGATGATGGCGCGCTCGCGCCATCCGGGGCAGCGCAACAGCCTCGATGCGCTGTGCAAACGCTACGGTATCGACAACTCTGGCCGTGAACTGCACGGCGCATTGCTCGACTCGGAACTGCTGGCCGACGTCTACCTGGCGATGACCGGCGGCCAGACCAGCCTGTCGCTGGCGGGGGATGGCGCGCAGGGCGAGGATGGGCAGGGCAGTACCGGCAGTGAGATCCGTCGGATTACCGGTCGTGCGGCGGGTAAGGTGATCATGGCCAGCGATGAAGAGCTCGAGGCCCATGCCGAGCGCTTGGCGGCCATTGCCAAGTCGGCGGGTGGGCCGGCGATGTGGCAGGCGTTGACCGAACCAACCGCCAGCTGATCCACTGACAGTACCTACCCTATCGCGGGGCAAGTCGCAGCGGCGAACCGCCGCTCCCACGCCAGATTGTGTACGTTAACGTGGGAGCGGGCTTGCCCCGCGATGGCATCAACTACCCTGAGGGAAATTACCCGCAGAGGTAGCCGCCCGATGTACAAGGACCTCCAGTTCCCCATCCTCATCGTCCACCGGGCGATCAAGGCCGACAGCGTCGCCGGCGAGCGGGTACGCGGCATCGCCGACGAACTGGCCAGGGACGGCTTCGCCATTCTCGCCGCCGCCGACCAGGCCGAGGCGCGCCTGGTGGCCGCCACCCACCACGGCCTGGCCTGCATGCTGATCGCCGCCGAGGGCGTCGGCGACAACAGCCGCCTGCTGCAGAACATGGCCGAGTTGATCCGCCTGGCCCGGCTGCGCGCACCCAACCTGCCGATCTTCGCCCTGGGCGAGCAGGTCACCCTGGAGAACGCCCCGGCCGAGGCCATGGGCGAGCTCAACCAGCTGCGCGGCATCCTCTACCTGTTCGAAGACACCGTGCCCTTTCTCGCCCGCCAGGTGGCACGGGCCGCGCACAGCTACCTCGACGGCCTGCTGCCACCGTTCTTCAAGGCCCTGGTGCAACACACCGCGCAGTCGAACTATTCCTGGCACACGCCGGGCCACGGCGGTGGCGTGGCCTATCACAAGAGCCCGGTGGGGCAGGCCTTCCACCAGTTCTTCGGCGAAAACACCTTGCGCTCGGACCTGTCCGTGTCGGTCCCCGAGCTGGGCTCGCTGCTCGATCACACCGGCCCCCTGGCCGCCGCCGAGGCGCGGGCGGCGCGCAACTTCGGCGCCGACCATACCTTCTTCGTCATCAACGGCACCTCCACCGCCAACAAGATCGTCTGGCACGCCATGGTCGGGCGCGGTGATCTGGTGCTGGTGGACCGCAACTGCCACAAGTCGGTGGTGCACGCGATCATCATGACTGGCGCCATCCCCCTCTACCTGTGCCCGGAGCGCAACGAGCTGGGCATCATCGGGCCGATTCCGCTCAGCGAGTTCACCCCGGCGTCGATCCAGGCGAAGATCCAGGCCCATCCGCTGGCCCAGGGGCGGCCGGCGAAGATCAAGCTGGCGGTGGTCACCAACTCCACCTACGACGGGCTGTGCTACCACGCCGGGCTGATCAAGCAGACCCTCGGCGCCAGTGTCGAGGTGCTGCACTTCGACGAGGCCTGGTTCGCCTATGCCGCCTTCCATGAATTCTTCGCCGGCCGCTACGCCATGGGCACGCCGCGCGGCGATGAGGGCCCGCTGCTGTTCAGCACCCATTCCACCCACAAGCTGCTGGCCGCCTTCAGCCAGGCGTCGATGATCCATGTGCAGGACGGCGCCTCCCGCCAGCTGGACCGCGACCGTTTCAACGAAGCGTTCATGATGCATATCTCCACTTCGCCGCAGTACAGCATCCTCGCCTCGCTGGACGTGGCCTCGGCGATGATGGAAGGCCCGGCCGGGCGTTCGCTGCTGCAGGAGATGTTCGACGAGGCCCTGAGCTTTCGCCGGGCGCTGGCGAACCTGCGCGAGCACATCGCCGCCGACGACTGGTGGTTCAGCATCTGGCAGCCGCCACAGGCCCAGGGCGGTGAGCGCCTGGAGGCGGCGGACTGGCTGCTGCAGCCGGGTGCCGAATGGCATGGCTTTGCCGAGCTGAGCGACGACTATGTGCTGCTCGATCCGCTGAAGGTCACCCTGGTGATGCCCGGGGCCGGTGGTGGCACGAGCGAGCACGGCATTCCGGCCGCGGTGGTCAGCAAGTTTTTGTGGGAGCGGGGGCTGGTGGTGGAGAAGACCGGCCTGTACAGCTTCCTGGTGCTGTTCTCGATGGGCATCACCAAGGGCAAGTGGAGCACGCTGCTGACCGAACTGCTGGAGTTCAAGCGTCACTACGACGCCAATACCGCGCTGGCCGACTGCCTGCCCAGCGTGGTGTCGCCGCAGCCGTCACGCTATCAGGGGCTGGGGCTGCGCGACCTGTGCCAGCAACTGCATGCCTTCTATCGTGGCAATGCCACGTCCAGGCAGCTCAAGCTGCTGTTCACCCGTTTGCCCGAAGTGGCGATGACGCCGGCCGAGGCCTATGACCGGATGGTGCGCGGGGAGGTGGAGGCGGTGCCGATCGAGCAACTGCTGGGCCGGGTCGCGGCGGTGATGCTGGTGCCCTATCCGCCGGGAATCCCCTTGATCATGCCGGGCGAGCGCTTCACCGAGGCGACCCGCTCGATCCTGGTCTACCTGGAGTGCGCCCGGGCCTTCGACCAGGGCTTCCCGGGTTTCGTCGCCGATGTGCATGGCCTGCAGCGCGAGGGGACGTTGTACACCGTCGACTGCGTCAAGGAATGCGGATGATCTCGACGCCGGTCTGGGCCAGCTCGAAACGGTCGTCGCCCAGGTGGTTGACGCGGTCGCCGATGGCCAGCCGATAGCTGGTGACCGGCGCGCCGAGGGTGCTGCCGTCAGCCTGCAGGGTGGATTCCTGGAATTCGTGGACGGGGTAGATACGGCCTTCGGCGTCGCGGGCGTGGAACTGGCCGACCATTACTGCTGCCATTTAGGTGGAAACCTCTGAATCGTGTAGGAAATGTCTGTAGGCATAGACCAGTGAAACGCCCGGGAAGTTTTCAGCCGAATGGAAAAAAACCGGGAAGCCGAGGAACGGTCATCTATAACTAACAGGTCCCATTCCCAGAGCAGAGGTTGCAAAACGCCATGAGCCAGGTCTATTCGGTAGCGGTTGTCGTCGGCAGCTTGCGCAAGGAGTCCTACAACCGCAAGGTGGCCCGCGCGCTGTCTGAGCTGGCGCCGTCCAGCCTTGCCCTGCGGATCGTCGAGATCGGCGACCTGCCGTTGTACAACGAAGATGTCGAGGCCGAGGGTGCCCCCGAGGCGTGGAAGCATTTTCGCGACGAAATCCGCCGCAGCGACGCGGTGCTGTTCGTCACCCCGGAGTACAACCGTTCGGTGCCGGGCGGGTTGAAAAATGCCATCGACGTGGGGTCGCGGCCCTATGGGCAGAGCGTGTGGGGCGGTAAGCCGGCAGCGGTGGCCAGCGTGTCGCCGGGGGCGATCGGCGGGTTCGGTGCCAATCATGCGGTGCGCCAGTCGCTGGTGTTCCTCGACATGCCGTGCATGCAGATGCCCGAGGCGTATATCGGCGGGGCGGCGACGCTGTTCGATGACAGCGGCAAGCTCAATGACAAGACCCGGCCGTTCCTGCAGGGCTTTATCGACCGGTTCGCGTCGTGGGTGAAGCTGAACCGGGCGGTCTGATCCCCAAAAGGCATCGCGGGGCAAGCCGCTGCGACTTGCTCCGCGATGATTCTCGACATCATGCGCTCTGCGGCATCTCCCCCTTGACCAATCGCCGGTTGATATCGGCAATCACCTCGGGCAACTCGTTGATGGTGTCGATCAGGTAGTGCGGCCGCGATGCGGCGAACATCCCATGGATCCGCTTGCGCTCGCTCTCCAGCTTCTCCGTGCTCAACGCCCGGTAGCCTTCCCAGGTCAGCCCCAGGGCATTGCCCGAGCACACCAGCGCCACGGTCCACATCCCGGCGCGGCGGCCTTCGAGAATCCCCGGCACGGTGTCGTCGACCTTTACGCAGGCGGCGACGTCATCGATGCCCAGGGCAATCACGTTGGCCAGTGCCTGGGCTGGCCACGGGCGGCCATTCGGCGTCTCGTCGGTGGCCACCACATGGTCGGCCACGTAGCCGTTCTGCGCGGCCAGTTCGACCACCTTGTCCATCACCACCTTCGGGTAGCCCGAGCAGGAGCCGATCTTCAGGCCGTCCTGGCGCAGCCCGGTCAAGGTCTCCAGGGCGCCGGGGATCAGCGCCGAGTGCACGGCGATCTTCTCGATCTGCAGTGGCATGAAGCGCTCGTAGATGGCGGTGACGTCGTCGTCGGTCGGCGTGCGGCCGAACACCTTGCGGTAGCGCTCGGCGATCTCAGGCACGTCGCACAGGGTGCGGATATGGTCCCACTTGCCCATGCCCATCGGGCCACGGGCTTCTTCGATGGACACCTGCACGTCGAACTCGGCGAAGGCTTCGACGAAGATCTGGGTCGGGGCGAACGAGCCGAAATCGACCACGGTGCCGGCCCAGTCGAGGATGGCGGCTTGCAGCTGGGTGGGGTTGCTGTAGTTCATGTGCGCGTTTTCCTTGGATTGGGTGGGCAGGGGGTCAGATGTCCAGCACTTCCATTTCCCGCAGCACCTCGGCCACGGCATTGACGGCGGCCTGCATGCCGTCGGCACCGACCACGCCGATGCAGCCGACGCGGAAGGTCTCGACCTGGGTCAGCTTGCCCGGGTAAAGGATGAAGCCCTTGGCCTTGACCCGCTCGTAGAAGTCCTTGAACTGGTAGCGCGGATCCTTCGGCGCGTGGAAGGTGACGATGATCGGTGCCTGGATGTCGGCGGGCAGGAAGCTCTGCAGGCCGATTTTCGCCATGCCGTCGAGCAACGTCTTGCAGTTGTCGGCGTAGCGCTGGTGGCGGGCGGGCAGTCCACCCTCTTCGTTGTATTGCTGCAGCGCTTCGTGCAGGGCGGCGACCACGTGGGTCGGCGGGGTGAAGCGCCACTGGCCGGTCTTGGCCATGTAGGCGTGCTGGTCGTGCAGGTCCATGGCCAGGGAGTGGGCGTTGCCTTCGGCGGCGGCCAAGGCGGTTTTCTCGGCGAAGACGAAGCCCATGCCCGGCACGCCTTCCAGGCACTTGCCGGAGGCGGCGATCAGCGCTTCGAAGGGGATCTGGCGGGCGTCGATCGGCAGCGCGCCGAACGAGCTCATGGCGTCGATGATCAGGCGCTTGCCGTGGCGCTGGATCACCTGGGCGATCTCGGGCAGTGGGTTGAGGATGCCGGTGCTGGTCTCGCAGTGGATCAGCGCCACATGGGTCACGGCAGGGTCGGCGGCCAGCAGGCGGTCGACGTCGGCGGCGGTGGTCGGCTGGTCCTCGGCGGTCTCGAAGGTGCTGTAGGCGCGGCCTAGCACCTTGCAGATCTTCGCCAGGCGCTGGCCGTAGGCGCCGTTGATCAGCACCAGTACCTTGCCGTCACGGGGTACCAGGGTGCCGATGGCGGCCTCGACGGCGAAGGTGCCGCTGCCTTGCAGGGGCACGCAGTGGTGGCTGGCGCTGCCGTCGATGATGGACAGCAGTTGTTCGCACACGCTGGCGGTCAGCTGGTTGAAGTCGCGGTCCCACGAGCCCCAGTCCACGAGCATGGCCTGGCGGGTGCGGATCGAGGTGGTCAGTGGACCGGGGGTCAGCAGAATCGGGGCGTTGCTCATTCCGTGGTTCCTCACTATGCGGTGGGCTGGAAACTAGTGGGGCTAGGTTGCAATTCGCTGTGTCATCAATCAAATTGTTTGTAGGTATGCCAGCCATAAGTCAGGCCGATAGATATGAATCTGTTCCAGCTCCGCGCTTTCGACGCCGTCGCCCGCGAGGGCAGCTTCACCCGCGCCGCCGAGCGCCTGTTCATCAGCCAGCCGGCGGTGACCGGGCATGTAAAGGCGTTGGAGGAGCACTACCAGATCACCTTGCTGCGCCGCACCGCCCGGCGGGTCGAGCTGACCGAGGAGGGCACGCGCCTGGCGGCCATCACCCGGGCCATGTTCGGCCTGGCCGAGGAGGCCCAGGCCATGCTCGAGGCCAATCGGCAGTTGCTGACCGGGCGCCTGGAGGTGGCGGCGGACGGCCCGCACCGGGTGATGCCGATGCTGGCGCAGTTGCGCGAACGCTATCCCGGCATCACCGTCAACCTGCGCCTGGGCAATGCCCAGGAAACCCTGGCCGCGTTGCTGTCGGAGCATGCCGATGTGGCTGTGCTGACCGAGATCGAACCGCGCAAGGGCCTGCACCTGCAGGCGTTGCGCGAATCGCGGTTGTGCGCGCTGCTGCCCGTGGGACATGCGTGGGTGGGTGCCGGGGGAGACTTGCCGCTGGCCGAGCTGGACAGGCAGATCATGGTGCTGCGCGAGCCCAGTTCGACCACCCGACGCACCTTCGACAAGGCCTGCGCCGACGCCGGCGTGCAACCTCGGGTGCTGCTGGAGCTGGACAGCCGCGAAGCGGTCACCGAGGCGGTGGCGGCGGAACTGGGCATCGGCGTGGTGTCCTCGACCGAGGTGGCCCATGACCCTCGGGTGGTGGCCCGTCCCCTGGCTGGCCAGGGCCTGGTCAACCAGCACATGGTCGGTTGCCTGGAGCGCCGCCGCGAGCTGCGCCTGATCCAGGCGTTCCTGGGCCTGGCCGCCGGCCAGTGATTGGCGGCTGACGTTTTCCCCGTGGCGGCCTAAGATGGCCGCCACAGCGCAGACTGGATTGTCGATGAGCGAGAAGGACACCATTTCCATGCAACTGGTGCGCGAGGCCCTGTTGCAGACCTGCCCGGCCGGTGAACCCGACGCCGGGCTGCTGGCCCGTGCCGGGATCGCGGCCGAGCAGTTGGACTTGCCCGAGGCGCGGGTGACGGCAGAGTCCTATGCCCGGCTCTGGCGCCTGCTGGCGCGGCGCTGCAACGACGAGTTCTTCGCCATGGACCGGCGCGGCCTGCGCAGCGGCAGCCTGGCCTTCATGGCCCGCAGCGCCATGGCCCAGCCGACCCTGGGCGCGGCCCTGGACAACCTGCTGGCGTTCCTGTCGCTGATGCTCGAAGACCTGCAACCGGGCCTGGTGCGCCAGCAGAGCCTGGCCGAGATCGTCATCAACGAGCCCGGCGACACGCCGCGCCGGGCGTTCACCTACTTTACCTTCTGGATGATCGTGCACGGCCTGGCCTGCTGGCTGGCCGGGCGGCGCATTCCGATCCTGGCCATCGACCTGCGTTGCGCCGAGCCGCCATTCTGCGATGACTACCGGGTGATGTTTTCCGAAAACCTGCAGTTCGAGCGTCCGCGTACGCGGATGATCATCGCCGCCGAATGCCTGGAACTGCCGGTCAGGCGCAGTGACGAGGAGTTGCAGCGTTTTCTGGCCGAGGCTCCAGGCAATATTCTGGTCAAGTTCCGCGACCCGGCCAGCCTGGCCCGGCAGATCCGCCACCGCTTGCTGGAGATGCCGCCGGGCGCCTGGCCGGACGCCGAGCAGGTGGCCGCCACCCTGCACATGTCGGTGTCGACGTTGCGCCGGCGTCTGTCGGAAGAGGGCCAGAGCTATCAGGGCATCAAGGATGGCGTGCGTCGGGAGTTGGCCATTGCCTGGCTGGCCGAGGCGCAGCTGGGGTTGAGCGATATCGCCGAGCGCCTGGGCTTCGCCGACAGCAGCTCGTTCTACAAGGCGTTCCGCAAGTGGTTCGGTTGCAACCCCGGGCATTACCGTTCGCTGGTCATGCATGAAGGTGGCATGGCGGGGGGTGAGCCTTCCCGCTGAAGCGGCGCGGGCGGCTTGTGCACTGTGGGGTACCTTCAAGCACAGGTCCTTACAGCATGGCTTCCAATACCCTCTTGCCAACCGAAGCAGGCAGGAATGCGCAACTGCGCTTACTTCTGGACAAATTCATCGGCGCAAGGCTGCCGGACTGGTTCACTCAGGCTTCCGTGGAGCGCTTGCGGGCGTTGCACAAAGCGTTTCAGTCCCATGAAAAGAGCCGTCAGCGCCTGGCGCAGGCGACGGCTGCGCTGGTATCGGCGCAACAGTTTGCCGAGCAGTATTTCCAGCCGATACTCAAGACGCTGTTGCCCGACGGGCCGGCGTTGGATGCGCTGGAGTGGGTCGACGCGTGGTATGGCTTGACGCCGATCATGTCCACGCCCAGCGTCGAACCACGCGAGCTTCGTTCTCCGGCACGGTTGCGGCTGATGCAGAACTTCCCCTCGGCAGCTTCATTCTTCGTCGCCACGGGGCTGGTGAACAGCGGGACTTCGACTGTACTGGCCAGCCCGGAGGGTGTTGCCGATGCCTGCCGCAAGCTGGACCTGGGCAAGCAGTACCAGGCCCTGATCACACAGGTGCTCAGCCCGGCCAATCGCACACTGCTCGCAGAACACAAACGTGCCGCGTTTGTCCTGATGTGCGAGCTTGCCCTGTGTCGTGCGCAGATCAGTGTCGAGGAACATATGGCCCTTGACCAGCTGTCGAGCGGCAAGGCAGATCAGCCAGGCCAGCAGTGCTTCGCCGGCGCAGGTGAACTGCGCATGCTGGGGTTCACCGTCGAGAACGCCTTGAAGATCCAGTTGCGTGACACGCAGGGTACGGACAAGGGCGTCATCCTCTATGTGCCCGATGATGGGCAGAACTCTCTGCGCCGTTTCGATTCAGCCCAGTGCATGGAGCAGGCGCTGGCAAGTGAGCTGGAAAACGCGGATATCCGTCGGGACTTTCGCGAACGGATTCGTCTGCGTGACCGCGCTGCCTTCAGTCAGTTGCTGGACCTGCGCCTGAGTGATGATGTGCCAGATCTGCAAATGGAAGGTGCCGTGTCCGGGCAGGACATCTTCAGCACTCTGGCCACTACCCAGGTCGAGCGTTTCAAGGACGACGGCAGGCTGCTGCTGGTCTCGAATGCGGACGCCGATCAGCGGGCCGCCAACGAGCGCCTGGCCACCTGGTCAGGGATCGGTTTCACCGTGCTCGGACTGGCGGGGCTAGGTATTCCTATCGTTGGTGTGGCGCTCTTCGCGACCCTGATGGTGGACACCCTCGCGCATGTGTATGAAGGCGCTGTCGATTGGAGCGAGGGGCACCAGCATGAAGCGCTGGAGCACCTGTTCAGTGTCGCCGAGACCGTGGCGATCACCGCGGCGACCGCCGCAGGTGCCACGGCGGTGGTAGGCGTGCTGAAGCGCAGTTCGTTCGTCGACCTGCTTGATCCGGTCAGGACAAACCAGGGCTCGCGCCTGTGGCAGGCGGACCTTCAGGTGTACGAATCTGACCCAGGGGCGGCGCGGCTGTTGGACAACGGCTTGTACGGCGAAGGCTCCCGGCGCTGGTTGCGCGTCGACGACAAGTACTACGAATTGCAACGGGAGGCGCCAGGTAAGCCCTGGAGTTTGCGCCATGCCGATCGCGCCGATGCTTACGGGCCGCCGGTGGACTTCAATGGCGAGCGTTGCTGGCGCATACGCCTGGAGCGACCTCTGGAGTGGAACGACAGCACGCGGATGCTCAACCGCCTGTGGCCGCTGGACCCACCACTGTCTGCTGAAACGGCTGCGCGGATACTGCAGGTGAGCGGTGTCGACAAAGAGGCATTGCGTGGGGTACTGGTGGAAAATCGCCAGGCGCCGATCGCCCTGCGGGATACCTTGAGGCGCTACATGGCGGCGAATCGGGTGTCGGCGCTGTTCAGCACCCTGGAAAAGCCAGGTGCGCTCCTCGAGGACACACAGGTGCTGGCTTGGTGCAGAGCCTGTGCGGACATGCATACGCTGGATGACCAAGCCATCGGCAGGCAGTTGCTGGCGCGACGCTACGAGCTGCGAGAGGCCTTGCAGAATCACCTGGCGGAGGACCTGCTGCTCGCCGAGGATCCTCTGGAGGCCTTGCCCGACGATGAGTCTCCTGCTGACGCGCTGTTAAAGCAGTTGCAAAGTGAGTTTCCCGGCTTGCCCCTGGCTTATGCCACCGAGGCGGTCCAAGGTGCCGATTCGATGTTGCGTCGGGTGGCCATCAGCGAGTCTCGGTTGCCGATGACGATCCTAAAGCAGGTTCGCTCGCTGCTTGGGCAAGCACGACTGACACGGGCACTGGAAGGTCTTCTGCTGGATACCAGCTACACCGATGGGACTGGCGAGCTGGTGCTGGCCTTGCTGCCCAGACTTGCCAACTGGCCTGCCTCGTTGAATCTGGAGCTGCGCGAAGGTTCGGCGTTTGGCCGACTGATCAGTGTGTTGGACCCTCAAGGTCTGCGCGAGAAACGCACTGTGCTGGTCTGGCGGTCGGGCCAGTTCCACCTCTATGACCACCAAGGGTTGGCGCTGGAGCAGGACATCGACGCGCCGGGCGGGTTGTTCCAGGCCCTGGTGGGCGTGCTCGGGCAGGAGGGGAAGCTGGCACTAAAACTCACTGGCCAGTCACCCGCCGAGCAACTGCGCCAAGCGATCATCGGCGAACTGCCGAAATCACGAGACGCCATCATCAATCGGTTAGGCTGGCGGGCAGTGGCCCCCAGGTTCAACCCTGGCAGGCGCTTGCCTGATGGACGAGTCGGCTACACCCTTGGCGGCTCTCTTTCCAGGCGCTCTGGGACCATGGATACCCTGAGGCTACGTGTCAGGGCGCTTTACCCCTCGCTCAGTATCATCGAGGTGGACAGGATGATCCAGGAGTGGCAGTTGCGCACCGGGGATGCCATCGAGGAACTGTTGTCCCAGGAAACCAACTTCACTTACCTGGAAGATTCGCTAAGCGCCTGGGAGCGTGAGCCGCGCAGCCGTGGACTGCGCAATCGGCGCCGGCAGTTCTCCAATCGCCTGCGCAGCGCCTGGCGCCATGAGGGTGAAACCATTCGCAGCCGCGGCCATGACCGTGTCGGGCGTATCCTGAGCATCGAGGGCTGGCGCATCGGCTCGTTGCCCGACCTGCCGGCGGAGATCGACATGGGGCACATCTACGAATTACGCATGTCCGGCATGGACCTGATGAGCATGTCGCCGATGTTCCTGGGCTGCTTCGACTCCCTGGAAACCCTATGCCTGAACAATAACCTGCTGACTTCGGTACCTGAGCAGATTGCCCAGTTGCCCAGGCTCAGGCGGCTGGAAATGAGGTCGAACCGCATCCAGATGAATGCCTCGGGCGCCGCGACCTTGTCCAGCCTTGAAGGCCTGGAGACCCTGGTGCTCGACTTCAATCCGCTGCGATCGCTCGAGCTGGACTTCTCCCGTCTTACCGAGCTGCAATTCCTCAGGGCGAACCGATGCTCCCTGAGAAGCGTGCCGACAGGTATCGAGCGATGCACGCAACTGATCCTGGCCGATCTGCGCTTCAACCTGATTTCCACGATTCCCAATGGCCTGATGGCGACCTCGCGGACCTTCAGGCGTCGCGTGAACCTGGACGGCAACCCGGTGCCACTGCCAACTTTGACCGCATTCATGGCCGGGGACGCTGACGAACCGGTCGACGCGCAGCTACCGGAGGTTATCGACCCTTTGCAACGCTGGCTCGAGACGGGTGAGCCGCAGGGGCGTGCTGAACGACGTGCCATGTGGCATCGTGTGCAGCAACTCGATGGCAGCGCGCAACTGTTCCAGTTGCTGGCCACTCTCACCAGGACCCAGGATTTCCTCCAGGCTCCTGAATACCTGGGCGAGCAGGTCTGGCAGTTGATCGAGGATATCGACACCGACAGCGTGATGCGCGATGACCTTTTTGCCCATGCCGGTATCCAGCTCACCTGCCATGACAGTGTCGCGGAACGCTTCAGCAGGTTGTGGATGCGGGCGCTGGTGCACCATGCCGAAGTAGAGGGCAAGGTAGGCAGCAATGGTGACGAACTGCTGAAGTTGGGACGGGCGCTGTTTCGCCTGGACCGTCTTGACGAGTTCGCCAGGCAGGAGGTGATGCTGCGGGAGGCGACGGGGCAGGAGGTCGACGAGCTGGAGGTCGTGCTCGGTCTGCGGGTCGAGTTGGCCGACACGCTGGGTCTGATCGGGCAACCCAGGTCGATGCTGTATGGCGCGGTGGCAGACATCACGCCTATGTTGAAGGAGCGGGCGATCGATACGGTGCTGGCGGACGAGACGGATGGACACCTGGTGCAGAGCCTGGCCAATCGTGAATTCTGGCGTGATTACCTGAAAGTGCGGCATGGCGAACTCTTTGCCCAGCATGATGAGGAGTTCGCTGAAAAGCTTGCCGCGCTGGATGAGCAGGCCTTGAGCAGCGATGCGTACCTGAAGGCCTGCAATGCCGTGGCGGTAGAGCGCGAGGCCAGTGAGCGCGCGATGATGGTCACGCTGACCCAGGAGGTGCTGGACCTTGAGGCCGTGGGCGTCAAGCTCGATCCGGAGGATGGCGAATCCGCTCAGCCGGATTGACAGCTTTGGCCATTGTCGGCTGCGCCTCTCGGCGCGAACATCGTCAGACCGATGGTGCACTCCAACAATAAGAAACCAGGAGTCTGACGATGCGCGATTACGCCGAGGCCGCCCGTTCGTTCGACCATGCCCGGGCCGCCACTGCGGCGCTGCATGGCAACCTCGAGGCCCTCAACGCCTGTGTCGAGTGCTGCGACCGCCACACTGGCAGCGACAAGCCCGCCCTGGTCTGGGAAGACCGGGATGGCAACAGCGGGTGCTACACCTTCGATCAACTGCAGGCCCTGGCCGCACGCTTTGCCAACGTGCTCAAGGCCCAGGGCGTCAAGGCCGGCGACCGCGTCGCCGGCCTCATGCCGCGTACCCCCGAATTGCTGGTGACCATCCTCGCCACCTGGCGCCTGGGCGCGGTCTACCAGCCATTGTTCACCGCTTTCGGCCCCAAGGCCATCGAGCACCGTCTTGAGCAGTCCCACGCCAAGGTGGTGGTCACCGACCGCCACAACCGGCCCAAGCTCGATGAGGTGGCGGACTGTCCGACTGTCGTCACGGTCGGTGCCGTCGAGGGCGAACTGGACTTCCATCGCAGTCTCGCGGCCGCCGCCGGCGATTGCGCGCCAGTGATGCGTACTGGCAACGATCCTTTCTTGCTGATGTTTACCTCGGGCACCACCGGCCCGGCCAAGCCGCTGGAAGTACCATTGCGCGCCATCGTCGCGTTCCAGGGCTACATGCGCGACGCCATCGGCCTGCGCCCGGACGACAACTTCTGGAACCTGGCCGACCCCGGCTGGGCCTATGGCCTTTACTATGCGGTCACCGGACCGCTGTCACTGGGCCACGCCACCACCTTCTACGACGGCCCGTTCAGCGTCGAAAGCTGCGCGCGGGTCATCGACAAGCTGGGTATCACCAACCTGGCAGGCTCGCCCACGGCCTACAGGCTGCTGATCGCGGCGGGCAGCGCATTCTCGGCGCCGATCAAAGGGCGCCTGCGGGTAGTCAGCAGTGCCGGCGAACCGCTCAACCCTGAGGTGATCCGCTGGTTCGCCGACGAGCTCGGCGTGACCATCCACGACCACTACGGCCAGACCGAGCTGGGCATGGTGCTGTGCAACCACCATGCGCTGGCGCACCCGGTGCACCTGGGCTCGGCCGGCTTCGCCATTCCCGGCCACCGCATCGTCGTGGTGGACGAGCAGGGCAACGAACTGCCTGCCGGCCAGCCCGGCATCCTCGCGGTGGACCGCGAGCAGTCGCCGCTGTGCTGGTTCGCCGGTTACCACGGGCTGCCGACCAAGGCCTTCGTCGGCAAGTACTACCTGTCCGGCGACACCGTCGAGCTCAACCAGGACGGCAGCATCAGTTTCGTCGGCCGCAGCGACGACGTGATCACCACTTCAGGCTACCGGGTCGGCCCGTTCGACGTGGAAAGCGCGTTGATCGAGCACCCGGCCGTGGTCGAGGCGGCGGTGATCGGCAAACCCGACCCGGAACGCACCGAGCTGATCAAGGCCTTCGTGGTGCTGGCCCAGGGTTACCAGGGCAGCGCCGAACTTGAGGAAACCCTGCGCCAGCATGTACGCCAGCGCCTCTACGCCCACGCCTACCCGCGTGAAATCGAATTCGTCGGCGAGCTGCCCAAGACCCCGAGCGGCAAGCTGCAACGCTTCATCCTGCGCAACCAGGAAATCGCCCGACAACAAGCCGCGCAGCCGATCGCTGCGGGCGCCTGAAGGAAGACCGATATGCTCATCACTCAAAAGAATTTCATCGTCAGCGGCGCGGCCTCGGGCCTGGGCGCCGCCACCGCGCAGATGCTCATCGAGGCTGGCGCCAAGGTCATGCTGGTCGACCTGAACGCCGCGACCGTCGAGGCCAAGGCCGCCGAACTGGGCGCCAATGCCCGTTTCGCGGTGGCCGACATCAGCGACGAGCAGGCCGCCAAGGCGGCGGTCGATGCCGCCGTCAGCGCATTCGGCAGCCTGCACGGGCTGGTGAACTGCGCCGGCATCGTCGGTGCCGAGAAGGTCCTTGGCAAGAACGGCCCGCACGCCCTGGGCAGCTTCGCCAAGGTCATCAACGTCAACCTGATCGGCAGCTTCAACCTGCTGCGCCTGGCCGCCGCGGCCATGGCCGAAGGGCCGGCGGACGAGGGCGGCGAGCGGGGTGTCATCATCAATACTGCCTCCATCGCCGCCTACGACGGCCAGATCGGCCAGGCCGCCTATGCTGCCTCCAAGGGTGCCATCGCCAGCCTCACCCTGCCGGCGGCCCGCGAACTGGCCCGCTTCGGCATTCGCGTGATGACCATCGCCCCCGGCATTTTCGAAACCCCGATGATGGCCGGCATGACCGACGAAGTCCGCGCTTCGCTGTCCGCCGGCGTGCCGTTCCCGCCGCGCCTGGGCCGTCCACAGGAGTACGCAGCGCTCGCTCGTCATATCATCGAGAACAGCATGCTCAACGGCGAAGTGATCCGTCTCGACGGCGCGCTGCGCATGGCTGCCAAGTAAGGAGAACCGAACATGAGCCTGAACCACGATCCGATTGTCATCGTCAGCGCCGTGCGCACGCCGATGGGCGGCCTGCAGGGCGACCTCAAGAGCCTGACCGCGGCGCAGTTGGGCAGCGCGGCGATCCGCGCCGCCGTCGAACGTGCCAGTATCGATGCCGCCAGTGTCGAGCAAGTGCTGTTCGGTTGCGTGCTGCCAGCCGGCCAGGGCCAGGCACCGGCACGCCAGGCGGCGCTGGGTGCCGGCCTGGACAAGCACACCACCTGCACCACCCTGAACAAGATGTGCGGCTCGGGCATGCAGGCGGCGATCATGGCCCATGACCAACTGCTGGCCGGCAGCGCCGACGTGATCGTCGCCGGTGGCATGGAAAGCATGACCAACGCTCCGTACCTGCTGGACAAGGCCCGTGGCGGCTACCGCATGGGCCACGGCAAGATCATCGACCACATGTTCATGGACGGCCTGGAAGACGCCTACGACAAGGGCCGCCTGATGGGCACCTTCGCCGAGGACTGCGCGCAGAAGGGCGACTTCAGCCGTGAGGCCCAGGACGCCTTCGCCATCGCTTCGCTGACCCGTGCCCAGGACGCGATCAAGAGCGGCCGCTTCGCCGCCGAGATCGTTCCGGTTGAAGTCACCGAGGGCAAGGAGAAGCGCGTCATCAAGGACGACGAGCAGCCGCCCAAGGCGCGCCTGGACAAGATCCCGCAGCTCAAGCCGGCCTTCCGCGAAGGCGGTACCGTCACCGCGGCCAACTCCAGCTCGATCTCCGACGGCGCCGCCGCGCTGGTGCTGATGCGTCGCTCCGAGGCTGAAAAGCGCGGCCTCAAGCCGCTGGCGGTGATCCATGGCCACGCGGCCTTTGCCGACACCCCGGCACTGTTCCCCACCGCGCCCATCGGCGCCATCGACAAGCTGCTCAAGCGCACCGGCTGGAACCTGGCCGAGGTGGACCTGTTCGAGATCAACGAGGCCTTCGCCGTGGTCACCCTGGCGGCCATGAAGCACCTGGATCTGCCCCATGAAAAGGTCAATATCCATGGCGGCGCCTGTGCCCTGGGCCACCCGATCGGCGCCTCGGGCGCGCGCATTCTGGTAACCCTGCTGTCGGCCCTGCGCCAGAACAACCTGCGCCGTGGCGTGGCGGCCATCTGCATCGGCGGTGGCGAAGCCACGGCCATGGCGGTCGAGTGCCTGTACTGAGGTGAATCATGCTGGTAACTGAAGAGCAACAACAGATCGCCGACGCCGTGCGCGACTTCGCCCAGGAGCGCCTGAAGCCGTTTGCCGAGCAATGGGACAAGGAACACCGCTTCCCTAAGGAGGCCATCGAAGAGATGGCCGGCCTGGGCCTGTTCGGCATGCTGGTGCCGGAGCAGTACGGCGGCAGCGACACCGGTTATGTGGCCTATGCCATGGCCCTGGAAGAGATCGCCGCCGGTGACGGCGCCTGCTCGACCATCATGAGCGTGCACAATTCGGTGGGCTGCGTGCCGATCCTCAAGTTCGGTACAGAGGCGCAGAAACAGCAGTTCCTGGCGCCGTTGGCCAGCGGTGCGATGCTCGGCGCCTTTGCCTTGACCGAGCCCCAGGCCGGCTCCGACGCCAGCAGCCTGAAGACCCGCGCTCGTCTGGAAGGCGACCACTACGTGCTCAATGGCAGCAAGCAGTTCATCACGTCCGGGCAGAACGCCGGGGTGGTGATCGTTTTCGCCGTGACCGATCCGGACGCCGGCAAGCGTGGTATCACGGCCTTCATCGTGCCTACCGATTCACCGGGTTACCAGGTGGCGCGGGTCGAGGACAAGCTCGGTCAGCACGCCTCCGACACCTGCCAGATCGTCTTCGACAACGTGCGCGTGCCGGTGGCCAACCGTCTCGGTGAAGAAGGGCAGGGCTACAAGATCGCCCTGGCCAACCTTGAAGGCGGCCGCATCGGCATCGCCTCGCAGTCGGTGGGCATGGCCCGGGCCGCATTCGAAGCGGCGCGCGACTACGCCAACGAGCGGCAGACCTTCGGCAAGCCGCTGATCGAGCACCAGGCCGTGGCCTTCCGCCTGGCCGACATGGCGACGAAGATTGCCGTGGCCCGGCAGATGGTGCTGCACGCCGCCGCCCTGCGCGACGCCGGGCGTCCGGCACTGGTGGAAGCCTCGATGGCCAAGCTTTTCGCCTCGGAAATGGCCGAAAAGGTCTGTTCGGACGCCTTGCAGACCCTGGGCGGTTATGGCTATCTGAGCGACTTCCCGCTGGAGCGGATCTACCGCGACGTGCGGGTCTGCCAGATCTACGAAGGCACCAGCGACATTCAGCGCATGGTCATTGCGCGCAATCTTTGAAGGAGCAGACTGCATGGCATTCGAAACCATCCTGTTGGACATCCACGGCAAGGTCGGCCTGATCACCCTCAACCGCCCCCAGGCGCTGAACGCGCTGAACGCGCAGATCGTCGGCGAGATCAACCAGGCCCTGGACCAGCTGGAGCGTGACCCGAACATCGGCTGCGTGGTGCTGACCGGTTCCGCCAAGGCCTTTGCCGCCGGCGCCGACATCAAGGAAATGGCCGAGCTGCAATACCCGCAGATCTACGTCGAGGACCTGTTCAGCGATGCCGATCGCATTGCCAACCGGCGCAAGCCGATCATCGCCGCGGTATCTGGCTTTGCCCTGGGCGGTGGCTGCGAGCTGGCGATGATGTGCGACTTCATCCTCGCCGCCGACAACGCCAAGTTCGGCCAGCCGGAAATCAACCTCGGCGTGTTGCCGGGCATGGGCGGCACCCAGCGCCTTACCCGCGCCGTGGGCAAGGCCAAGGCCATGGAGCTGTGCCTGACCGGGCGTCTGATGGGGGCCGAGGAAGCCGAGCGCGCCGGCCTGGTGGCGCGTATCGTGCCGCAGGCAGAGCTGGTGGAAGAGGCGCTGAAGGTGGCCACGACCATCGCCAGCAAGTCGATTCCGGTGAGCATGATGGTCAAGGAGAGCGTCAACCGCGCCTTCGAGGTTACCCTGAGCGAGGGCGTGCGCTTCGAGCGCCGGGTATTCCATGCAGCCTTCGCCACCGAAGACCAGAAGGAAGGCATGGCCGCGTTCATCGCCAAGCGCGAGGCGCAGTTCAAGGACCGTTGATGTAACGGGGGCGCCGTCCGTGCGGCGCCTCACTGACGTCACTCCAGGTTGAAGAAGTAGCGCTCGGCCGCAGCGCTGGTGATGGGCGCGCGGTAGACCTCGACGTCCTTGCCGCTGGCGTCGGTGTAGCGTCCGCCGGCAGCATGGCGCTGGGCGGCGGTCTTCAGGTGTCCGGCGGTGAAGTCGGTCTTGGCCGTCTCCAGGGCCGGGTAGTGGAAATGCGCGTACCACAGCACCTGGCCGTCATGGCTGATGCTGTACTCATCGATGTAATTGACGGGGCGCCCTTTGACCTTGGCCAGTCGCGTGCGTTGGCCCACCGTGGCGATACGCGCCTCGCCCTGCTCCAGCAGGAACTGCACCTCGCCCATCTTGGGCTTGCGCGTCACTGCGGCCTCAATTCGCATCCGTGTCGCTTGGCTGGTCAACGTCTCAGCCAGTTCGCGCAGGTGTTTGGCAACCGTTTCGGCGTCCTTTCCCTGGCTGGCTTCATCGGTTTCGTTGTCCTGGGTCAGGCGTGCCTCGATACCGTCGACCATGGCCAGGACGCGATCGCGCTGGTGCAACACGGACTCTTCGATCTCCACCGGCAGGTAGCTGTCCGACGCGCGCTGTAGCCGTGCGACCTCTTTCTGGGCTTCTGCTATCAAACCGTCGCTGTCTTTTAGCAGGCGCTTGAGGCTGTGCCCCGAGGGGCGGCTTGGCGCAGAGGGTGGCGTGACTTCCACCCATTCGCCTTGCTTGAGGTGATAGGTCTGGCCGGGTGTCTTGCTGTCCGGGCCGGGTATGTCCACGGTGTTCTCATCGTCCGCTCGGGGCTCGGCCAGCAGCAGGCCATGCTCTGTGGTCTCGATCAGGCCGGGCGCCTTGTTGCGCAATTGCTTCAGGGAGCTGACCGGAGGATAGTCGGGCAGGTTGCCAAGGTCCTGGGCAATCAACGCCTGTATGTGTTCCAACTCGTCTTGCAGCAGCCGCAAGGTCTGCTGCGCGGCCTTGCCGTGGATCAGCTCACCGAGATTGCCGAGCTGGCGGGCTGCCGCCTGGAAGTGCCCCTGGATGCTGCGCAGCAGGCGGACCGTGAGCTCTTGTGCAGGGTCGACCAGATTGTAAAGCTCGCTGCGCTGGACGATACCCAGCTGGAAGTTGCTCCAGAATCGATCTCGCCAATAGCAGGCTTCGCTGGTCAGACCATGAACGAGGGTCAGGCGATTGAGTTGGCCTTCCAGCAGCAGGAAGCGCATGAGCAGGTCCTTTTGTGCCGTGGCCGCGGGCAGAGCAGCGAGGTCGCGCCATTCGACGATCTGCGGGTGTCGCTGGCTGGCCAGCCTGGCCAACGCCTCCTGGTGTTGGCGCAACCGGTCGTTGTTGTCGATCATCTGCTCGAGCAGGGGGACCAGCTTGTCCAGGCGTTGGGTAGCGATCTGGATATCGGCGGCGGAAAGTTCCTCGCGGTCCTGCTCTTGCTGTCGGGCAATTGTCAGCAACTGTTCCCGGCTAGGTTTGTAGCGTTTGTTCAGGAGCTTGCGCAGTAAATGCTGGCAGCTGGCGTCCTGATAAAAGGCAAAGGCATGCACTTTCCTGAAGTCCTTCACCGGTTCCAGGTCGTTGCGTGCCCTGAGGTGTTCCCTGTGTTCGCCCCAGAACTGTGAGAGCGCCTGCAGCTTGCCTTGGCACTGTTCGAGGATGGTGTCGTCCGGGCTGGCGTGAACCAGTTTTTCAATCGTGGCCATCTGCGCAAGCTTGGTGGAGAGACTTTGCTTGTCTGCCTTGATCGCCTCATTGGCAGCGCGCATTGCCTGTTCCTTGTCCAGGCGCAGTTTGCGGATCTGCTCGGACAATGGCATGCCGCCTTTCAGGCCCAGACGCAGATCCAGTTGCCAGCGGCCGATCTCGTCGCGGTGCAGCCAGGGTCCCTGTGTGCCCTCCGGGCCGATGATGTGCATTTTTTGTGGTTCGGCCAGCTCCACCTCGTAGACTTTACCTTCGAGCAGTGTGTAGAAACGCGTGCCCTTGAGGTAGAGGCCTCGGAGCGTACCATTTGGAATCGGTTTGCCCAACGCGGGAGCGGCAACCGCAGCCTGCAATGTCTCCAGGGTCTTGCGCTGCGTGGCGTTGAGCGTGCGATTGGGGTGTGCCCAGCCGAACTCGAGACGGGAGGGTGACGATTGGGAACTGAAGGAGAGGGGCACGCTCTTCTCAGCTATGGTCTCAGCCCCTTGCTCGAGCGGCGTATGCACTGTATCGCTCGGTTCCAGTTCCAGGCGGAACATGGAATGGGAAAACAGCAACAAGGCGATGTTCACCAGCAGGTTGACCAACGCCAGCTCATGACCTGTCGGGTTTTTCTCGGCATCGGATTCGACGAAATCGGTCAGGGCGACTTCCATCTGGGCCAGCCATGCAATCTTGCCCAGGGTTTTACCTGCCAAGGGCAGTAGTGTGTTGAACAGCAACCAGCCCAGTTCCTTCCAGCTTTCCCAGCGTGTCTGGGCGGTGGTGGCGGACTGCGCCTCGAAACGTTGGATTGATTCGGTCACGCATCCCTCATAGAGCGCTTTGCCGATGTCGCTGAGCGCATCCTCGACGGACAGGGTGACCGCAGCGGGAGTGCCGAACGGCACGGCGCTGGTATCGTCCAGGGGCACGAAAAGATGGGGTTCGAGAAAGCCGCCGTGGGCATAGAAGCGTCGGTCCTCGGCGGGCAAGCGTTGCAGCAGGTCGTCCTGCAGCGCACCTGCGGTGCTGATGGCGACGAACAGGGCCATGCGGTCGTCGAAATACAGCAGCGGCTCCACGTGCAGGGGGCGATACAGCAGGCACCCCTCGGTACCGGGCGTTTCGGGTTCGATCAGCCAGGTATTGAGCGGATGATCCGGTAATGAGCCGGGCGCCTTGATGAACCCCAGTGCTCGCATGATCCAGCGCGTCGTGCCCTGGTCGGGGCCGGGGCAGAACACATGGGCGATGTGTTCTGCCAGGGTAGGGCTCGGCAGTTGGCCGCGAAGGTACAGCTCCATTGCCAGTGCCGGCAGTTGTACCCGCAACTGGTCGCTTAGCTGGCGTTGACGTTGCGGACGTCGATGCGGATCGTCCAGCAGCTTTTCGCGTAGCATGGCGGGATAGGCGCGGCCAATGTCGAGCTCGCAGACCAGGCGGCGCAGATAAGCGGCGTCCATCCAGGCTGGCAGGGTATCGCCGTCCTTTCGGCTCAGGGCTACGCGCCCTGGCCTGAGCAGCCCCAAGTTGCCGATGGCCAGTTGCGCCAGCGAGAAGTCCACCGGGGTGATCTCCCCCGATGTGATGATCACGTCCTGACCGGCGATTGCGCTGGCGGTCGTCTGGTAGTTGGTGACCACCACATCCTCGGGCTTGAGCGTGTCCTGTGGATGGTCGCTGGCCAGTCGTGCCGCCAGTTGGCGGTTGGCGAAGGCTTCGGCTTGCTCGATACCGTCAAGCCAGAATTGCCCACTGTTGTCGCGGTATTGCTGGGCGACATCGATCAGTCGTTCGCTGTACTGCATCAGTGAGCGGCTTGTGGCGTTGCGCAGCCAGTCAGGCAGTTGTTTGCTGAGGGCCTGGCGTTGCGCGGTTTCGACTTCGTCGCACAGATCGATCAATGATGTCAGGCGATCCAGATCGCGGTTCATGGCAAGCGCGTCGAGCCTGCCGCGGTATTGTCCGGCAAGGTGCTCGATGAGCCGTACTAGCTGGATCAGCAGGCCGAGGGCCTGGACTTCAAATACCGAGTCGGTCGAGGCCGCGATCTCGAGTTGGCGGGGCGTGGAACGCAACGGAACCGGCAATGCGTTGCTGAGCGCTTGCAGAAACGCCGGGCGTGATGGATAGCGGAACAGGCGACCGGTCAGTGTGTAGAGCAGCGCTACGTTGCGCGCGGGATCTTTGTCGCTGTGCTCGATCAGCACCGCGCTGGACAAATCGGCATCGAGCCTGCCGCCGGCTGACAAGTCCAACCCCATATTGAGTGCCTTGAGCCCTTGGGTGTTCGCCCAGCGGTCGCGCTGACCTTCGGCGGGATCGTCGTGCACCATCTGCAAAATGGCACGGGCAAAGCCCGGCAAGCGGGTTGCCTTACGTTGAGCCTGCTGGAACTGGTTGCGCAGGTAACCGGAGTACCAGCTCCACGGCGTTACGCCGCTGCTGTCGAAGCGGCTCCAGTAAGCGATCAACTGCTTCAGGTAGATCTCGAGCAGCAGCGGTCCGCTTTCGTTGATCAGCAGTTCGACCTCGTGCAGGTCGATATCCACGCTCCAGGCCGGATCAGCCTCGGCTCGGGTGGTGAGATAGTCTTCTTCGGCGGTGAGGTTCAAGGTGCCCGGTTGACAGTAACGCTCCACCAAGACCTGCGAAAGCGGCCGGACCCAAGCGCTCCCTGGATCGGGTTGGGGGCTGGCCAGGTACAGGGTAAGTGGATCATGTACGCTGCTGACATGGCGTTGTTGCCATTGTTCACGCAGGATGTCATCTGCGGCGTCCAGCAGGGTGGGGCGGTCGCTGAAGCGCTTGGCGACCTTGCAGTCCAAGCTGCTGAAGCTGGCCAGGCGTTGGTGCAAATTGTCGTTCATGAGGGGGCCTCGGGTCGTTGAGAGGGCCACAATCAAGCGCGCTTGCCTGGCGATTCGTGCGCTAGCTGGCTACTACCCGAGAGAACCATTATTATTTCGGCATATTACCCAGTGGCTCCGCGCAGGTACGCAATCCGTACTCTTCCACGGCGCCAGTCAGCGGATTCCTCACGTGTTTCGGCCAAATCCGCCGTCATTTATGTTGCCCACTCGGGCGCGGCACCTTAGACTGCCGCCCCCTGTAAAAGAGTGCCGGTTGGCGCTTGAAGAATTCCGCGGCCGACGAAGCTTCGTCGGCGGCACCCGAATCGCCCAATGCACATTTTTTCATAGAGAAATCGATGACCAAGGAACAGTTGCTGGCCATGTCGGCCGATGACTACATGAACGCCGAACAGCTCGCGTTCTTCACCAAGCTGCTGCAAGCGATGAAAGTCGAAACGCACGAGCGCATCGAACTCAGCCGCACCTCCATCGAAAGCCTGGACAGCCCGTCGGATCCGGCTGACGTGGCCTCGGTCGAGGAAGAGCGCACCTGGCTGGTCAACGCCATCGACCGCGACCAGCGCCTGCTGCCGCAGCTGGAGATGGCCCTGGACCGCATCGCCGACGAAAGCTTCGGCTGGTGCGACGACAGCGGCGAGCCGATCGGCCTGAAGCGCCTGCTGATCAGCCCGACCACCAAGTACTGCATCGAAGCCCAGGAGCGTCACGAGCAGCTCGACCGCCACCAGCGGCAGATCTGATCCAGCGCCTTGCGCAAGGCCCCACGGAGTGATCCCTGGGGCCTTCGTGTTTTCTTGCCCTGTATCAACGGGTGGCCGGCTGCATCCAAGTGAGCGTGGATAATGGCGTTATAGTGGCGTTTAATGGCGTCACAATAACGACATGCGGATGGACCACGAAGATGATGCGAGAAGGATCTCTGCCGGCCAGCGAATCACCGCGGGCCACCCCGGCCCTTGCGGGGACCGCCGTTACCCTGTTGCAGGGCGTTGCACTGTGTGCGGTGTTGGCGGCCATGGCGTTCGCCGGGCTGCCCTTGTACCTGGCCTTGCCACTGGCGCTTCTGGTGCTGTGGCTGCCGCGTGTGCGCAAGGTGGCTGCGGTGCAGCCGCCCCTGGCACCAGCCCAGGACGGTGCTCTACTTCAGGAACTGGCCCGGGGCACCAGCCACAATGCCCTGTCGGCCGCCGCCGTGGCGCATTCGGTACAGCAACTGGCTGCCCGGGTGCAGTCGCAACTGGGGGCGGCGCAGGAGATCGTCGGCAGCGCCGAGATCATGATCACCACCGAGGAGCAGACTGCCCAGCTTAGCCAGCAGGCGCTGGAGGCCGCTCGCACCGCTCACGGCAGCAGTGTGGTCGGCAGCGAGGTGCTGGCCGAATCCATCCAGTGTATGCGCGAACTGAGTGAACGCGCTTCGGCTAGTCGTGAGCTGATCGAGGCCCTGCACCAGCGCAGCGAGGATATCGCGCGAGTTACCCTGGTGATCCAGGGCATCGCCAGCCAGACCAACCTGCTGGCGCTCAACGCCGCCATCGAAGCGGCTCGGGCTGGTGAGCATGGGCGGGGCTTCGCGGTGGTGGCCGACGAGGTGCGCGGCCTTGCCGGGCGCACCGCCAGCGCCACCGAGGAGGTGGGGCAGATGGTGGCGGATATCCAGGCACGCACCGCTCAGGTGGTGGCGCAGATTCGCACGCTGGCCGAGGACCTGGGCAAGGGTGTCGGCCAGGTCGAGCAGGCCGGCGGGCAGCTGGCGCAGATCGCCAGTCTGGCGGCCAGTGTCGAGGGGCAGGTGAGCGAGATCGCCGGAGGGACTCAGGTCAACCAGGCCCAGCTCGATACCCTGTTCCAGGCTGTGGCCCAGGTGCGTGGTGATTTGGAGGTCAGCGATCAGCAGACCCAGCGCCTGGCCAAGGCGGCCGTGCAGATGGAGGGGCAGGTGGAAAGCCTCAGCGAACGGCTGGCCGAGGTCGGCCTGGACGCCTACCACCAGCGGGTGTTCGAACTGGCTCAGGCGGGTGCGCGGCAGATCGGCGAGCGTTTCGAGGCGGATATCGCCCAGGGGCGCATCGGCCTGGACGATCTGTTCGACCGGCAGTACCGGCCGATTGCCGGCATGCAGCCCCCGCGTTTCTCCACGCGCTTCGACCACTACACCGATACCGTGCTGCCACAGCTCCAGGAACCGCTGCTGCAGCAGGACGGGTTGGTGTATGCCATCGCCTGCACCCAGCAGGGGTATGTGCCGACCCACAACAATGCCTTCAACCAGCCGCTGACTGGTGATACCGCCCACGACACCGCACATAATCGCAGCAAGCGCATGTTTGACGACCGCACGGGGGCGCGCTGCGGCAGCCACCAGCAGCGGGTATTGCTGCAGACGTACACGCGAGACACCGGTGAGCTGATGCACGACCTGTCGGTGCCGATCTTCGTTGCAGGACAGCATTGGGGCGGACTGCGCCTGGGATATCGGCCCGAACCCGGGCTCGACTGAGGCGATTTGTTGCCTGGCATGCAACACTGCTGTACCGCTTTGCGCTTTATTCGCGGGGTGCCCAGGTCGTATCATGCGCACATCGTTAGGTTGCTAATTAAATTCCGGAGGGAATGATGACTAGCCGAGTCGATGTGGCCGTGATGATCGGCAGTGGCGTGCCGCGCTCCTTGCAGGCCTTGGGTAAAAGGGCCTGCTGGGTGTACTGGTTGACGGCGAGCGCCGTGGCACGGCCTTCGCCAGCCGTGATGAGGCCCTGGAGTGTCAGGCGGCGTGGCAGCAGCAAGTGGACAGGAACCATGCGGTGTGAGACCTCAGCGCTCCAGGTAGCATGCCAGCTCACAGGCGTCCTGATAGCGCTGGCGAAAGCCACGGACCTTGCCTGACGGGCTTTCGGTGATGTGGAACAGGCCTTTACCGGCTGCCACGACACGATATCGCGGCTTGCCTGACGCATCCGTATGACAAGAAATGTTACGCGCCTCTCGACGGATTTCAGTGTTTTCGTGCATATTCGTATCCCTGTAATGCGCGATGAAGGGTTGGGGCACACTTGAGCTGAAGTGTCGCCCTCAGTAGTCGCATCTTTCCTGACCCCTTAGCTGTCAGGTATTACGTTTCCTATTTGCGGATAGTTTGCCGAAGCACGCCGGATGTTCCAGCGGGAAGAATTCCCTGCTTGGCGTAACGTTCGTGTGCGTGGATCTTCGCTGACCGTATCCATGGTCCATCGGACTTCGACTTGAAGTGGCTGCCACCCCACGCCCAGCGGCGTGCGCGGTGCGGCCCGCTGTAATTGATGTGAGGAGCTTTTCATTGGCAGTCAGTACTCTTGATACCCATGCGTTGTTTGCCCTGGGCGATTTGCGCGCCAAACTGGTCAAGTTGTTCCAGGGGCGCTTCGTGTATGTCACCGAGCAGAACCCCGACGGCCTGTACATGGCCGAGATCGATACCGACGACGCCATGGTGGTCGACGACAAGCAGCGCCTGGAGCTGAAAGTGGGTGACCACTTCCGCGCGGCGGTGTTGCCCAGCCGCGAAGGCGGCAAGCTCGAACTGCGTTTTCGCGAGATCAAGTTCAATGTGTACGGTCAGGGTGACTACGCCTTTGTTTCCGTGCCGGAAGGCGAGGCCATCGTGTTCCGTGAAGGGCAGGGCGTGATGCTGGTGTTCGCAGCCCAGCAGCAAGTCCAGGAAGGCCTGGGCAAACTGCTCAAGGCGGTGACCGGCAAGGTCGCCAAGTGGCGCAAGGGCGAGCTGACCACCTTCAAGGCCAGCGAGTGAGCGACGAGGCCGCGCCCGCCTCGCGGGCCGACTTCCACCGTGAGCATCAGGTGCGGGCGGTCGAGCAGGCTGAGCGCCTGCTGGCGCGCCGGGATGAACTGCAGGGAGCGTGGCTGGCCTGGGTGGCCGGCGAGCTCTATCAGATGAGTCCGCCACCCTTCGTCGCCATGGTGCGACGCGAACTGCAGCGCCTGAGCCAGCCTTGAGGCTCAGTTACCGCGATCACGCCCGCTGCTGACTTCTTCCGGTACGTCCTCGCCAGAGGTGCGTTTGCGAAATAGCGCGGCCCTGGCCAGCAGCAGGGTGGTCACCGGCACGGTGATCGACAGCAGGATCGGGATCAGCCAGGCGTGCAGCACCGGGCTCTGCTTGAGCACCGAGAAGTACAGGATCGAGGCCAGCGCCACGCACCAGGCGCCGATGGTCGAGGCCAGCGCGGGCGGGTGCATGCGCTGGAAGTACTCCTTCAGGCGCACCAGACCGATGGCGCCGATCAGCGCAAACAGGCTGCCGGTGAGCAGCAGGGCGGCGGTGATCAGCTCCAGCCAGAACGGCAATACCACGCTTTCGTTCATTCGATCACCTCGCCACGCAGGAGGAACTTGGCCAGGGCAAAGGAGCCGACGAAGCCGAACAAGGCGATCAGCAGGGCGCCTTCGAAGTAGGTGTCGCTGGCGTAGCGGATGCCCAGCACCAGCATCATCAGCATGCCGAGGATGTACAGGTAGTCCAGGGCCAGTACCCGGTCCTGGGCGGACGGGCCACGGAACAGCCGGATCAGCGTCAGGCCCATGGCCAGGGCGAAGATGAACAGGCTGGCGAGGACGGCATTGGCAAGCAGGCCGCTCATTCGAAGATCTCCATCAGCGGGCGTTCATAGGTGTGTTTGAAGTGTTCGATGAACGCCGGTTCGTCGTCCAGGTCGAACACGTGCAGCAGCAGCACGCTGCGGTCCAGTGCCAGCTCCGACCAAATGGTGCCCGGTACCACGGTGGTGATCATCGACAGGGCCGCCAGGCCGTGGGCGTCGCGCAGGTCCAGGGGAATGTGCACGAACGCCGAGCGCGGTGGCGTGCTGCCGGCGCGCAGCACGCCACGGGCGACCTGCAGGTTGGAATGGATCACGTCGAGGCCGACCCGGCCGATCAGCTTGGCGATCAGCCAGGGCCTACGCACATGGGCATGTTGCGGGCGCAACGGGGCCATCAGGATCGGTGCGAGGATGCCCAGCAAGGCGCCCAGCAGCAGGTTGCCCGGGCTGACCGACAGATTGAGCAGCAGCCACAGCACGAACAGCGCGACGGACAGCAGCGGCGCGGGGAACAGTCGGTTCATGGCTGCACCTCGAGGCCGGTGGTGGTTGGGCCGGGCAGCGGTCGGGTCGACATCACCGCCTTGATGTAGGTTTCCGGCGTGCGCAGGCTGGCGGCGGTGTCCTGGGTGTAGCGCAGCAGCGGCTCGGCCTTGAGGCTGAGGAAGATGCACAGGCCCAGGAGGATGACGATGGGCACGCATTCATAGCGGCGCAGCACCGGGGAGGGGCGCTCCTCGGGCTTCCAGAAGCGCTGGATGCCGACGCGGCCGAAGGCGATCAGCGAGGCCATGCCGGACAGCACCAGCAGGGTGACCAGGGTCCAGCCCGCGGCGCCCAGTGGCTGCTCCGGAGCAATCCCCATGCCCTGTGGGTTGAACAGCGCGCTGATCAGGTTGAGCTTGCCGATGAAGCCCGACAGCGGTGGCATGCCGATGATCAGCAGGGCGCAGGCTATGAAACTCAGGCCCAGGAAAGCCATGGTCCAGGGAATGATCTGGCCGATGACCACCTGCTGCTCGTCGTCCAGGTTGATGCCCTTGGGCGGGTGCAGCGACTCCAGCGGCGAGGGCATCGCGTCCTCTTCCTCATCCAGCGGCGCCTCGTTGGCCGAGCGTGAGCGCTCCACCAGCTCGGCCAGCAGGAACAACGCGCACAGGGCCAGGGTCGAGCTTGCCAGGTAGAACAGCGCGGCGCCTGTCAGGATCGATTGACCGAAGCCGACGGCGGCCAGCAGCGTGCCGGCGGACATCAGGATGCTCAGGGCCGCCAGGCGCTCCAGGCGCTGGGCGGCGAGGATCGACATGGCCGCCACGGCCAGGGTCGCCAGGCCGCCATACACCAGCCAGTCGCCACCGAAGAACGCCGAGGCGCCGGCCTGGCCGGAGAACAGCAGCGTCCACATGCGCAGGATGGCGTACAACCCGACCTTGGTCATGATCGCGAACAGCGCGGCCACCGGCGCGCTGGCTGACGAATAGGCCGGCACCAGCCAGAAGTTCAACGGCCACATCCCGGCCTTGGCCAGGAAGGCGATGGCCAGGATCGCCGCGCCGGCATGCAGCAGGCCGCGGTCGGCTTCCGGCACCAGCGGTACTTTCAGCGCCAGGTCGGCCATGTTCAGGGTGCCGGTCACGCCATAGAGCATGGCCGCGCCGACCAGGAACAGCGACGAGGCGAACAGGTTGATGGCGATGTAGTGCAGCCCGGCCTTGACCCGTGCCCGCCCCGAACCATGCAGCAGCAGACCGTAGGAAGCCGCCAGCAGCACCTCGAAGAACACGAACAGGTTGAACAGGTCGGCGGTGAGGAAGGCACCGTACAGGCCCATCAGCTGGATCTGGAACAGCGCGTGGAAGCTGGCTCCGGCGCCATCCCAGCGTGCCCGGGCGAACAGCAGGGCGCTCAAGCCGACGATGCCGGTGAGGGTGAGCAGCAGCGCCGACAGGTGATCGACCACCAGGGCGATGCCGAACGGCGCCGGCCAGTTGCCCGGCAGGTAGACGCCGATGGATTCGGCCTGGCCCTGGGTGCGCACCCACATCAGCAGGGTGACGGCGATGCCCAGGCCGATGGCGGTGGACAGCAGGTTCAGGCGCGCCTTGAGCCAGCGGTGTTTCTCGCCGATCAGCAGCATCAACGACGCAGTGACCAGCGGCAGCAGGATCGGCGCGATGATCAGTTGGTTCATCCCGCTCATTCCTCACGCTCCCGGCCATCGACATGGTCGGTCCCGGTCAGGCCGCGGGAGGCCAGCAGCACCACCAGGAACAGCGCGGTCATGGCGAAGCTGATGACGATCGCGGTGAGCACCAGCGCCTGGGGCAGCGGGTCGGTGTAGTGCAGCAGGTCGTGGGGCACGCCGTCCTTGATGATCGGCTCCTTGCCGATGAACAGGCTGCCCATGCTGAAGATGAACAGGTTGACCCCGTAGGACAGCAGGCACAGGCCCATGATTACCTGGTAGGTCCGTGGGCGCAGGACCAGCCAGACCCCGGAGGCGGCCAGGACGCCGATGGCGACTGCAATGACTTCTTCCATCAGGCGGCTCCTGCTTGGCTGGACTTGGCGGGGCGGTAGGCGCGCACCGACTGGTGGGCCAGGGCGGTGAGGATCAGCAGGGTCGAGCCGACCACCACGGTGTAAACGCCGATGTCGAAGAACAGCGCGCTGGCCACGTGCACGTCACCCAGCAGCGGCAGGTGCAGGTGGGCGGTGTGGGTGGTCAGGAACGGGTAGCCCAGCAGCATCGCCCCGGCGCCGGTGAGGGTGGCGCAGAGCAGGCCGGTGCCCATCCAGCGCAGCGGACGCAGGCTCATCTGCGCCTCGACCCACTGGGTGCCGGCGACCATGTACTGCAGGATGAACGCCACCGACATCACCAGGCCAGCGACGAAGCCGCCACCCGGCTGGTTGTGGCCGCGCATGAACAGGTACATCGACACCAGCAGGGCTATCGGCAGCAGCAGGCGCACCAGGGCGGCCGGCACCATCATGAAGCCAAGCGCGGTGTCGGTGGCCTGGCGCGGGTTGACCAGGTCGGTGACCACGTCCGGCGCCAGCAGGCGCTGCTGGGCCGGCAGCTGCATGCTCTCCTTCGGCGGGCGGAAGCGGCGCAGCAGGGCGAACACGGTCAGCGCCACGGCCACCAGCACGGTGACCTCGCCGAGGGTGTCGAAGCCGCGGAAGTCCACCAGCATCACGTTGACCACGTTGGTGCCGCCGCCCTGGGGCAGGGCGCGGCTGAGGTAGAACGACGAGATGTCGTTGGGTGTCGGGCGGGTCAGCATGGCGTAGGACAGCAGCGCCATGCCGCCGCCGACCAGCACCGCCAGCACCAGGTCGCGCAGGCGCCGCAGGCGTGCGCGGTCCTGGCTGCCAGGCAGCGGTGATACGCCTTCGATACGCCGTGGCAGCCAGCGCAGGCCGAGCAGGATCAGCACGGTGGTGACCACCTCGACCGCCAGCTGGGTCAGCGCCAGGTCCGGCGCGGAGAACCAGACGAAGGTGATGCAGGTCATCAGGCCGCAAACGCCGACCATGATCAAGGCGGCCAGTCGATGGTACTTGGCCTGGTAGGCGGCGCCGATGGCACAGGCGATGGCGATCAGCCAGAGCGCGACGAACACCCCGGAGCCCGGGATCTTCGGCCGGTCGCCCCAGCTCAGGCCGCTGTACAGCAACGGCACCAGGCCGGCGATGAAGGCCGCCAGCACCAGCATGAACAGTTGCGTCTGCAGGCGCTTGGTGGTCAGCCGCCGCTCGACATGCCGGGCCAGCAGCATCAGGCGCACCAGGCCGTGCTCGAACAGGCGCTTGCCGTTGAAGCGCTCGATCAGCGGCGGGTAGGGGAAACGGCCGCGCTGCAGCTGCTTGCGCAACAGCAGATAGAGCACGATGCCGCCGGTCATGGCAATCAAGCTCATCATCAGCGGCGCGTTCCAGCCGTGCCAGATGGCCAGGCTGTACTCCGGCAGCACGCCGCCCACCACGGGCGTCGCGGCCGCGGCCAGCAGCGGGCCGACCGATTGCGCCGGGAAGATGCCGACCACCAGGCAGGTGAGCACTAGCAGTTCGACCGGCGCGCGCATCCAGCGCGGTGGCTCGTGAGGCGTGTGCGGCAGGTCCTGGGCTGGGGGGCCGAAGAACACATCGACGGTGAAGCGCAGCGCGTAGGCCACGCTGAAGGTCCCGGCCAGGGTGGCGATCACCGGCAGGGCCGCTTCGACCCAGGCCGTGGAGGTGATGAACACGGTCTCGGCGAAGAACATCTCCTTGGACAGGAAACCGTTCATCAGCGGCACGCCGGCCATCGAGGCGCTGGCGACCATGGCCAGGGTCGCGGTGAACGGCACCAGGCGGAACAGGCCGCTCAGGCGACGGATATCACGGGTGCCGCTCTCGTGGTCGATGATCCCCGCGGCCATGAACAGCGAGGCCTTGAAGGTGGCGTGGTTGAGGATGTGGAACACCGCGGCGACCGCCGCCAGCGGGCTGTTCAGGCCCAGCAGCAGGGTGATCAGGCCGAGGTGGCTGATGGTCGAATAGGCCAGCAGGCCCTTGAGGTCGTTCTGGAACATCGCGGCGAAGGCGCCGAGCAGCAGGGTGGCGGCGCCGGCGCCGCTGACGATCCAGAACCATTCCTCGCTGCCCGACAGCGCCGGCCACAGGCGGGCCAGCAGGAACACCCCGGCCTTGACCATGGTCGCCGAGTGCAGGTAAGCCGAGACGGGGGTGGGCGCCGCCATGGCATGGGGCAGCCAGAACTGGAAGGGGAATTGCGCGCTCTTGCTCAGGGCGCCGATCAGGATGAGGGGCAGCAGCACCGGGTACAGCGCATGCTGGCGGATGGTGTCGCCGGCAGCCAGGACCTTGTCCAGGTCATAGCTGCCGACCACATGGCCGAGCAGCAGGGCCCCGACCAACAGGCACAAGCCGCCGGCCCCCGTGACCATCAACGCCATGTAGGCGCCGCGGCGGGCGTCGGCGCGGTGGTGCCAGTAGCCGATCAAAAGGAAGGAGAACAGGCTGGTCAGCTCCCAGAAGAACACCAGCTGGATCAGGTTGCCGGAGATCACCAGGCCGAGCATGGCGCCCATGAACGCCAGGAAGAAGGCGAAGAAGCGCGGCACCGGGTCCTGGGGCGACATGTAGTAGCGGGCGTACAGCGATACCAGGGTGCCGATGCCCAGCACCAGCAGGCTGAACAGCCAGGCGAAGCCGTCCATGCGCAGGACCAGGTTCAGGCCCAGGCTCGGCAGCCACAGGAACTCTTCGCGGATGACCCCGCCATCGGCGACTTGAGGGTACAGCAACGCTACCTGGACGGTGCCGACCAGGGCTACGAGCCCGGCAAGAATGGACTCGGCGTTGCGTGCGTTGTGCGGCAGTACAGCCGCCAGGCAACTGCCCAGGAAGGGCAGAAGCAATAGCACAATCAATGACATAGCGTTCTGTTCTGAGAAGTTTGCCAAGGATCATACGTGCCGGACGGTTGATCACCAACACGCAAGGGTTTGCAGGATCCTACAAATGTGCTGTGACAAGCTGTTTTTTTATAACAGTTTCTTTCAGAGCATAGCGGCTGATCGTGTGCCCGTGGGGTTATGCGTTCCCTGTGTAGGAGCGGCCTTGTGCCGCAAAAGGGGCCGCATGGCGGCCCCGGGGATTCAGTGTTCAATCGCTGGGGCTGCTTTGCAGCCCTTTTCGCGGCGCAAGGCCGCTCCTACACAGGGTGGTTGCCTTGCCTACAACCCCGCCTCGCGCTCGCGCGCCTCATCATCCTGCAAGGCGTCGGCCTCATCCTGGCGACGGATCTTCAGCTCGCTCACTACCACCGCCAGCACGATCAGCAGCCCGCCGATCAATGCCACGCCCGGCAGACGCTCGCCGGCGATGCGCCCGACGATGCCGGCCCACACCGGTTCGCCAGCGTAGATCAGGGTAGCGCGGGTCGGCGAAACCGACTGCTGCGCCCAGTTCATCGCCACCTGGATCACCGCGCTCATGGCCCCCAGGCCCACCGCGCTTGCCAGCAGCAGCCAGGAAAAACCGGGCAGTTGCTCCTGGGTCGGCACGATCATCAAGAACGACAGCGCCGAGGCGGTGGCCAGCTGCACCACGGTGACCCGGCGCACATCGACCTTGCCGGCGTAGCGGCTGATCAGGATGATCTCGCCGGCGATCGCCACGGCGCTGACCAGCGTCACCAGTTCGCCTTCGCTGAAGTGCAGCGCGCCGCCCTCGGGGCCGGCCAGCAGCATCAGGCCGACGAAGGCCAGGCCGATGCCCAGGCTCGGCATCAGGCCCGGGCGGCGGCCCAGCACCAGCCACTGCAGCAGGGGCACGAAGGGCACGTAGAGCGCGGTGATGAACGCCGACTGGCTGCTGCTGATGGTTTGCAGGCCCATGGTCTGCAAGCCGTAGCCAAGCATGATCGATACGCCGATCAGCATGCCGGCCTTGAGCTCGGTGAAGGTCAGCCCCGACAGTGAACGGGCCGATACCAGGCCGACGAACAGCGCGGCGGCGGCAAAGCGCAGGCCGACGAAGAACATCGGCCCGCTGACGGTCATGACGTTGTGCACGATCAGGAAGGTGCCGCCCCAGAGCATGGTGATGAACACCAGCACCAGTTCGGCCTTGCTCAGGCGCAAGCTGACAGTGGGTTTGCGGGTGGGGGCCTGGTTCATGGTCTTGCGCACTCGGAAGGGGCGGCGCACAATTCGCCGCAAAGTGGGCAGTATACTGCGCATCCCCTACCAGTGAGCAATATAGTGCACAAAGATTCCGAGCACCGCGCATCGGTGCTGCAGCATGTCAGCCAGAACGTTCGTCGCCTGCGTGGCGACGCCGGCCTGAGCCAGGCCGCCCTGGCCGAGCGCTCCGGGGTCAGCCGGCGGATGCTGGTGGCCATCGAGGCCGGCGAGAAGAATGTCAGCCTCACCACCCTGGACCTGATCGCCGAAGCGCTGGGGGTGGCGTTCAGCACCCTGATCCAGGCGCCGGACCGGCGCGACCCCAGCCGCATCGAAGAGCTGGCCTGGGCCGGTGTTCACCCTGCCAGCCGCGCCGTGCTGCTCGGCAGCAGCCCGGCGCGACGCGAGGTCGAGTTGTGGGAGTGGACCCTGGCCCCCGGCGAGTGCTACGCCAGCGAAGCCGATGCCGCTGGCTGGAGCGAGCAGATCTATGTGAGCGAAGGCCGCCTGACCCTGATCATCGAAGGGGGGGAGCGGCAACTGGGCAAGGGCGAGTTCTTCGTCTTCCCCAGCGACTGCCGCTACGCCTACCGCAACGATGGCCAGGAGCCGGTGCGCTTCGTGCGCAACGTGGTGATCTGAGCCCTCAACCGGCCAGCAGCTCGTCGGTACTGGCCACCCTGGCATAGGCGAACGCTAGCGCGGCCATTGCCGAGGCGTGCACATCGGCCGCCGCCACCGACTTGCCGTCGAACTCCAGCGCCAGGGTCGCGCAGGCATCGTGGGCCACGCTGACCTCATAGCCGAAGTCGGCAGCGGCGCGGGTCGCGGCATCGATGCACATGTGGCTCATGCTCCCGGCGATGGTCAGTGCCTTGATGTCGTGCTGGTCGAGCAGGGCCTTCAGCTGGGTGTCGCGGAAGCTGTTGACCTGGTGCTTGAGCACCACCGCCTCGCCGGCCGCCGGCGTGACCTTGGGGTGAATCTGCGCACCGGCCGAGCCCGGTACGAAGAACGGCGCGTCGGCGCTCTCGAACTCATGGCGCACATGCACCACCAGGTCGCCCCGCTTGCGGGCCGCGGCCAGCAACCGGGCGGCGTTGTCGGCCGCCGCCTCGGCGCCGTCCAGGGTCCATTTGCCACCGGGGAAGTAGTCGTTCTGGATATCGATGATGATCAGGGCGCGCGTGCTCATGGTGCCTCCTGCGGCAGTAGTGATGAACTGCCGATAGTTATAGGCTGGAGCGACCCGATCGAGGATAGGCGCGAGCGACACAATGACGGCAAAAACTGACAGCCTGGAAATCGGCGTGCTGATCTATCCCGGCGCCCAGAGCGCGGCGGTGCACGGCCTGACCGACCTGTTCGCGGTGGCCAACCGGGTCGCCGGGCAACTGGGTGCACACGATCTGCCGGTGCTACGTGTGACCCATTGGCAGCTCGATGGCGCGGGTCAGCTACAGGTGGTGCATGACAGCCAGCCGGCAAGCGACCATGCGCTGCGGGCGCTGATGATTCCGCCGAGCCTGGCGGCGACCCCCTCGACCGAGGTGCTGCAGGCCCATCGCGCCGCGCTCTGCCAGGTGCATGGCCAGGGCACCGTGCTGGCTTCGGTGTGCATCGGTGTGTTCCTGGTGGCCGGCAGCGGCCTGCTGGATGGTCGGGCGGCCTGTACCCATTGGAACTATGCCCAGGCCCTTGCCGAGCGCTTTCCCAAGGTGCGGGTGCAGGGCAGCCAGCCGCTGCTCGACGACGGCGACATTGTCACCTCCGCCGGGCTGATGGCCTGGACCGACCTCGGCCTGCACCTGATCGAGCGCTTCCTCGGCCACACCCTGGCTCGCGAGACAGCCCGCTATCTTGCGGTCGAGCCCTCGCCGGCGCCGTTGCTCGGCGCCTTGTTTCAGCCGCGCCTGGACCATGGCGACGAGGCGGTGCTGAAGGTGCAGCACTGGTTGCAGGCCGAGGAGGCCCGGGATGCCGGCCTGGCCGACATGGCCGGTTGCGCGGGTCTCGAGCCGCGCACCTTCCTGCGCCGCTTTCGCGCCGCCACCGGCCTGCGTCCCACCGAATACGCGCAGCAGGTGCGGGTCGGTCGGGCCTGCCGCTTGCTGGAGTTCACCCGGCGCAGCGTCGACCAGATTGCCTGGGGCGTCGGCTACCAGGACCCCAGCGCCTTTCGCAAGGTGTTCCAGCGCCTGACCGGGATGACCCCCAGCGATTACCGGCGGCGCTTCGCGGTCATCAGCGGTTGAGCCTCGCTGGTGGTCGGGTGCGGCCCCGGGCCTTCATCGGCGAGGCGATCGTGGTGGTTGCGCAGCGGGCATTCCTTCAACGACATGCAGCCACAGCCGATGCAGCCATCGAGCTGATCGCGCAGCATCACCATCTCGTCGATACGCCGGCTCAGGTCGTCGCGCCAGCGCGCCGACAGGCGCTGCCAATCGTCGGCAGTGGGGGTGTGATCGCAGGGCAGGGCCTCCAGGGCGCTGGCGATGTCGGCCAGGGCGATGCCCAGGCGCTGGGCCATCTTGATCACCGCCACCCGGCGCAGCATGGCCCGTGGATAGCGGCGCTGGTTGCCGGCGTTGCGGGTGCTGTGGATCAGCCCCTTGGTTTCGTAGAAGTGCAGGGCGGTCACGGCCACGCCGCTGCGCGCGGCCAGTTGGCCGACGCTGAGCAGGCGCTCCTGGGCGGAAGGGGGCTTCATCGGCAATAAAATCCTTGACCTTGAGTTAGCTGGAGGTTTTACCCTCCACGACCATCTGCTGCAAGAGCCCGAAACGAGGAGATGCGTCATGGCGGCCAACACCCAATCCCTGTGGTTCACCCAGATGATCGAGTACGACGTGCCACCCTTGCGCCAGGATGCCCTGGCCGAGGCCCTGGTGGTGCGCAGCGAGCACCTGGCGCAACGCTGCGACGGCCTGCTCAGCGTCAGCATCCAGGTCAGCGACGACGGCCGCCGGGTACTTCAGCACCTGCGCTGGCAATCGCGCCAGGCCTGGGCCGCCGCCGCCGGCTGCTTCATCGAGGAGCCGTTCCTCGACCTGCTGGGCGAGCATCAGGCCCGTGGGGTGAACTTCGCCGCGTACCAGACGCTGCGCAGCCTGGTACGTGGCGCCGATGGCGGTCTGCATTGCCAGCTGGGTGCGGTGCTTGCTGCCCAGGGCGCATAGCGGAGCATCAAGCACGGGGTGCCGAATCAGGGCACATGGGGCAATGCATGCCTTGTTACGGTCGCGGAGATTGCGGGCGCCTGTCGGCTGTTCCATTATCAGCGTCCTGGACCCGTCGTCACCTATCCGCAGGAGTGCGCATGAACAGTCAGTCCCCCCTTCACGAATCCATCCCGGCGCGCCTTGCCCGCGTGCGCGAGGCCATGGCCCGGGAGGGCGTGGATGCCCTGCTGGTGCCTTCGGCCGACCCGCACCTGTCCGAGTACCTGCCGGGTTACTGGCAAGGGCGGCAGTGGCTGTCCGGGTTCCTCGGTTCGGTGGGGACGCTGGTGGTGACCGCAGACTTTGCCGGGCTGTGGGCTGACAGCCGTTACTGGGAACAGGCGGACAAGGAGCTGGCCGGCAGCGGCATCGAGCTGATGAAGCTGCGCCCCGGTCAGCCCGGCGCGTTGGAATGGCTGGGGACGGAAGTGGACGGCACCGTCGCGGTGGATGGTGCGGTCATGGCCCTGGCCTCGGCGCGGCAACTGGGCGAGCGCCTGCAGGCGCGAGGCGCGACGTTGCGTACCGATCTCGACCTGCTGGAGCGGGTCTGGGCTGACCGTCCCTCGCTGCCGGGCAATCCGGTGTACCAGCACTTGCCACCCCATGCCACGGTCAACCGTGCGCAAAAACTCGCCGAGTTGCGCAGCACACTGCGGGAGAAGGGCGCCGACTGGCATTTCATCGCCACCCTCGACGACATCGCCTGGCTTTTCAACCTGCGGGGCAGCGATGTTTCCTACAACCCCGTGTTCGTTTCCTTCGCGCTGGTCAGCCAGGACAAGGCGTTCCTGTTTGTCGGGCGTGACAAGGTCGATGGCCACCTGCGCCAGGTGCTGGCGGCCGATGGCATCGAGGTTCGCGACTACGCCGGGGTTAATGACGCGCTGGCCGAGATTCCGGCTGCGGCGAGCCTGCTGGTCGACCCGGCGCGGGTCACCCGTGGCCTGCTGGACAACCTGCACCAGCAGGTGCGGCTGGTCGAGAGCATCAACCCGACTACCCTGAGCAAGTCGCGCAAGGGGGAAGGCGACCTCGTCCATATCCGCAAGGCCATGGAGCAGGATGGCGCGGCGCTGTGCGAATTCTTCGCCTGGTTCGAAGCGAACCTTGGCGCGCAACCGATCACCGAATTGACCATCGACGACCAGTTGAGCGCGGCCCGTGCCCGTCGCCCGGGCTTCGTGTCGCTGAGTTTTTCCACCATCGCGGCCTACAACGCTAACGGTGCGATGCCGCATTACCGCGCCACCGAAGAGTCCCACGCCGTCATCGAAGGCAATGGTTTGCTGTTGATCGACTCGGGTGGCCAGTACCTGGGCGGGACCACCGATATCACCCGGATGGTGCCGATCGGCGAGCCCAGCCATGAGCAGAAGGCCGATTGCTCCCGGGTGCTCAAGGGCATGATTGCCTTGTCGCGGGCCAGTTTCCCGCGCGGGATACTCTCGCCGCTGCTCGACGCCATTGCCCGGGCACCGATCTGGGCCGATCAGGTCGAGTATGGTCATGGCACCGGTCACGGTGTCGGCTATTTCATGAACGTGCACGAAGGCCCGCAGGTGATCGCCTACCAGGCTGCTGCCACACCGCAGACGGCCATGCAGCCGGGCATGATCAGTTCCATCGAGCCTGGGACCTATCGCCCGGGGCAGTGGGGCGTGCGGATCGAGAACCTGGTGGTCAACCGTGAGGCCGGTACCAGCGAGTTCGGTGAGTTCCTGAACTTCGAGACCTTGACCCTGTGCCCGATCGACACGCGTTGCCTACTGCTCGAGGCGCTGGGCAGTGAAGATATCGCCTGGCTGAACCGATACCACCAGACGGTGCGGGAACGGCTGGCACCGCTGCTGGAAGGCGAGGCGCTGGCCTGGTTGGAGCGGCGCACTGCGGCGCTGTGAAAAGGCGGCAGTTACAATGAAAAGGGCAGCCATTGGCTGCCCTTTGTGTATCGCTTACTTGCAGATCACGATCATGCTGCGGCTGGTATAGCCGGCCGGATTGATGCCGAATACGTAGTCGCCAGGTTCTTCGTCGGTGTCGCCGGACCGGGCGATGACCTTGTAACCCTTGCTGCTGCAGGAGCTGGCGGCTTTGCTATAACACTTGTCCCACGACGAGGAGAGCCCCGAGCAGTTGATGTGCAGGCCCTTCTTCCCCCGCTTCACCTCGGTGTTGGCTGTCGCGGCGCATCCAGCGATTGCCAGGATGGCCAGGATGAGCAAAATACGTTTCATTCCTGTCCTTATTCGGCCCGACTGCATTCACGGGCCTGTGATTTGCGCTTTGTCTCTTCCCTGATGGTCCCCAGCGTCCATGTACCGCTCAGTAGATAGCGTCAAGATTATATTCGGGTGACAGCTTAATCAGCCACGCCGGGTGGTACAAGGCTATGGGGTGGCTAAATGCAAATATTTCTCAAATCAATCGGCAGCTACGGGCGGTGTGGCGTCCCGTTTCATGGAAAGAGTCGCGCCCACCGAGGCGGTGATGATGGCGAGGATCGCCAGCCATTGCCACAGGGTGAGTTTCTCGCCCAGGAACAGTAACCCCGACAACGCGCCAAAAGCCGGCTCGATGCTCATCAGCGTGCCGAAGGTGCGGGCGGGCATACGGGTCAGGGCGACCATTTCCAGGCTGTAGGGGAGTGCCGTCGACAGGATGGCCACGCCCAGGGCCACGGGGAGCAGCGCGGGAGTCAGCAGAGCGCTACCGGCGTGGGCGATGCCGATGGGGGCGACGAACAGGGCGGCGATCACCACACCCAGGGCTGCGGTCTGGATACCGTTCTCGGCACCGGCTTTTTGCCCATAGAGGATGTACAGCGCCCAGCACACCCCGGCCCCCAGGGCATAGGCGGCACCGACCGGGTCCAGCCCGCCACCGGTTTGCCCGACGGGGATCAGCAGCAGCAGGCCGACAACCGCCAGGGCGATCCACAGGAAGTCCAGCGCCCGTCGCGAGGCCCATAGCGCCACAGCCAGTGGACCGGTGAACTCGAGGGCGACGGCGATGCCCAGCGGCACGCTGCGCAATGACATATAGAAGAGGAAGTTCATGCCGCCCAGGGCCATGCCGTAGATGATCACGCTGCGCAGGGTGCTGGCGTCCAGGCGTGCGCGCCAGGGACGCAACAGCAGGAGCATGATGATGCTGGCGAAAATGAGGCGCAGGGCGGTGGTGCCCTGGGCGCCGACGACGGGGAACATGCTCTTGGCCAACGAGGCCCCGGACTGGATGGAGGCCATGGCGATCAGCAGCAGACCAATGGGGAACAGCGTGGCGGTCAGGCTGCGGTTTGGGGTGTTCATGGAGGTTTCCGTTTATTGTGCGCGCAGGGGTGCGCAATATAGTGCGCAGTGGGAAGGTGGGTTGGCAAGGTTGGGGTGGTGGTTTGTTGGATTGGGTGGGGGCGGTTTATAGAGGGTGTGATGGTCGCCAGGTGTCTGTCTTGGGATTGTGTTGTGTGTGCGAGGTGTTCGCCGAGGGTTCTATGGCGCCTATGAGATCGAGCGCCGCCCGCGCGGCGCTCGATCTCATAGGCGCTGCAAGGGGCGTGGCGAACACCTGGTGGCCCTGACACGGTCTGTTCCCCCGATATTTCAATTTAATGAAATTAACGGTTGACGCCCTGTCAAATCCCCTTATAATGCGCCCCACTTCCGACGTAGTCGAAACGAAAAACCTCTTGCTAATCAATTGGTTGGATGTTTTAGGTAGTATCGGAGGCGCTTCGGTCACCCGATCGGCAGTGGTG